>NZ_JBXWPT010000003.1:0-305628 GCF_059612005.1 Ruegeria sp. CDSA141
CGCGGGATGGAGCAGCCCGGTAGCTCGTCAGGCTCATAACCTGAAGGTCGTAGGTTCAAATCCTACTCCCGCAACCACCTTGGTCGAACAGAGCCTCGAACAAGCCGCCTCAGGGCGGCTTTGTTCATTCTGGGCCAGCCCAATCATTGCTGCCAGGACACCCTCCAGTTCGATCTGCACGCCATCCTGTTCATGTTGGATCGTAACACGTTCGATCAAGCCCCGGATAATCTCCAAGGCTCCGGTACGGATCGACGGATCCGATAACGCCTGTGCCAGATCTGCGACCTTGGAGCGATAGAGTTCGGACAGATTTGGGTGCAGTCGCACCGGTGAGGGCGTAGGTTCTGAGAGCTTCGCCACAAGATCGGCGATCTCCGCTTCGAGCTCTTCGAGTCTTGCTTGAAGTCCGGTGGTGCGAATGCCCTCGGCGATTGCGTCATAAAGCCCATTCAGTTTGCGCGCAGCTTTGTCCCGGTCGGATTGCAGACGGGTCCGGACTTCCTCCGCTGTACCTGCTTCTGCGTTGGCGGCTTCGCTGAAGGACTTGATAAAAGCGGCCACTGCGTCGGGCTGCATCAGACGCTGACGAAGCAAATTCAGAACGGCGTCTTCCAGAACGTTGCGGCGAATGGATTGCATGTGCGTGCAAGTGCCGAGTTTGCGGGCAGCAGAGCAGGCGAGGTAGTCGCGCCCGACTGTCGCGAGCGGCCCTCCGCAGGTGCCGCAGAATGCAAGACCTGTCAGGAGGTGCTTCTTGCGACGCTTCTCCCAAAACCGGGTTTCCTTGATGGCTTTGACGCGAGGATCGGCTTCGATCTCGCCTTGCCGCTGTTTGACCGCCTCCCAAAGCTCATCCCCGACGATCCGCAGCTCGGGGACCTCCGTGATGATCCATTTGCAGGGCTCGTTGAGACGGGAAACGCGTCTGCCGGTCTCGGGGTCCTTGATGTAACGCAGCCGGTTCCAGACCAGGCGGCCGATGTAGAGCTCATTGTTAAGAAGGCCGGTTCCACGAGTGCGGTGCCCCCGGATTGCCGTGTCACGCCAAAATTTACCTCGGGGGCCTGGGACACCCTCGGTGTTGAGGCGGCGCGCAATGGCTTTTGGGGAGTGCCCTTCGGTGAACTCTTGAAGCACCCGCCGGACAATCTCAGCTTCCGCTGCGTTGATCACTCGTTCCCCCGTAACAGGTTGGCCGTCGGGCCCGAGACGCCGGACGACGTCGTAGCCATAGCTGTTGCCGCCACCGGAGCGTCCAAGCTCCACCCGCCCGCGAAGACCGCGCCGAGTTTTATCTGCCAGATCTTTGAGGAACAGTTGGTTCATGGTCCCCTTGAGACCCACATGCAACTCACTGATCTCGCCTTCGGTCAGAGTCATGATGCCGACCCCTGCAAAGCTCAGGCGTTTGAAAATCGCAGCGATGTCTGCCTGGTCTCGACTCAAGCGATCCAGCGCCTCCGCCAAGATCAGATCAACCCGTCTTTCCTGGGTTGCATTGAATAACGCTTGCAGCCCGGGACGCAACATGGACGCGCCAGAGACCGCCCAATCCGAATAGGCTTCAACAATGTTCCAGCCCTCGCGTTCTGCCCGCTCCCGGCACAGTCGCATCTGGTCTTCGATCGATGCGTCTCGCTGCATCTGGCTGGAGAAACGGGCATAGATTGCGACTCGGGTCATCGACAGACCTTTTTCTTCTGGTTGATCAGATCCGCGTAGTCGCGGCCTGCTTCAATGGTTTGGGCGTGAATGTAGTGATGCTCTGCCGTTCCGAAGCTCGTATGAGCCAATATTGGTCGGATCAGCTTTGCGTGTTCCGGAGAGGAGCGCGCCAATGTCGTTGCGGCGGCATCCCGGAAGAAATGCGGTGGGATGCGGCAACCCGTCAGCTTAAGCGTTTGATCAGCAATTCGGGGGCCTAGCGCGTTTTCTTTGAAAGGTAAGCCAGTTTTGCCAACCCATAGGACATCGTGCTGCTGTTGGCCACGCTCCAAAAAATAGGGGCGGGCTTCGTTGACATAACGACGCAAGAGAGGCTCAACGCTCTGGGGAACATCAGCCTCCCATGGCTGCCCTGATTTGGTCAGATCCCCCGGGAGCGCGACGGTCATGGTGTCTGCTGTGACATGCAAGGATATGCCAATCCGAAGGCCGGCAAAGGCGCGTCGCCGCATCGGCATCAAAGCCAGCATGGCAATCATGGTGCCATCCCGCAGGCACATCATACAGCGCAGCGGTGTTGGCGCCGCTTCTGCATGACCCGTCGCCAGAATCAGCCCTGCACGGAATAGAACCTCGCTGGACAACACACGCCCAAGTTTGCGATCCCGATCACCCCGTCCTGCGGTGCGCTTCAATCCCGCTTTCAATCTCCGCTGAGCGGACCAGTCCTGTGTCGGGTCAGCCGCGGAGAGGATACGCAAAACGCCGTCAATGAACATCAACCGGGTCATTGGCCGGGTGTGTGAGAGGTCCCGAAGCCAAGCGGACAGGCGCGGCAGAGTCGCGCGTCGAGCCGGAGGCAGTGTGATCGCATTCGCATCGCTTGTAATCAGCCATTGCAGCCATCGGGCATAGCGCAACTCCAAAGTCTTCAGCGAGGTCGCGCGTAGATGTGAGAGCGTGCCGCAATCGTCAAGCGGTCCACCTCCCGCCTGAAGGTTGAGCCACATCTCCTGGTCTTGCGCGGGCCATTCGTCGAGCGGCAGAATAAGGCTCATCAGCGACGCCCTTTCTTGGCATCGATCAGGTCAGCAAAGGCGCGTGTCGCCGACCGTGCCTCAAGACCGGAATACATGTTGATGGTGTGGCTGACCTCCGAATGCCCGAGCAAACGGCGCGCAACCTCGTAGCCGCCGGGATTGGCGTCGAGCCAGTTCATCACCGCGAAATGCCGAAACAGGTGGGCATTCATCTCCAACCCCGTTTCCTTCCGGATCCGTTTGGAGATGCGTGCCGAAAGGGCGTTCGGGTCGATTGGATCGCAACTCTTTCGGCGCGGAAACAGCCAAGGCGTTCCCGCGGGGCAGAGTTCCGGACAGCGAGTTTTGAGATGGGCGTCGATCATGCGCAATACATCCCGTGGGATCTCGAACTCGACAGGTCGCTCATTTTTAGTCTCGCCGCCTTCCAGAACCAGGTAGGCTCGGCCATCGCCGGGACGGTGCAGGTGGCGTTCCAGGTGGATGTCAGCCAGGTTCTTCACGCGAACCGGGCAGACCAGAAGGATGGCGATGGCGAGCGCATCTTCGCGCGCCAGAGCCCAGCCATACGGCTTGGAGGTGCCGCTTGGTCGCGCGAAAACCCGTTCAGGCAGGAGCAGAAGGCGCAGCTGGTGTCGCTCCTCCTGCAACACGCGTAGCCTGCTTCGGTTCTTTTGGGTCATGCCATTCTGAGGTTTTACCGCAAGACGCGCTGCAAGCCCAGCCAGTGATTCCCGGGTGTGTTCGGGTGCATTGAGTATCCGGGCCAGGTTGCGGACCAACGCGGCTATCTCGCTGATCATCTTTGTGGTCTGGTTGTTGGTGCGCGATAGCATCTGGCGGAGACCACGTTCCGCTATCAGCGGATCGACCAGGGTGTACAAACTGCTAATCTCCGCGATCGGGATACCAGAGTGAACGAGTTCGGAGGCAAACCGAACCAACTGTCTTTGGTATTGGGACAGGGTCGCGGGTCGGAGTGCCCTGTTCTGACCGTCATCTGCCAGCGGGTCCGGAGTGGCTAGAAGATGCATCAATTTTGCAAGCTCGCTTTGGAGCGGCGTAGGAAATGCTGTCACGGGAAAGGTGATGACCTTCTGGCGCGTTTCCAGGGGCAGGGTGGCCTTGGGCCATTGTGAAATACGTCGGACCGCCAGGTTCCAGCCGTTGACCGCAGCCTGATATGCGACATCCGGTGATTTGCTGATCTCGTTATGCACAAGGGCTTCTCGATAGGCCGCGGCATGGTCTGAACATACGTTGGCAGGCTCAACGCCCTGCCGGTTCAAAAAATGCACGAAGCGACAGAGCGCGGGTTGCAATGTCTTGTCGCCGGACGCCAGTACATTCGCCCAGAGCGCTTGCCAATCTGGAGACAGATCATCGATCCGGTTGAAGCGCCGTTCCACCAGCCCGAAATGCGCGAGCGCAGCCCGCGCATCACTGACCGCGTTTTGCCAGCTCTTTGGTGAAAGACCGAGTGCAGCCGGTGTGACTTTGGACAGACGGGACTGCAACCAGCGGCTATCGCAAGGCACATCCTCAGGAGGCAATCCAAGGGCTTTGGATGTACGGCGCAGGCCGGAGATCATATCGCGGCGGCGTCCGTCTGTCAGAGAGCTATCGGAGCGCAGCTGTTCGATAAGCTCGGCAAACATCGGTGTGTCGGCTTTGACGAAGGCTATTGTAAATGGAACGGGGCTCTGGCTAGTCATCGGGTCTGCGTTCCTTTGGACATGTCAGGTCTCGGGTGGACGGGTGTGGACAGGAGGTCCGATTCGGGAAAAGCGTAGCACAGAAAGTCCGAAATTTACGGGCAGGCCCTCTTCCCGAAAATGCCATAAGCTATTGACATTAATGTACATTAATGGTCGTGATTACCTACCAGTACTGTGCCTGCCGGTAGGCGGCATGTGCTGCCGGATCAATGCGGATGAGGCGTCCGCCGGGGCCGACCCGAATAACCTCAAGCAGGCCTGACGCAATCGCACGGCGCACCGTCTTCTCGGAACAATTGTCCAGTTCAGCGACGTCTTTCACCGTCAGAAGCTGGCGGGGTCGGTTCTTCTTGGAAGTGATCTGTGGCATCCTGATGCGCCTCCTTTTGGTCAGAGGCATCCCGGCCTAGTTCCCGTACTGCCTGGGCAGCCAGCAATCGGACCAACTGGCCTATCGCTGTCTCAACCTGCTGGTGCGCGTGGTCGTCAGATGGGGGTTTGGCAGGAACGCGTGTCATGCCATGACCATGACAACGCAGGCTTGCTCATTCTAAGTGTATTGATTGCCCGATTCCGGCGGGCCCCAACGCTCCTTCTCTTCGCGCCCAAGCTTGTCGCGAAAATCGTCAATATCCACGCGGATCGTCTCACCGCTCAGGATTTGCTCCGGTTCGGTGATGATACTCACGGCAGCCTGGATAAAGCTTACGAGCGGACCTTGCCGTTGTCCTCCGGAGCGACCGTCTGAATATGTCGTATAGGTCAGGGGGCGACCGGCATCTTTCCAGATATAGCAGCAACTCTCGACGATGTACTGACGGCGTTTGTCGCGCGAGAACCGCTTGTCTCGTGGCGACATCTCTGCAACCGCGCCGGGCGTCGCACAGATGCGCCGAATGTCATCTATGACGTCCTGAGTGAGAGTCGTTGCGGTCTCAAGCTTGTCGAGGACTTGGTCAAGAAGGTCTCCATCTTCTGGCGTCGCCGCGAAATAAGTCGAAAGCGAGCCCAATGCTTTCCGGAGTTCTTGGGGACCAATGGAACTCTGTTTGGCTTTCCGCAAAAGTTGCTTGAGGTGCTTTTGACCTCGTTCAATCGCTTGCGAGCGTCGGACCTCAGTCAGATTGATTGCGATGTCGTCGTCGTTATTGAGGCAGTTCCCAAGAAGCACAGAGAGTTCGCTTACGAGCTTAGTTGGCAGGTCAAACTGTTCAGCCAAGCTCCCGATCATGTCCTTGGAAAGAGCGCCGCGTTCTCCATAACAGCCAAGCTTCCACGACATCGAGCTTTTGATCCCATCCATGTGCGGATAGATGGAATAGTCACCTTCAGTATCTGTAACGTCTCGATTGCCCTTCAGACCGCTGTCCGCGTTAGCATTCATGTTGTTCTCCGTTTGGCACATTCTAGGGTCTGGTCGCACATCCAAAAGCTTACGTGTATCAAGGCAGTACCGATTGCTGAGGAAGCTTGCCGGTTGAAGCAAGTCGACCCCTCCAAAAGTTGCACATAAACAATAGAACAGGAAGAGAACAGCTTGTGCTCCAGCTAATGCTTGATCGTCCAAGGCGGTTTAAACGCTATTTCGGTAGCAGACTGCACACCGCACTGTAGTGGATACATGCGCCTGCCGAGTGACCCGTCGCTTTGCCGATCACATTTGCAATTCTCTATATGGGCAGACGTCGTCTTCAAACGGGACATATCTCCGCCGAAAACTGCTATCAGGAACGGCTTCCGGGCTGTTGATCCTATCCATACGGAAGTGACGGAAATCGTCGCGCATCGGGTCCCAGCCAACGAGGTACCATAGCGGCGGGAGGATCAGCATTGCTTGCGGTTCCACTTCGCGTGTGGTGTTGCGACCTTTTGAGTCGCGATAGCCAAAGCGGATGAGGTGCCGACCCAGAAACGCCGCTTCGAAGGCGGGTAATAGCTCGGGCGCCATTTTGCCCATATCGGATAAGTCCTGAAGCGGTGACAACTGTCCAATATGCAGGCAGCCGAGGAAAGCGCGCAGATCGCGCACCTTATCTCCGGGCAAGGCTTTTTCGATCTTGGCAAGCCCGGCATCGGCCATCTCCGAAAACGGCAAGTTCCCCGCCGCGCGCATCGCCGCAACGCTAATGAGTAGCGCGAAAACCTCTGGCACCGATAGTTTGGCCGTCGCCTGCATCGATTGGGGGTCGAGTTGCACCCCACCTCCGCGCCCGACATCGGAATGGATCACATAGCCCTCATCTCTCAGTGCACTAATATCGCGCAGCACTGTCCTGCGGGATGCTCCTACCTCATCGGCAAGGGCATCAATAGTCGATGTGCCATGGCGGCGAAGGCTGCGCACGATGGTGTCATGTCTGAGTCGAATGTTCATATCGGCACCTTACCACAAATGGTGACAACTTTTGGCACCTTTTAGGTTTACACCGATTTCAGTAGCGCAAAACAAGGAGAGTTCGACATGGAACGGACAGCAGTGAACCCGTGGGATTGGTCGATTAAACTGGGGTACAATCAGGCCGAAGTGATCGACGGTGCGACGCGCCAGGTGATTTGCGCAGGTCAAACAGCCGTGGACGAAAACGGCGCCCCGCAGCATCCCGGTGACATGCGCGCACAGATCAGCTTGGCCTTAGACAATCTGGAAGCCGTGCTGAAAGGGGCAGGCATTGATCTGAGCAAGGTCGTCAAGCTCGGCATCTATGCCACCGATGTGGATGAGGCCCTGAAAAACTTCGACCTGATGGGGATGCGCTTTGGACCGCATAATGTGGCTCCCCCCATGACCTTGCTGGGTGTGACCCGCCTCGCGATCCCCGGACTGCTGTTCGAAATCGAAGCGACAGCAGCGGCTTAATGCAAATTGAAGCAGCCATATAGCCTAAAGAGCTAAATGGCTACATCGTCGCACATAGCGTGAGTTTGAATTGACCTTAGTTTCGCGTGTGCAGCGAATAGCCGGTCTGGTGAAGCTGCACCGCAACGCTTGACACTACAACGAAGGACCGGAAAGGGCCGATCCGTGTGATCAGTTATTGGCGGGGCAAGGACCCTTTCTGCAACGGCTCCAGGGTCCTCTCGGAGCCCAAAGTGACAAACGAGGTGATAGCCACGAATTGGAAGAAAGGGCGGAAAGCGGGACATATGATCTGTGACAACGCATGAGACGCGCACGGTGGTAAAATGCTGCGGTGACGCCACAGCAACTTCACCGTCCTTAGTGGCCTCTTTAGTGACCTGTGTAAACATTTTGCTTTGAACGAACCAAGGAACAACCCTATGCTAAAACGACTTTCCCAATCCGCGCCGTTTGTTACAGCCCTTTGCGTTGCCGCCTTGGTCTCTGGTGGCGCCGAGGCACAATCCACAAGCGCCACGCTTGACGCGCTTGTCGACAGTCGGGAAATTCCGGTTACGGTTGATAACTTTACCCGTGCAGCGACGGATGCAGAGCTGGACAAATACGTCTCACTGGCCGGTAGTGTTAATGAATTTTTCCATTTCCGCACACCAACACCGGTGGAAAACCAGCCGACGATCCGCATGAACCGTGACACGCTTTACAGCACGGCCGTCGTCGACATCAGCGAGGGCGCGACTCTGACGCTGCCCGAGGTGGGTGAGCGCTATATGACCGCGATGATTGTGAACCAGGACCACTATATCAACGACGTCATTTTTGGCGGTGGCACCTACACGCTGGATACATCGACATTCGACACCCCTTATGTCATTGTGTTCATGCGCATACTGGTGGACGCGTCAGATCCGGAGGACGTGGCTGCCGTTAATGCGATCCAGGACGCGATGTCGATCAATGCGGCGTCGTCTAACCCCTTCATCGCTCCAGATTACAATGAAAAGGATCTGGAGGACTTGATCTCAGAGACCCTGAGATTGGGCCGATTTGCGCCTGATGCAACGCGCGCCTTTGGTGCCAAGTCCGAGGTTGATCCAGTGCGCCATTTCATCGGCACGGCGGCCGGCTGGGGTGGCTTGCCGGAAACCGAGGCCTTCTATGTAAGTGTCGAACCAAACCTGCCCGTCGGCTCCTACAAGATCGACGTCCCGGCAGACGTGCCGGTTGGGGCGTTCTGGTCTGTCAGCCTTTATAATGCAGCAGGTTTCTTTGAGGAGAACGCGAGCGATGCTTACAGCGTCAACTCGATCACCGGAACACCCAACGATGACGGCAGCATGACGGTACATCTGGGCGGCTGTGACACGGATACAGTAAACTGCCTGCCCGTCATGGACGGGTGGAACTATACCGTGCGGCTCTATCGTCCGGGGCTCGAAGTTCTGGATGGCAGTTGGACATTTCCTGCCGCTCAATCCGTGAATTGATTAAAAAGGAACAGACCATGAAAGCACTATTTGCCTTCGCCTTGTGTGTGCCGACGTTGGTTTTGGCCGAAAGTGGACATTCAAGAAAACTACCCGTAGTTCCGCAATGCGGACAAAGCTGCCGTTAGCTACAACAAATTCCGATGACCGCTTTCGGCGTACCTTAACACTACCAGGATGTGTTCTCCTGTGTTGGCGGTAAAACACACTTTACGCACATGTGCCTGTCTCCAACCATGGCTCGAAAAGGAATATCTTAAAACCGCCATCCCGCATCTGTTAGGGCTGAAATCACTTCGTCCGATAGATTTGGACTGGAATAAAATGCTGCTAGAACAAGATCTGGCCTGAACTCTGGCCACGACTGTTTCAATTGATTCAAGGTTGCATGTGCCTCTTTGGATTTGCCCAACCTTTGATAGGAAGCCGCCAAAAATACCAAAGACAGTGCACTGACGGGGTCACCATTGTCACTCGCAAATTTCAAAGACGCGATTGCTTCCCTAAAATCACCGATGTGAAAACTGGCAACCGCGTGAATGTTCCTGTGGGCAAACCGATGACTTCCTATCTCTCTGCGGTGGCTTGGGTCGCTGACGTCATACGCTTCTTCAAAGCGACCCATAACCAGTAGTATCACGCCGCGAAAGTCCAGAACGTTTCCGTCATTGGGTCGAAGCGACTGCGCGAGTGCTGAATACTCCAATGCCCTGTCATAGTCGCGGGAAACGTAAGATACCCATGCCATTGCCGATTGGCTCCAACCGTTTGAGGGCGCAATGTCCACAGCTTTCTGAGCCATTTGTCCTGAATTCAGTATCAGCGCGTCACGCTCTTCCTCGTCTCGCGTTAGTAGAGCCTGGGTTCCCAGACTATGGGCCAATCCGGCATATCCACAGTAAAAATCGGGAGCCTCATTTATTGCTATTCTAAATATGTCGCTGGCCAGGATCTGGTTATCGATAGTTGCGATTGGAAAGAGCAGGCCCCGAGCTTGATCGCAGTAGTTTGACGCCTGTACTGCAGCGGGTGATTTAGCGGATAGAGCCTGTCGCTCAAGTGAGCGCGCGGATGTCTTTGGGTTGAGATCAACAACCTGTTCCATGCGCCCGCCCAAGAAGTAAGCAAGAGCAATGATCGCTATGGTGACGGCAGGGATGCCAATCAGCCAGGGTAATCCTGGCCTGAATGGCGTATGATCGACATTGCTCCGAATTGTACCAGAGCGGTCCTCGAACCAAGGCGCGTAGCCTCCGCTATCAATGTGAATGCGCAGATTGTCTCCAGCACCTGCCGTTTCATAGTACTGTTGGAGCTTCCGCCGTAACCGACCTGCATCCACACGGACAACATTGATGTGGCCGTCATCACTGGCAAAACTCTTGAAGTAGACATCCTGAGCGATCGTTTTGCCAAGAATAGCCTCGGACCTGCCTTCAATGGCCTCTTCAACTACGTAGTTCAAGAAGTTCCGCAGGCGTTCCGCCTTGGCGAACGTGTCACTGGTCAACACGCGTTCCAAGGCTTCCCTTACGCGGGTTGGATGCCGTTCCGGATCAAGTGTCAGATCTTGCTCAGCCATCTCGCAAATCAAGTTTTGCTGTATTTTCAAAACAATACTGCCGCCTGACCAACTGGATGTCACCCTAATTTCACGGTGTTACCCTACCGCGATACGCCTTGTGCCCTCAAGCTCGTGCTCAGAGAGGAACCAAGTGGCCGGACGATGACAGACGTCAGTTTACTAGAACTCACTTTCCCTGACCAAATCAACCGCATCCGCCACATGCGAAAGACTCATCATGGATTTGAGACGCTTTGCCAGGATTTCGAGCTGCTCTCGGCCGAGTTGGAGAGACCGCAGAAGGTCAATAAAACAACTCCAGCATGTCTGATCGATCCCGTCACGGAAAGCCTTGATGGCCTGGCTGAAGAAATCGCCGAACATCTTTCTTGGGTCATCCAATCAGAAATCGTCCCGAAATCAATTTCAGAAGTGGCTCCCATATTCACAAAGGCTCGAACAAAGGACTGAAAATATGCTGCAAGACAGATGCAAGAAATCGATTAAGCCACTCGGCGCACTCGCCGCCGCAGCGACATTGTTCGCCACTAGTACGCTCGGTCAGGCTCCTCCTGTAAAGGAGCCCTCATCCCAAGAAGATATTGAGGCTGCACTGACCGGCGGCGTCCCCATGGGGCGTTGGAAAGAAGGTCTGACCTTTGAGGGCATCTCTCCACAACCGTGGTTGAAAAGCGCGGCAAACTGGTTCCCACGCACAGAAGATGTACAGCCCAATGAGATGAGAATTATCTTCATGGGATCTGCCCCGTTCATTCGCCCTGGGCAAATGAACACGGCGATTCTTGTTGAGCTGGGCAACGGTAAGATTTTCATGTTCGACATTGGTGAAGGCTCACCTGCAAACATCATTGCCAGCGGATATGCACTGAATGAAATCACTGATGTTTTTATCACGCACCTGCACGTAGACCACTTTGGTGGGTTGCCGTACCTGTGGATGTTCGGAACTTGGGCAGGTGGATGGCACGAGCAGTTGACGGTCCATGGCCCATCCGGCCGCACCAAAGAGTACGGCACTGCAACGATGGTAGAAGGCATGAAAATGATGACCGGATGGCACCGGGACGCGTTCAGTGTCTTTCCCGTTGGCAAAGGTTGGGACATCGAAGTCAACGAATTTGATTTCCGTGACAATGGTGGCGTGATCTATGACGAAGACGGGGTCAAAGTCACACATTGGCAAAGAAGCCATGCCAAAGACGGTGCGTCGGGATACCGGATGGACTGGAATGGCATGTGCTTTATCTGGACAGGTGACGGTCGACCCAACATGATCGACATTCCTTTTGCCAAAGGCTGTGATGTCTTCGTCACGGAACAGCAGCAGGAAATCATCGAAATCTCCTCTGGAGTTCAAGGCGTGCCGCCCTTCCTCGGGCGTTATACCGTCGATACCCATCATACGCCCAGCTACGCTGCCGGCTACATTGCCAATCTGGTACAACCCAGGCTTCTGATGAACACTCACATGAGCTATGACCCATATCAGATCGAGGAAACCGTGGCGGAAATCCGAGAGCACTGGAAAGGCCCCTATCACTTTGGAGCGCCTGACGGGATCGTTGTGAACGTCACCAAAGATCAGATATGGGTTCGCGAAGGCATATTGCCCGAGTTTCCGAACTCAAGAGCGCCGCAGTTTGACTTTAGCAATGGTCAGTTGATCGTGCCCAAGCCGCCGCATCAGCGTGAAGACATTCAAGAACCCTACGTGCGAGATATGGAGATCGATCCTAAGCTGTACTATCCCGAAGGATATCATCCTGAATTGCTGACAGAGTGGCCAGTTGATGACGATCTTGTTGTTCCTCTGGATGCGCTTCCCGAAAATCTGAAGGAAAGTATGGGTGCGGCGTGGCGCCATCGTGAAGCCAACCGCAAAGTGTTGGAAGAGCAAAACGACAATTAAGTCATCATGACAAACAGGGCGATCACTCGTAAGCTCGGGTGGTCGTTCAAACTTTCCGGAAACATCACGAAGGAATGAAGTCTTGTTAATAGTACTCGGCCTCTACTTTGGAATAGTCTGGTTGGTCTTTTCCAAGTTTCACCTTCTCCCCTGGAATGGGTTCTGGAAAACTCTGGTTTACGGTGTAGCTGCTGTTATCGCTCTGGTGGTCATCGGTGCGCTGAACCACACAACTCCGACTGGCCCGGTATCCATTCAGGGTGTTTCAACGAATATTGCTCCGAATGTGGCCGGCACGGTTACAGAAGTCATTGTCGAGCCAAACCAGGAAGTCGCAAAAGGCGAGCCTCTGTTTCGAATAGACAATGAGGTGTATAAAGCCGAGGTCTCTCGGCTCGAAGCCGTCTTGGAAACTGCAAAGTCATCTGCCGATCAACTGGTATCAGATTTATCAGCTGCCGAGGCCGAGATTGAATCCTTGACTGCTCAGCTGACTTTCGGAATTCAACGTCGTGATGACATCATCCGTTTGGAAGAACGCGGGGCATCAACCACGTTCCAACTGCAAGAGGCTGTCTCAACCATCGACCAGTTGACCGCGAATATCCGCGCAGCCGAAGCCCGGAAGACAAGCCTTGAGCGGCGTATCGCCGCGAAGATCGACGGGCGTGACGCAGGTGTTGTGGAGGCTGAACAGACGCTTGCGCAAGCTATTTGGGATTTAGAGCAAACAGTTGTGAAAGCTCCGGGAAACGGCGTTGTTACGGCTGTTTCACTCCGACCAGGTAACCGCGCCACTCCGCTACAAGGGGCAATTACTTTTGTCGAACCGGGAGACTATGCAATAATTGCTACTCTTCCCCAATCCAGTCGAGCCAATGTTTCGGTCGGTGACGAAATCCGGCTTGCATTTAGAACGGAACCCGGTGGAGAAATTACCGGCCGTATTTCAGATTTTCCGGTCGGAACTGTCGAAGGTACTGTTGATCTAAGATCAGGTCTTCCCTCATTGCGGGAACTAGCTGGGATATCCAGCTACATCGTTTTGGTTGAACTACCTGCGGATGCAGACAGTAATTCATTGCAATTTGGAACGTCAGGAACAGCTTTGGTCAAGACAGACAAAGCCGGAGCCATTGGTGTTTTGGCAGAAATCCTTTTCTGGATCACCAAAAAGCTCAATTATCTTTGAAAAACCTGACCAAAGCATCGGTGTCATCAATGAAAACTGTCGAACTCAAATCCTTGGTATTTCGGTGGCCCGGTCAACACGATCCGGTGCTCTCAGTCGATAACTTCGATCTTGAGGCCGGGGAAAGCGTGTTTATGAGAGGCCCCAGTGGCAGCGGAAAGACCACGTTGCTTTCGGCAATTGCCGGCGTGATCGATGTACCGCAAAGCGCGGTTCGCGTTGCAGGCACGGATGTCGGGGCTTTGATCGGAGGTGATCGTGACCGTTTTCGCGTGGATCATCTGGGGATTGTTTTCCAAGTCTTTAATCTTTTGCCTTGGCTCAGTGCGCTTGAAAACACGTTGTTGCCCTGCCGATTTTCAGCGCACCGTCGCAATCGATCAGGGCCAGCCCCCAAGGCTACCGCAACACGGTTGCTAAGTGAGCTGGGTCTTGAGGATACTGAGCTCATCAATCGACCTGCCAGCGCCCTGAGTGTTGGGCAGCAACAACGAGTTGCGGCGGCGCGGGCTTTGATAGGGGCGCCCGAAGTTGTGTTGGCGGATGAACCTACCTCGGCTTTGGATGAGGAAGCGAAAGACACGTTTGTCCAGCTGTTGCTGAAGGAATGCAATGCATCAGGGGCGAGTTTGCTATTTGTGAGCCATGATCGCAGCCTGGAAAAACACTTCGATCGGAGCGTCGACCTGCCAAAGCTGAACGCGGGCAAAACGTGATGTTCAACCTTTGTTTGAAAAGCCTTCTCAATCGCCGCTTTATCGCTGCGTTGACTGTTCTTAGCATTGCCTTGAGCGTGGCTTTGATTGTTGGGGTTGAACGACTGCGAACAGAGGCACGAGCGGGTTTTGCCAATTCTGCATCAGGTATCGACCTGATCATTGCGGCACGCGGAAACGATGTGCAGATCCTGATGGCAACGGTTTTTGGTGTCGGTACAACAGGCGCCGGTATCACCTGGGACAGCTACGAGATGATCGAAGATCTGCCCCAGGTAAGCTGGACAGTGCCGATCATGATGGGTGACAACCATCGTGGATATCCAGTGATTGGCACGTCCAAGCATTACTTTGATCGTTTTCGTCACAGCGGCGGCCGACATCTGACCTTTTCTGAAGGACACTCTTTTTCGTCTGCAGATGGCGCAGTGATCGGTGCAGAAGTTGCACGGGTGTTTGAATATGGGCTCGGCACGGCGATTGTGAATGCCCATGGTTCGGGCGAAGTTGCCTTTGATGTCCACGACGAAGCGCCTTTCACAGTGACCGGCGTGCTGGGGCATACCGGGACGGCCGTTGACCGAATGGTTTTTGTCTCGCTCGAGGGTTTTGACGCCTTACACGAAGAACGTACATCAGAGGGTGCGGACCCGTTTGTTTTGGTCGATGCACCTGAAGTCGCCGAAGAACACGAAGACCATGACACCGCGCATTCCCAGAGCGAAGATCACGCAGACAGCGTATTTGCTGACGGGCATGTGAATCATGGCGAAAGCCATGGACAAGACGATCACCATGCGGAGTACAGCGACCCTGACGAGCACGAAGAAGGGCATCGGGATCATGACGACCGTCATGCTCACGGAAGCGGCCATGAAGACGAGGGGCAAATTGTCAGGACTTCTGGCGGGCACGATCACGGTGGCCATGATCATGAACCGGGGGCCATCAACGCGATTTTTGCCGGGCTTGAGGAGAAGACAGCGGTGCTTTCAATTCAACGGCAACTGGCAGACCATCGCGACGAGGCACTGACTGCTGTTCTTCCTAATGTTGCGCTGTTGCAGCTTTGGTCGATTACCAGTACGGCCGAGACTGCGCTGCGTCTGATGGCAGGCGCTGTGGCAGTGGCTGGAATGATCGGCATGGTGGTCATGTTGTCTGCTTCGCTCGACAACCGGCGGCGTGAATTTGCGATCCTTCGATCCGTGGGCGCAACACCAGCCGGCGTCTTTTCCCTGATCTTGCTTGAAGCCGTTTTATTGTTGTCGGCCGGCATCGTGCTTGGAGTAATCGCGCTCAGCGCTCTCACGCTCGTGATAGATCCGATTCTTGCCGCAAATTTTGGGCTTCGCATCGGTGTTGACCTGCCGAGTTTTCGCGAGGTTCTTCTCATAGCCCTCGTTTTCTGCTCTGGTCTTCTTGCCAGTATTATACCTGCGTTAAGGGTGTACCGTATGACGCTATCAGACGGACTGTCGGTGCGGCTTTGAATAAGAGGATCCGCTGAAATGAAGGCCATTGCGCATTTTCTGAATATCTTATTCGCCCTTGCGATTGCGGGGCCTCTTCTTGCAGCGGATCCGCGCAACATAAGTTGGCAGGATCTCCTTCCTGAAGAGCGGCCCTACCACGATCCTTTTGCCACCCTAGAATATTCTCAGGTCAATGCGTTGGCCATGCTTTATCGGATTGAGGTTCTGCATGCGGACACTGCGGATGACGAGAAGCGCGCCGAAGCGGTTCAGATCCGCGAAGACCTCGTATCTCAAGGCCTTGATCCGGATTGGTTGTTTGAACAACGCGAAATCGTGATGAACCAACGGTTGATTGCCGCGCGCGAACCGAACCTTGACCTTTTGGGGGAGAACGTGCGCCTTCCCGGCTATCTCCTTCCCCTGGATATTGTAGACCAGAAGGCGGTCGAATTCCTTCTGGTTCCGACAGTTGGAGCCTGCATTCACACACCACCACCTCCAGCCAATCAGATGGTCTATGTGCGATACGAACAAGGCTTCGAAATCGACGAGTTGTATAAGCCAGTCTGGATAAGCGGGGAAATGCGGGCACTGAGCAGGTCCCAGTCACTCAATTACGTGGACGGCCAGGCCAACATCGAAACCTCATATGCGATGGATGCGCTGTCGGTAGAAATCTATGACTGATCAGTCAGACTAGAGGTCCGTTCTATGGCTTCACCGGGATACATCTTTGCACCACACCCCTGTATCAGGATCTTTGGTTCGTGCAGATGTGACGCTGCAAATCTCTCCTGAAGCTCCTTGATGATCAATACGGCGATTTTTTTGTCACAAACCGCCATTTTGTGACCACACCAATCCGCGCGCATGGGTTTCACAAGTACACCCGGCAACCCTCGCTGGTTAATCTGCTTATCATAAGTAGCGAGAACTCTTTTTCATTGCTCTTGATCGATCATGTTGTCTCTTTGACTTATTGATCAGAGTTCTTAATCGAATCGCATACCGCGCTTGTAAGCCGCCTTTCGTGCGTGTCGCGGCATCCGTTAGTTTGGGCTCAATGCAGTCGTTCGCTGCAACTTGCTTGAACGTGTACTTTGCGGACTTAGCAAACCTTCGAACTAAGTCGGAAAAAATTCCGGAGCAGAGTTGTGCTATGGTGCCTTAAATTATGGAGGAAAAATTGTTTCGCTATGTTTTGCCAGCAGCTCTCATTCTGGGGAGCCCAGTCTTAGCTCAGGATGCAATAAATCCGTCGGGCCTTTCCGGTCCTTCCGGTCGACCTTATTCACCTTACGCCGAACGCGCATATCCAACACAAGTCTATTTTGGTGACACTCACGTTCATACTGGTCTTTCCGGCGATGCTGGTGGAGGCGGTACGCGCCTCATGCCGCGTGATGCCTATCGGTTTGCGCGTGGCGAAGAAGTTGTGTCGAACACGGGGCAACCTGTAAAATTGTCGATGCCTCTCGATTTCTTCATGATTACAGATCATTCGGATGCGATGGGTGCTATCACCGACATCATCGGAGGTGCTCCCAACATCTTAGCAGATGAGCAAGGCAGATATTTCCATGAAGAATTCAACAAAGGTGGAGAAGCCGCTCTGGCGGCTGCGCTCGAGCTGACAGCGGCGTTTGCTCAAGGACAGGTTTCCCCTGCGCTGAACTATCAACCGGGCAACCCCGCGTATGCCCGTGTTTGGGGCGATATTATCGATGCCGCTGAAGAGTACAATGATCCCGGCGTGTTCAGCACCTTTATCGCCTATGAATGGACGTCTCTTGTTGCAGGGAACAATTTGCACCGAAATGTGATCTTTCGCGACGGCCCTGAGCTCACAAGACAGGTACTGCCTTACACAACAACGCCACCGGTGGGCTCACCTAACCCTCGTGATCTTTGGAAGTGGTTGGAGAACTATGAGCAAACGACAGGCGGGCGTGTGCTTGCTATTCCACATAACGGGAACTTGTCTAACGGCTGGATGTTCCCTTTAGTCGATGACTTCGCGGATGGGGTGCCGCTAGATCCCGCATACTCAGAAGCGCGAAACAAATGGGAAAGACTGTACGAACCAACCCAGATTAAGGGAGATGGTGAGGCCCACCCATTCCTGTCACCTGACGATGAATTTGCCGACTTCGAAACGTGGGATTACGGAAATCTGGATGCTTCAGTTCCAAAAGAGCCGGAAATGCTGCCTGGCGAATACGCACGCTCTGGGTTGCTTCGAGGCTTATCGTTGGAAAAGACCATGGGAGTAAACCCTTTCAAGTTTGGCCTGAGTGGAGCGAGCGACACGCACACAGGTTTGACGGCTCCTGACAACGACAATTTCTTCGGGAAATTCACTGGGTACGAGCCTAGCGCAGAGCGCAGCCAACATGTCAGTAAGACCTATGCTGACGGGACCGTTGCGCTGCGTTCGTCGCAGTACATTACCGGTGGTTTGACAGGGGTGTGGGCTGAGGAAAACTCTCGCGAAGCAATTTGGGATGCGATGCATCGGCGCGAGACCTATGCAACTACAGGACCACGAATGCGCGTCCGAATGTTCGGAGGCTATGGCTTCAAAGAAGAAGATGCCCTGCGACGTGACTTGGCTCTGGTGGGTTATTCCAAAGGCGTGCCGATGGGTGGCAACCTCAGTTCCGGGGAAGGCGCCCCTTCCTTTTTAGTCTATGCACTTCGCGACCCTATGGGAGCAAATCTGGATCGCATCCAAATCATAAAAGGTTGGTTGAACGCCGAAGGCCAACAGCAGGAAAAAGTCTATGACGTGGCTTGGTCTGGGGCCCGCGAACCAGATGCCGCTGGTAAGTTGCCTTCAGTAGGCACCACAGTGGAGCTCTCTATCCCCTCGTGGACCAACACAATTGGAGCCTCTGAGCTGGGAACCGTGTGGGAAGACCCGGATTTCGATCCTTCGGAAAGCGCATTCTATTATGCCCGGGTCATAGAAATTCCAACCCCTCGATGGACGGCGTATGATGCCGTCAAATTTGGAATACAAATGCCAGATAACGTCCCAATGACAGCACAGGAACGCGCCTACACTTCGCCGATTTGGTACTCGCCGCAACAGTAGCTCGATTTACAATGTCGGTCGGGTATGGGTTCACACCTGGTAATGATGCCAATCGCCAACGTCAGACTTTCTGTTGATGTGCCCTCGCCATTGCCGAATAGAGGCGGGGTGCAGGGTGCTTGTCGGGTCGTGCGCCCAGAGGGCAGCCAGCAAGTGCCAAGTGCGGAACGATCCGGGTCGAGGTATTGCCGTCATTAAAATGCGATCACTCCGCTTCAGTGGACGAAGATGTGGCTCGCCTGAGAAGCGCAATGATGGCCGTTTTCGATGCCGGGTTGTGTCGCTAGGTATGTGTTCCTTCGTTGCTCCTTCGTTTCCAACAGCGAAACGAAGATCCGCTCCGGGCTCGAAGCGGCCATCGAAACAGTTCTGTCGAATGACTGCTTTTCCTTGGTACCGGTCATGCACGGTGACTCCATCCTGCCGCATCCGGCGCAGCAGCATCAGCATGGACATGTTTGACAAGGGATGATGCCGCTTTTGACCCTCGAACACATAGTCAGACGCCAGCGCACGCAGCGGCTCCAGTATGGCCAGCATTTCGTCGGTGAGGGGGACACGATGGACCTGCCCGCCTTTCATGCGATCCGCAGGTAGTCGCGCAAGGTGTTGAGCCATTGCTGACCGTGCTTTGCATTCTTCCATGTAGGCAGGCGGTCGATGTGGACCTGACGGCTGAATTCTTCGAAGGTCGGGAATTCACGTTGAGCGTTGAATCGAGGGTTCAACCCTGCTTTCGCCATACGCCTGTATTCCAGTGCCCTCTCGCGGGCCTGAATCAGTGTGACGACGTCAGCGCCGCCCAATCCAAAATCTGTGCGCAGCGGCGCGCCCTTGCGGTTCTTCTGTCCCTTGACTGTTACGCGGACGACCCAGCGTCGCGCACCCGAGGGATCGACAACAAGGTACAGGCCAGAACCGTCGCCATGCCGACCCGGGCCAAGATTCTCTACCAGCTTCTTTGTCTGCTTCCCGCTGAGCGCAGCCATGAAATACCACAATATATACCACTCAATGAAATACACTAAGAGCAACTTAGTAAAACTCAAGATGATACTATGAGATGGTAAATACCGATTATTTATATATTTACAGCATGTTAAACACGCCATGCCAATTCACTGAAATAGGTTGATGGCGGAGACGAAGGGATTCGAACCCTCGAGACCCTTCCGGGCCTACTCCCTTAGCAGGGGAGCGCCTTCGACCACTCGGCCACGTCTCCGTCGACGGGTATATCCGTGCAAGCGACGGAAATACAAGGCCGTTTCTACATTGTTTGGCTTTTTTTACCGACTCGCTCGAAGTCATTGAAAAAGCGCAGAATAGCTGCGTCTTCCACCGGTTTTGGGTCAGATTTGATTAACGCATTTCAAGCCCCAACATTCAGCAATATTCATAGAATCGCGTTTCCCAAGGGGTCGGATGGGCTTTGTTGCACAAATCCGTTGTCGGGCAGACTTCCCCTTTGCCCGGACGGACTTACCCCCCGGACGGACTAATCCTACGGGCTCTCTGACGGGTGTGCCAAAAGCGGTTTAGTGGTTCAGGACCCCAACGCCTGCCCGGATTTCCACGACCTGTCAGTCGCAGGTGCGAGCCATGAGTGACTGAACACGAAGTTTCACGCAGTTCGTCTTGCTCTCGACATGGATCCAGCGGTGATATCCGCTCCTTCGCCGCCACAGGGCACGGCCCAGGTATCGCGATGCGTTGACTGCTTCGTTCCGGGCTATTGCCTCTGCGCTGGTTGTTTCAGAGTTTGGTGTTCTCACGCGGCGGGATGACCGCATGGATATAACGGGCAGTGAACGCGCGGCTTGCCGGGAAACTTGGGCAACGGGTTCAAGACGCGCCATCTAGGCGTCGGCCGCCCCCAAGAGATCAGACGTGTTTATCGCTCGTTATCGAACGTGAGTTACTCTGCCAAACGGAAATCAAGGGGTCAGGACCCTTTGGCGGGTCGACGCATCCTTCAACCGACAGGCAGCCGGTTTCCCTGGATTCTCCACATTCATCCAATAACTGTTATATGTGAATTCATCAAACAATGAGGACATGATGAACTCACTAACCAGAATAACACGAGGGATAGGCGTCGCCCTCAAGGACGGCAGAGTGAAAGGCATTCTTGCATTCACGGTTGGAATGATTTTATGGGCCTCGGTCTTTTACCACTTTGTCGAAGGTTGGAGTTGGCTCGACTCAATCTACTTTTCTGTCGTGACAATTTCGACCGTGGGGTTTGGTGACTTCTCACCTGAAACCGCGGCAGGGAAGATCTTCACAATGATTTACATCGTCGTGGGCCTCGGTGTCTTCGTAACCGCGGCGACCACAGTGGCGGATACAATCTTGTCCCAGGACGACAAAAAAGCGGACAAGTAGATTATCCCAATTTGGCCAAATCGAGTTCATGCCCAGGCATTGGTTTGACTGGGACCCTCAAGCCGTGGCCCGGATTCATTTGTGTCTTCAAGCTGATAGATGATCACCAAAATTCAAAAAAATATACATATTATGTTTTTTGAGTGTAACATTCGAAAAACACATGGAGGGATGGAATGGAAAAGACTCAGGACGCGAAGATTGTCGATCTGGCAATACGATTGCTCTTTCTCGGACTGTTCCTCTACAGCGCCTTGATCATGGTCGCCCCGCTTGCAAGCGTGGTTATCTGGGCAACGATCCTTTGCGTTGCGCTGTACCCGGCATTTGATTGGCTGCAATCCAAGTTGGGAGGGCGGAAGAAGCTTGCGGCGGCGATCTTGGTTTTGGTGGGTCTTGTTTTGACCTTGGGGCCGGTTGCTACGGCGATATCCGGTGCTGCAGAACTTGGGTCTGAGTTCGCGGAACAAGCAGACAAGGGTGAGTTGAAAGTCCCGCCTGCGCCCGAGGGCCTTAAGGAACTGCCATTGGTTGGAGACAAAATTTCCGATGTTTGGGGTATGTTCGAGCGGAATCTGGACGGCGCGCTTGCAAAATACGGCGCGCAAATCCTTGAAATCACAAAATCGCTCTTCGGAAAGGTGTTGGGCATCGGAATCGGGCTTCTTGGCTTGGCCCTGTCCGTATTGATTATGGGGGCGTTGTTCAGCCCCGGGCCAAATTTGGTCCAAGGTCTCCAACGCTTTGCAAACCGTGTTTTCGCACCGCGCGGCGGTGAATTCGTAACACTGGCAGGTGCAACAATTCGGAACGTGACAAAAGGCGTGATCGGCGTAGCAGCCATTCAGGCGGTCTTCGTTTGGATACTGCTGGCTTTGTTCGGAATTTCTTCGGCCGCCACGCTGGCATTTATCTGCCTGATACTCTCGATCATCCAAATCGGGCCCGGATTGGTTCTTATACCGGTTATTATCTACGCATGGAGTTCCATGTCCGGCGGAACTGCTTTGATATTCACCATATTGGCCGTGCCCGTCACAATAATGGACAGCTTCCTAAGACCCGTGTTCATCTCAAAAGGCCTCGAGACTCCCATGTTGGTCATCCTCATCGGTGTTCTCGGAGGTATGATGGCGTACGGTTTGATCGGCGTATTCATGGGGCCGGTACTCTTTGCCGTCTTTTATGAGTTGTTCAAGGTTTGGATTGATACCTCGCCCGAAGCCGAGGCCGCTGCAGAAGGTGCGGCGAAATGAGGAAGACGATCTGGACAACCCTGGCTGTCATTCTGATTTTTCTTGTCTGGTACCTGGTCGCTGATCGGAAAACGCCATTTACCGGGAACGCCAGAGTGAAAGCCGTGGCGACCCAGATCGTCCCGCAGGTGACTGGTACCGTGACTGAAGTACTGGTCGAAAATGGTCAGATTGTCTCGGCCGGAGATGTCCTTGTCCGGATCGACCCCCGACCCTATGAAATTCAGCGCGACAAGGCGGAAGCTGACCTCGAAGCTGCCACGCAGGAAGTGGGTGCATCCTCGGCAGAGGTAAGAGCTGCACAAGCCAAGCTGGCAAGGGCGCAGAGTGATCTGGATACGATGCGCATTCAAACGGAACGCGTTTTTGCGCTTGAAAAGAAAGGGTTGATTGCCGTCTCAAAGGCCGATGATGCACGAGGTCAACTTGCAGAGTCTGAGGCAAACTTTGAGAACGCAAAAGCGGATCTGGAAAAAGCAAAACAGAGGCTTGGTGACGACGGGATTGAAAACCCGAAAATCCAGCGCGCGTTGGCTGCATTGGCGGATGCGGAACTGAACCTTGAATGGACCGAACTACGCGCTCCGGCGACGGGCGTCATATCCAATCTGCTGATAGCGCCAGGGACGTATGCGCGATCCGGTCAGGATCTATTGACGTTTCTGGACGCAACTGACGTCTGGATCGAGGCGTATTTTACCGAGAACAACCTTGGAAGAGCCTCCATAGGGTCTCCGGTTGATGTCGTGTTGGACATGCATCCCGGTAAAATCGTTTCGGGCGTCATCGAGAGCTTTAGTGCGGCCGTTTCCTTAAGTGGCGGTGATGAGCCCGGGCAATTGGCGAGCCCGCCAAGCACCAAAGGGTTTTTGCGAGAGCCTGAAAGGTTCCCGGTCCGGATTGTTTTGCCCGGTTACGAAGCTGGAAGCACAGAAGATGACCTTCGCTTTCAGCTCAACGGACAGGCCGATGTGATTATGTACCTAAGTGACAACACTTTGCTGAACCTCGTTGGTCGTACCTACATTCGCTTGGTTTCAATTCTGTCCTATGCGTACTGAGGACCAACGCTCTGTCACCCGGCTTGCACTGGGTGTAACTGGCGTGTTTTCCTTGGGCCTGTTTCTTGGCTGGCCACTCGCTGTTGTTGGCGCGGTGTTCACGGCCCTTTTTCTGCAAGCACCTGCCGCATTGCCTTTAGCAGCATTTGCCAAGCTTTTTGTCTTCTCTATTGGATTGATGTTCATTTCATTCCTTATGTCGTCGATCTTCTCGCCTTATCCACTCGTGTTCCTCATTCTCGTGGCAATTGGAATAATCCTATCTTTCATGTGGTCGGTTTCCGGCGCCGGAGTTTTACCGGGTGTCATAGCTCTCATGGGGGCGTTGATGATCCCGAACTTGGTTCTGCAATCACAGGATCTGGCCTTGGTGCTGGTGTATTGGATTCCGTTGAACCTGCTGTTTGCAGGCATGGTATCGACGCTGATGTTCTTACTGATACCTGCTGAAACTCAAACGGCAGCTCAAAAGAAAGCTGTATCGTCGCCGGACTTCGACCCACATCGTCGAATAGTCAGGATGTCGCTTGTCACCATTCCGTTTGCTATGGCGTTTTTTGTTTCCGGCGCGTCTGCTTTGCTGGTTCTGTTCTTTGTCGCGTTGCTGAGCCAGCAACTTGCGGCGATGCCTGCGGCCGGCAAGACAGTTGCAAAATCTATGCTAACGGCAAACCTCCTTGGGGCTGCGGTGTCTATCGTATGCTATGAAATAAACGTCATAGCTCCGGTTATTCTGACACCCATTCTGCTGTGTTTCTTCTTCTGTCTGTCACTCGGAGCGCTTGGAAAATCTCAAGCTCCGCTCGCCGCGGCAGCCGGTTCAGCTATTACAACGGCTCTGATCGTATATGGCGGGTCGGTTGCGCCGTTTTCAGACGAGGCTGACGTCAAGAGCATCACTCGGGTTATGCAAGTTGCCAGCGCCGCTATCTTTGTGATCATCGCATATGTTGTGGTGGATGAATTCTGGCCGGAAAAAAAGCGCCAGACAGCTCAATGCAGCTAGGGTCAGGATTCATAACCAGCAGATGACGGTTGCTGAGATGAAGACCTTGGGACAACGCTCATGGCGTGCCGCCACGCGCCTCCAATCCCTGAGCTTGCCAAACAAAATCTCGATGCGATTTCGCCGCTTGTATCTGCGCTTGTCGTACTTGAACGGCGTCTTGCGTTGTTTTCGACCGGGATGCAGGCCCGTAGGTACTCTTTGGTATCTTTAGTTTGCTCCGTGGCGCAGCACCGTTGCAGCGCCGGATGCGGATGCCCCAAGCGCAAGGAGCGCCCCTTGGAGCGCTAAGTTCTTGATATTTTACTGATAATTTTGGTTGCGGGAGCAGGATTTGGCCTTTGCCGAACGTCTGTGGAACTTAGAATCTAGTAGGCCAATTTTACGCATGCCCTAGCTGCTTAAATTAATGACCGCGTTGGGACGGATGGCAGACCCAGAGTTGAAAAGCGCTGAAGATGTCTTGCGGATTGTCCCGCAATTGGCCCGCTTGTGCCGGAGGGCTGCGGACATAGCGGACCCTCAATCGTTTGATTTTCGCCCCGATCTGTATTCTGGAAGTTTGGCCAAGGCCGATTTCAGCGCGTCACCCCATCCATCGGAAACAATGCGAAAATACTGGTCGTCGGATTCGAATCTTGACCGCGTACCGCCGTCAAGGCTGTCTTCATCGTATAGAAGCAGGTCAAGCGGAGCCCCGACAGACAGATTGGCCTTAATCGTGGAGTCAAAACTGACAAGCAAGAGTTTTACGGTTTCTGAAAAACTCATTTCCGGATCATAGGCTCGCACCAAAATAGGGCGACCGTATTTCGTCTCACCAATCTGAAAGAACGGGGTGTCGGCGCCGGCCTCGATAAAGTTACCTTCGGGGTAGATCAGAAACAGGCGTGACGGGCCACCTTTGATTTGGCCGCCTAGAATGAGTGTCGCATGAAAAGCGCTGTCGGCTTGCTGACCAGTCCGGGCGTGCTCTTCAATGACATCGTTTAATGTTGCCGCGACCAGTTGCGCGACTTGAAACATTGTCGGTGCCTCTAAGATCGATGGTGAACGATCTGCAGGCGCTTTTGTTCGTTCTTCCAGAAGGCTTATCGTGGCCTGAGTAGTGGCCAGGTTTCCGGCCGTTAGGATTGTGATCGACCGGTCACCTTCGACTGTCCAGTTGAACATCTTGTTGAAGGTCGAAACATTGTCCACGCCTGCATTCGTGCGCGTATCGGACATGAATACCAGCCCGCGATTCAGCCGCATGCCCACAGCATAGGTCATCAAATTCTCCGTCACTGCTGTGCGACTTGCAACTGCACTGTCAATTGCTCGCCCGCTGCCCCAATTCTATTCCCTATTACCGGTGCGGCTTGGGCATAGTCCAGCCCGGTTGCGACGCGTACGTATCGATCGTCAGGTGAGATCCCATTTGACACGTCAAACCCCACCCAGCCAAGCCCGTCCAAATGCACTTCGGCCCAGGCATGGGTCGCATCCTGAAGTTCCGTTTCGTTCATCATTAAGTAACCCGATACATAGCGTGCTGGCACTCCAATCTGTCGTGCGCATGTAATGAAGATATGCGCATGGTCCTGACACACACCGCCCCCAGCTTTGAGTGCATCTTCAGCGCTCCAGCCCGGGTGCGAACTTCCAATTTCGTAAGCGACCTGAGCTCGAATTGTTTCGGACAGAGCATGTATCTGTTCCAGCGGTTCACCTTTGGGCAACGCGCTTATCAGTTCGGCAACCCCTTTCCCCGGCGTTGTCTGCGGGGTGCCCCTTTTGAATAGCCACAAAGGCGTCGACCCTTCGTGGTGCCCCAAGACGCCATGGGTGTCTTCCACCTCGACAACGCCCTCAGAGATCAACGAGATACTTTGGGTGTTCGCGTCGAAACTGATCAACTCCACGGTGTTGCGGTGATAGTCTTCAAATGTCAGTTCTTTGCGCCCGCCGGTAATTTGGGTGCTCCAACTTACAATGTTCTGATTGCGGAATGACTTTGGTGTCTTCCTCAGTTGCTGCAGCCCGAATGGAACTGGCGCGTCGTAATCGTATCGTGTCTCATGTCGAATGTGCAGTTTCATTGGCTACTCGTAAAACCGATAATCGATTTCTATCTGACGGCTTAAGTTGCCGAGATCTGTCAGAAAATCCTGAATGTACTCATGCAGTCCGAGCTCGAAAATATCGGAGATTTTCTGATCCAGGTATTTCTCGTAGAGAACTTTAGACGCCTCGCACGAAGGCCCGGCAAAGCCATAGTCTTTCTGCAGGTATGACAGGTTCTCCTGAATTTTTCTGCAGCAAAAGTGCAGGCTGCGAGGCATGCGCTGATCCAAGATTAGAAACTGGGCAATATCAGACGGCCGCGTTTTTTCTCCATGGGTCATTCGATACCCGCCACCCGCACCAACAGAGCGGAGGATGCTTTCCCATTGTATATTGTCCAGTGATGAGCCAACTGAAAAGGCCGTGGGCAAAAGAACATAGTACTTAACGTCGAGAATGCGCCCGGTATTGTCGGCCCGCTCGAGAAACGTACCAATACGGGTGAAGTCGAAAATGTCATTGCGCAGCATGGTTCCCAATGTGGCACCACGAACCAAAGCCGCCTGTTGGCGAATAAGTTCCAGCGTTGCAGGCAAATCACGCTCATTCACACGGCGCTTCATGATTTCATCGATCTGCATCCAAGTGGAGTTTACTGCACTCCAGACGTCATGGGTCAACGCGGTTCGAACAAGGCGCGCGTTGTCTCGTGCCTGTTTGATGACTGACTTGATCGAGGATGGATTATCAGCATCGCGCAGCACCCAATCCACCGCGTTGTCTTTTGAAACATCATCGTATTTGGCGTAGTACGCATCCAGAACTCCGGCCGTTTTCAGAACAGAGGCCCATTCCTCAGCGGAGTTCTTAGTACGGGTCAACGCCATCCGCTGACCTGTTTCCAGCAGCCTGGCCGTGTTTTCCGCTCGCTCTAGATACCGGGACATCCAAAACAACCCACCTGCAGTTTTTCCCAGCATGGTCAGTCCTCCAGAACCCAGGTGTCTTTGGTCCCGCCACCCTGACTTGAGTTAACGACTAGAGATCCCTTCCTAAGCGCCACGCGGGTCAAACCGCCAGGGGTGATCTTGATCCCCTCGGGTGACACCAAAACGAACGGCCTTAGGTCAACATGTCTGGGCGCAAGTCCCGAGCGCGCAAAGATCGGAACCGTCGAAAGCGACAGCGTCGGCTGAGCAATGTAGTTCCCGGGCCGCGATTTGAGCTTGTCGCGGAACGCCGAAATCTCTTTCTTGCTGGCGGTCGGTCCGATCAACATTCCGTAGCCGCCAGACCCGTGTACTTCTTTCACAACAAGCTCGGACAGGTTGTCCAGCACGTAGGAGAGAGACTCAGGATCACTGCAGCGCCAGGTTGGGACGTTTTGCAGCAAGGGCTTCTCACCCGTGTAGAATTCAACGATTTCAGGCATGTAGGAATAAATCGCCTTATCGTCAGCAATACCGGTCCCCGGTGCGTTTGCGATCGTGATACCTCCTGCACGGTAAACGTCCAGGATACCTGGTACGCCCAAAGCGCTATCGGGGTTGAAATTCAAAGGGTCCAGAAAGTCGTCATCTACCCGGCGGTAAAGTACGTCAATGGGCTTATAGCCTCTGGTGGTACGCATGCAGACCCGCCCATCGACAACGCGTAGGTCATGGCCTTCGACCAACTCCACGGCCATCTGATCAGCAAGAAACGCATGTTCGTAGTAGGCTGAATTATAGATGCCGGGGGTTAACACCGCGACAGTAGGTTCTCCGTCTGCGAAAGCCGGTGCGCAGGCAGCAAGAGACCGCCTCAGATTACGGGGGTAGTCTGAAACATTCCGAACATTGGTTGCGCTAAAAAGCTCGGGGAACATCTTTAGCATCGTTTCCCGGTTCTCCAACATATAGCTGACCCCGGATGGCGTACGAGCATTGTCTTCCAGAACGAAAAACTCGTCTGGTCCGGTTCGCACCAGATCGACGCCGACAATGTGTGTATAGACCTGACCGGGCGGTGAGACACCAAGCATCTGCGGCAGGAAGGCCTCGTTTCCGGCAATTATCTCTGCTGGCACACGCCCTGCCCGGACAATTTCTTGACGGTGGTAAATGTCATGTAGGAATGCGTTGATTGCCCGCACCCTCTGTTCGATACCGCGTTCCAGCCGCTGCCACTCTCGTGCCGAAATGACACGCGGCACGATATCAAACGGTATCAATCGCTCCTCGGCCTCGACTTTGCCGTAAACATTAAAGGTGATGCCAGTCAGCCTAAAAACCTCTTCGGCTTCGCGCTGTTTGGCCCTCAGTCGTGATGCGTCTTCAGCATTGAACCAACGGCCGATCTCTTCGTATGGACCTTTGAGTGATCCATCGCCGTTGAACATTTCATCATAATACTCACTCATGCTTTAAGTTTCACGCATAAATCAGAATTTTCAAGTCATTCAGGCTTGGTTGGATGCTGCCTCGGGAAGTAGCGTCTAATTTTCAGGCTAAATGGATAATGTGATGATCTTAACAAGATGGCGTTATTCGTGTTTCCAGTTGAAGTCACATTCATAGTTTTGCGCTCAACAGCATCTTGCTTTGTGCTGAATCTGAACGTCCGGATTTGGGCTCGAAACAGACGTTCGCTGCACTCGGTGTGGACGACCGCTATGCGGACGGAACGGACCTTCATTCAAGCCAGTCCAACTACCACTTCCGGCCCAAGGCCGATCATGGTGACGAACGCCGAAAATGTCAGCATTGAGCTACGACTTTGGGCCGAGCCTATCTCAATCCACGGCTTCGAAAGCCGGGAACGTCCAGTTGCCGTCCAGGATCTCGGCGCGTGGCTCATACAAGCGGACTGTGTAGTTCCAGCCGGGCGAAATCGGGATACAGTTGACGCGATCATCGTCACAGCCACCAAAATGGATCGGGTAGGCCCCATCATTGTCAGGTGTTGCAGTGAAGTTGTTATAACTGTTCACACCCATATCGTTGGGTTCCAGATAACCGTCTGCATTGTAGATGGTGATGGACCAGAACGCGTCTACTGGTACATCCTTTACCGTCACAGCATGCGGGGTTGCGCCATCATTTTCGGCAACGCTGGCGATTACATAAGACGCGGCAGTGAAAGGCAGTCCGCCCCAACCCGCGGCAGCGCCAACAAGGTGGTCAATGGGCCGTGTCTCGTCTTCGGTTCCAAACGCATATCTTGAATCAAAGCCAAGCACCGCGACATCACTCAGCGCCTTGCGCGCGACCCCAAGGTTGTCCAGATTCCAATCTGGTGCCTCGTAGGGTCCTTTGCCACCGCCGCTTGTCACGATCGCGTCCTGCGCTGCATGGGCCTTTGCGATGTCGTCTGGGTTGGTGACATCAACGAATGTGCGGAAGGCCACGAGGGCAAAGCGGGTGCCGACTTTGTCTTCGGTCAGCCTGTAGGTTCCGGGTTGGGCCTCAGCGAACATATAGTGATCCTGATTGACCAAATGCAGGGACTGATACCGCCCGCCCAGGTCGGGCAGTGTGATCTCCACAGGCTTTGACAGGTCCAGCACAATTCCGGAATACAGGGTATCCTGATTCATCCGGATGGTCGGCTGGTCTTCGGTGGTCGTAGGTTCGCGCAGGTGATGCAACTCACCCACGCTAAAGCCGAAGGTCTGCATGTTGCCCAGGATATTGAAATCCGACTCGGCGCGTACAAAGTTTTCAACATTGACGTTTTCGGCCAGAAGCAGACGTTCGAGCCGACGAAATCGGGGCGATGCTGAGCGATGTCTGCTTTCACCAGGACCGGTCGTTCAGCAAAATCGGGTCTATGTCCGAGTTGCGGACAAAACTGCCCTTGGGGCTAAGACGGTTTGGGCGTTGCTGCATAGCAAATGCTTCAATCTTTTTCAGCGGAGCTGAGCCTATATTGGTCCGCTAACGCTTTTGGCACGTATCTCCAGTATTACCACACACTGTGGACCGCGTTGTCGGCCAATACCTTTTCTCATCGCCAGCGCGGGTTCTAGAGACGCCTAAGCGTTTCCAGTTGGGTCATTGATAAAGGTAATGGGAGTAGAAACATGACTAATAGATTGGACGTTAAATCAACGTGGGATTCAGTAATGAACGAAACTAAGAATCCTCTAAAAAACCAGTCCCTTCCCACCGCCCATTTGCTGATGCAAATGCTGGCCTGGATGTGGAGCGCTATCTTTTCGCTCATGGTTGGAAGCTACTTTGTTTTTGGCGTAACGGCTGCGGCTCACACAATGCTAATTGGCGGTGTTTTTATGACCTTGCTGGTGTTTCAAAAGTCTGAAGCAGCTAGTTCTGATCTACGATAACCCGCAAGGCTCATACAATACCGGGATTGGGGGGCGCGTTTGGAGACATCTTGTGCTGTAAACGAACTGGCACCCACTTTCGTCTCTCGCTCTGACAGCCTTACGCCCAGATAAATATGGTCGAGTTTGGGCTCGAAGCGGCCATTCGCGGCAACTTGCTTGAACGTCTACTTTTCGGACGAAGCGGACAAATATACCATCCGGTTTTCCACTGCCCGATTCAAGCAAGTAGGCAACCTCTCAACCCTTTGAGCCAACAGGTCGCTTGCTCTTTGCATCGCGTCTTCGAGCTTTTGAATGTCGGCTTGACTCAACTGGGGCCGGTCGATTTTTATCGTTAGCTTTTCCAGCTTCGCGGTTAGTGGGAACGGTGGTTGGTAATCGTCGTCGTTAACGTCCGTCAATGTGTCAGAACCTATGTCAAACGCCTCGTCCCACTGAAGGGTGGTGAGAACCAGTTCTGCGCCTAGTTCCACGAAACGTTCAAAGATCCCTCCTTCGCCAACACATGGACACATCAAACAGTGCTGACTGGCATGGTGATCAAGGAGCCCTCGCAGCCCCCATATCGCGCGAGCGGGCCGAACCGTTCCCCTTCCGGCGTCAATCTGCCAAAATGAGGATAGATTTTTCTTATCCTTGAGAGCCGCATGATAAAAAGTCGGATCACCATCAAACAATTGGAAGCTTTCGTCCTGGTGGTCGACACCGGAACGTTTCGCAAGGCGGCGGCGGCACTAGGAACAACACAGCCGAATGTCTCGGCGCGGATTTCGGCGCTGGAGAAGTCTCTCGGGGTCGTTCTGATGCACCGGGATGCGGGATCGGTCCGGCTGACGAAAACCGGGGAGACGCTGGTCGAGGCGGCCCGACAGGTGATTTTGGCAGGCGAGGCGTTTCTCGAACAGGCCAACCGGCGGGATCTGATCAGGGAGCGGATGCGCCTGGGCGTAACCGAGCTGATCGCCTGCACATGGCTGCACGACTTTCTGCGCGCGTTCAGGGCGTCTTATGCATCGGTCAGCGTTGAACTAGAAGTTGATCTGTCGCGCGAAATCGACCGTGGCCTTGTCAGCGGGCAACTGGATTTGGCGCTGCAGACAGCACCATTTTCCAGCGAATTGCGCGGGACGATCCCGCTTGGCAGTTACAGCTACGTCTGGGTTGCCACGCCGGAAATGGCACAAGGTATTGGCGGCAATATCGGGCTCGCCGACCTGTTTGCCCATCCTGTCCTGACCCATGCGCGGCACACCGTGGCCGTGCGTGAGCTGGCCGAAATTGCCGATCACAACGGCCTGTCGCGCGATCGGGTTGTGCACTCTAGCAGCCTTGCGTCCTGCCTGCCGATGGCGGTGGACGGGATGGGCATCGCGCTGTTGCCCAGGGCGATCGTGCAGGAGGCTGTTGCCGAGGGCCGGCTGGTCGAACTCAACTGCGACTGGACGCCCAGCCCCTTGCAAGTCTTTGCGCGCTATGACGACCGGCGCGTGCCGCGGTTCGTGCGCTATGCCGCCGAACTCGCCCGGCTGACGGCCGAGGCGGCCAAGGATAACACAACATAACCACAACAAGAAAAAATTCCAATTTTTCGTTTTCCTCAGCAGGCCCTAAGACTGGGCACCGAGGGCCGAGCGGGGTCGATCCCCGCCGCCGCTTGCTCTGGTTGGTCGAAAGGAAACACGGGATGAACAGGCGTGCGATCCGGCTTGGCGCGGATATTGGGGGAACGTTCACGGATGTCGTGCTTGAAAAAGGGGATAACATCTTTTCCACCAAGGTGCTGACCACCTATACCGCGCCCGAAAACGCGATCATCGACGGGATGCACCAGGTCTGCGCCAGGGCCGGCATCACGCCCGGTGAGATCGGGCAGATCATCCACGGCACGACGCTGGCCACCAACGCGCTGATCGAGCGGCGCGGGGCCAGAACGGCGCTGATCACCACGCAAGGCTTCCGCGACGTGATTGAAATGCGCACCGAAAGCCGGTTCGAGCAATACGATCTGAACCTGACCCTGCCAGAGCCGCTCTTGCCGCGGCAGTCCCGGTTTACCGTGAATGAACGGGTGAACGCGCGTGGTGAGGTCATGGTGCCTCTGGACCGCGCCGAGGTCGAGGCGCTGGCCGCGCGGATCGAAAAGGCGGGTTTCGAAAGCGTCGCGGTGGGCCTCATCCATTCCTACCTGAACCCGGCGCATGAGCAGATGGTGCGCGAGGTTCTCACCGAGCGCCTGCCGCATGTCTCGGTGTCGATCTCGTCCGAGGTCAGCCCGCAGATGCGTGAATACGAACGGTTCAACACGGTGGTGGCGAACGCCTATATCAAGCCGCTGATGGCCTCCTACCTCGGCCGGCTGGAAGAGGGTTTGCGCGGCGAAGGCGTAAAATGCCTCGTCTTCCTGATGCATTCGGGCGGCGGCATCATCTCGCTTCAGAACGCCGCCGATTTCCCGGTGCGGTTGGTGGAAAGCGGTCCGGCGGGGGGCGCGGTCTTTGCCGCCCATATCGCCGCGCGCTACGGCATCGACAAGGTGCTGAGCTTTGACATGGGCGGCACGACCGCCAAGATCTGCCTGATCAAGAACCAGACGCCCAAGACCAGCCGTGTGTTCGAGGTCGCGCGGACCTACCGGTTCAAGAAGGGGTCCGGCATGCCGATCTCGATCCCGGTGATCGACATGGTGGAGATTGGTGCGGGCGGAGGTTCGTTGGCCCATGTGGACGACATGCGCCAGATCCGAGTCGGGCCCGAGAGCGCGGGCTCCGAACCCGGCCCGGCCTGTTATGGGCGCGGTGGCACGCGGCCTGCGGTCACGGACGCAGACCTTGTTCTGGGCAAGCTGGACCCGGACAATTTCGCTGGTGGGGCGATCAAACTGCACCCCGACCAATCGCAAACGGCGCTGACCGCCCATGTCGGCGACACGCTGTCGATGGACACCATCGAGGCCGCCTTTGGCGTGGCCGAGGTCGTGGACGAGAACATGGCCAACGCGGCCCGTGTTCACGCGGTCGAGAATGGCGAGGATCTGTCGGAATACACCATGATAGCCTTTGGCGGTGCGGCGCCGCTCCATGCCGGGCGTTTGTGCGAAAAGCTCGGTGTCGACCGCCTGATCGTGCCGCCCGGTGCCGGGGTCGGTTCGGCCATCGGGTTCCTGCGCGCGCCCTACAGCTACGAGGCCAACCGCTCGGTCTACATGAAACTCAGCGGTTTTGACCCCGCGCGGATCAAAGCGCTGCTGACAGAGCTGAAATCCGAGGTCACGGGCTTCGTGCGGACTTGCGACGAGACCTCGGAGATCCTTTCGGAGTTCAAGGTCTACATGCGGTATGCCGGACAGGGCTGGGAAATTCCCATCGCGCTGACGGAAGAACAGGCCATTAATCCCGATGCTGCCACCTTCCTGGCACGCTTCGAAGAGGACTATGCCAAGCTCTTCGGCCGCACGGTCGCGGGTCTGGATGTCGAGATCACCGTCTGGTCGGTCAATGCGACCACACCGCCTGAAGCCGTCGCGCCTGTGGCCGCATCGGCCGGCGAAAGCACCGCCGTCGCGCAAGGCCAGCGCCGGGTGTTCGATGCCGCGTCCGGGGCCTTCGTCGAGGCCCAGGTCATCGACCGGGTGACCATGCAGACCGGCCAGCGCGCCAACGGCCCCGCCGCCGTGACCGAGGCCGAAACCACCATCATCGTTCCCGCAAGCCGCGACGCGATCTGCCAGCCCGACGGCTGCATCGACGTCGTGACCAAGGGGTAAGGAGCGCCGACATGACAAAGCAACATTCAAAGGTCGCCTATCAGGTCATGTGGAACCGGCTGATCTCGGTGGTCGAGGAACAGGCGCAGGCGCTGGTGCGCACGGCCTTTTCGACCTCCGTCCGGGAGGCCGGCGACCTGTCCGCCGGGGTCTATGACACCCACGGCAACATGCTGGCGCAGGCCGTCACCGGCACCCCGGGGCATGTCAACGCGATGGCTGACGCCGTGGCGCATTTCATCCGCCGCATCGGGCGGCAGAACATATTCGAGGGCGATGTCTACATCACCAACGACCCGTGGGAGGGCACCGGCCACCTGCACGACATCACCATGGTCACGCCGTCGTTCCACAACGGCGTGCCGGTAGGGTTCTTCGCCTGCACCGCGCATATCGTCGATATCGGTGGGCGCGGCTTCGGAGCGGACGCGGCCAGCGTCTATGAAGAAGGGCTTTATATCCCGATCATGAAATTCGCCGAGCGGGGCGAGGTGGACGAAACGCTGGTGCGGATCATTCGCGGCAATGTGCGCGAACCCGACCAGCTGATCGGCGACATCTACGCGCTGGCCACCTGCAACGAGATCGGCCACCGCCGCCTGATAGACATGATGACCGAGTTCGATCTGGATGATCTGGATGGCATCGCGGCGTTCATCCTTGAAAACTCGCGCCGCGCCACGCTGGAAGCCATTGCCGCCCTGCCACGAAAATCCGCCGAAGGCGAAATGACGGTGGACGGGTTCGACGCGCCGATCACGCTGAAAGTCCGCGTCACGGTGCACGAAGACCGCATCGTGTCGGATTTCACCGGCTCCTCAGGGCTCGACAAGAAGGGCATCAACTGCCCGCTGGTCTATGCCAAGGCCTATGCGTGTTATGCGCTGAAGGTCGCCATTGCGCCCTCGATCCCCAACAACGCAGCCTCATTGGCCCCGTTCGAGATCACGGCCCCGGAAAATACCATCGTCAACGCGCTGCACCCCGCACCCGTCGCGCTGCGCCACATCGTCGGTCACTTCGTGCCGGACACGGTCTATGACGCATTCGACAAGATCGTGCCGGGTCTGGTGCCTGCCGAAGGGGCTGGATGCCTGTGTAATTTTCAAGTCTCGCTGCGCCCGCGCTCTGACGCGCCGACTCTAGTCGACGCACGGCGCGCCGAGGTGCTGACCTTCAATTCCGGTGGCTCCGGCGCGCGGCCTGAGCTGGACGGGCTTAATGCAACCGCCTTCCCTTCGGGCGTGATGACCATGCCGATCGAGGCAACGGAACACGCGGGGCCCGTGATCATTTGGCGCAAGGAGCTACGCCCCGACAGCGGCGGTGCGGGCAAGGCGCGTGGCGGGCTGGGCCAATACATGGAGGTCGGCGCAATGGAAGGCCACGAGTTCGACATCCAGGCGATGTTCGATCGGGTCGAACATCCCGCGCGCGGGCGGCGCGGGGGCATGGCCGGGGCCTGCACCACCATCGCGCTGGACGATGGCACGCCGATGCGCGGCAAGGGTAAGCAGTTCGTGCCCCACGGGCGCCGCGTCGTGATGGCTTTCCCTGGTGGCGCGGGCTATGGCTACCCTGCCGAGCGGCCACGGGATATGGTCCTGCGCGATCTGGCGCGGGGATACATCTCGGCGGAAACCGCAGCGCGGGATTACGGCCTGACGGCCGATGACATCAAGGCGGTCGAGGATGCCGTCGCAAAAGGGGAGATCGCCTGATGGCCGGACAAACGCAAAGCCCGAAACAGGCCCAGTATGACGTAGTGATTGTCGGCGGGGCGATCATGGGGGCCTCGACCGCCTGGTTTCTAAGCGACAACAAGGATTTCGACGGCTCGGTTCTGGTGGTGGAACGCGACACGACCTACCAGGCCTGCTCAACAGCCCACACCAACAGCTGCATGCGCCAGCAGTTCTCGGCCGAGCTCAACGTGCGGATCAGCCAGTTCGCGGCGGATTTTGTCAAGAACCTGCGCAGCTACTTGGGCGGTGACGAACGGGTGCCGGAACTCAGCATCCGCAATTTCGGCTACATGTATCTGGCCGACAATGACGCCTTCGCCAATGTCCTGCGTGAAAGCCACAAGGTTCAGGTCGCGGCGGGGGCAGGCACGCAGTTGATGACGCCCGACCAGATCAGGGCCGCCTATCCCTTCTACAATGTCGATGACATCGTGCTGGGCTCGATCAACACGGTGGACGAGGGCTTCTGGGACGGGTCGGCCGTGTTCGACTGGTGGCGACGGTCCTCGCGCGAACGCGGCGTGGAATATGTCGAGAACGAGGTCGTGGCGATGACGCTCAACCCCGCCGGCACGCGTGTGGGCAGCGTCACGCTGAAATCGGGCGAGGTAATTGCCTGCGGCCATGTGGTCAACGCCTCGGGCCCGAGAGCGGCGCGCACCGCAGCCATGGCCGGCATCGAGACCCCGGTGGAGCCGCGCAAGCGCTATTCCTGGATTTTCAAGGCCGAACAGCCGCTGGAGATGGATCTGCCGCTGACCATCGACCCATCCGGCGTGCATGTGCGCGAAAACGGCGGCGGCACCTATCAGTGCGGCGGCCATTCCGAGATCGACCCGGCGGTGGACTACGACGATTTCGCGATGGATTTCTCGCTGTGGGAAAACCACGTCTGGCCGATCCTTGCCACCCGAATCCCGCAGTTTGAGGCGATCAAGGTGCAATCCGAATGGGCCGGGCATTACGCCATGAACACCTTCGATCACAACGCAATCTTGGGGCCGCACACGAAGGTGGAGAACTTCCTCTTCCTCAACGGATTCTCCGGCCACGGGCTGCAACAATCCCCTGCGATGGGGCGCGGTACGGCGGAATGGATCACCTATGGCGGCTATCGGGCGCTTGACCTGACGCCCTTCAACTACGAGCGCATCCCCAACTACTGCCCGATCATTGAAAAGGCCATCATCTGATGCAGCTTGCCGCCAATCCCTTTACAGCGGCGCTCACGGCGGGGCGCAAACAGGTCGGCCTGTGGATCAGCCTTGCCAGCAATTTTTCGGCCGAGGTCGTAGCGCCCGCGGGCTATGACTGGGCGCTGATCGACATGGAACACAGCCCGAACGACTATTTCAGCACTCTGGGGCAGCTTCAGGCTTTTGCCGCCAGCGACACAACCGCCATCGTGCGTGTCGAATGGAACGACCCGGTGGCGGTCAAGCGGCTAATGGATCTGGGCGCGCCGGGGCTCTTGTTTCCGATGATCCAGACGGTCGAGGAAGCGCGCCGCGCGGTGGCCGCCACGCGCTATCCGCCCAACGGGACCCGTGGTGTCTCTGGCGCGACGCGGGCGACCAAGTTCGGGCGGATTAGCGACTATACGGCGCGCGTCGAGGCGGAAACGGCGGTGCTGCTGCAGCTGGAAACCCGTGCGGCCGTTGAACAGGCCGAGGCGATTGCCGATGTCGATGGCGTCTCGGGCATCTTCTTCGGCCCGGCGGATATCGCGGCCGACATCGGCAAGCTTGGCAAGCCGATGGACCCCGAGGTCTGGGCGCTGATCAAACCGGCGGCGCAAAAGCTGATCGCCAAGGGCGTGCCGGTCGGAACGCTGGTGTTGGACCCGGGCTTTGCAACCGAGCTTTTGAACGAGGGCTTTACATTTGTGGCCTGCGGCACCGATGCCTCGATCCTGGCCAGCGGCGCCGACGCGCTGCTGGCGCAGGTGCGCGGAGGCATGGCATGATCGCGCTGTCGTCGCGGCTGGATCCGGTCAAGCCTTCGGCGTCAGCCTGGGTCAGTCAGGCGGCGAATGAGGCCCGTTCGCGCGGCGAGGACGTGATTGACCTCGGGCTCGGCGAGCGGGATTTCGACACGCCCGAACACATCAAGCACGCCGCCCATGCTGCTGACATGGCTGGACAGACGAAATACCCGCCCACCAGCGGCACGCTGGCACTACGCAAGGCGGTGGCCGACAAGCTGCGTCGTGAGAAAGATCTCGCCCATGGCGTTGACGAGTTCATCGTCGCCAACGGCGCCAAGCAGGTGATCTTCAACGCGATGAGGGCCACGCTGGAGGACGGCGACGAGGTCCTGCTCTGCGCGCCCTATTTCGGCCAATACAAGGATATCGTTCTGATCCTTGGCGGCAGGCCCGTCACGATCCCTTGCGTGGCCGAAAACAGGTTTCGGTTACAACTCGGAGATCTTGTCCGCGCCATCACGGCGCGCACGCGCTGGATCATACTGAACCTGCCCTCCAACCCGGCCGGCGCCGTTTACTCCGACGACGATCTGCGCAGCTTGGGCGTGGTGCTGGCCGACCATCCGCAGGTGATGATCCTGTCGGACGAAATCGATGAACACATCCTGTGCAACGGGCGCAAGTTCCGCTCTTTCGCTGCGATCAACTCGGACCTCAAGGACCGCACGCTGACGGTCAACGGCGTTTCCAAGGCCTATGCTATGACCGGCATTGCGTCAGCGGTAGCCCAACTTGAAAAGGAATCCAACTGATGAAGAAACTCGTCCTGACAGGTGCCGCCGGGCGGCTTGGCTCTTACTTGCGCGAACCGCTGACCATGATGTGCGACCAGCTTGTCTCGACCGACATCGCGGACGATATCGGCACGCTTTATGACGGCGAAACCTATGCTAAGGCGGATCTTGCCAGCCTTGACGACATGATGCGCGCGCTGGAAGGCGCCGACATGGTCGTGCATATGGGCGCCTATGCGGACGAAGGGCCGTTCGAGAAGCTTTTGGGGCCGAATTTCATCGGCGCCTACAACATCTGGGAGGCCGCGGCGCGCAACGGATTGCGGCGGGTGGTCTATGGCAGTTCCATCCACGCTGTCGGAATGTACCCCAAGACCGATTTCATCGACACCGAGGTTCGCCATCGCCCCGATACCTTTTACGGGCTGGCCAAGTGTTTCGCCGAGGATCTGGGATCGCTTTACTGGGACAAGCGCGGGCTGGAAAGCGTGCATATGCGCATCCTCTCCTGTGCGCAGGTCACCAGTGCCCGCGCGCTTGGGTCTTGGCTGTCCTATGATGACCTGATCCAGCTGGTGCAGCGCAGCATCGAAACACCGGTGACCGGGTTCGCCGTTGTTTACGGGGTTTCCAACAACGACCGCTGCCCGGTGGACAACAGCAAGGCCAGCTTCCTTGGCTATCGCCCGAAGGACAATGCCGAGCAATTCGCCGAACAGATCCTGGCTGAGACGCCTCCGCTGGACCCGCGCGACCCCGGTAACACGTGCCACGGCGGACCATTCGCGGCCGTGGAATTGGGCAATAGCGGCCTTGCCACGATGAAAATCGTGGACGATACGAAAAAGACCTGAAGGAAGGACCACTCGATGACGGCACCCCGCCCGATGCGCGATTTCGGCCTGGAAGTGTTCTTCTCGGAATGGGAATTCACCGCCCGCCACCACATGACGGCCTAGGACCTGGAAAGCATGTCGGTGCCGGACCTGTTGGCGCTTGCCACACCCGAAGATCGGGACGCCTATGAAAAGCTCTGGCTCGGCTGTACCGAGACATGGGGGGCGCCCGCCCTGCGGGCGGAAATCGCGGCAACCTATGACGGACTGGCGGCCGAGAATATCCTGTGCCTCGCGGGCGCGGGCGAGGGGCTTTACGCGGTGTCCAAGGTTCTGCTGGATGGCGCGTCCCATGCCATCGTGCCGACCCCGAACTACCCGAGCGCCGAGACCATTCCGCTGTCGGTCTGCGACGCCACTGGCGTGCCCATGCACCGGACGCAGATGAAAGGCGGCTGGCGGGTTGATCTTGATGACATCCGCGCCGCGATCCGCCCGAACACGCGGCTGCTATCGCTGAACTTTCCGCACAACCCGACCGGCATGTTGATGCCGCGCGACGATCTTCAGGCGCTGATCGACCTTGCCCGCGAGCATGGCATCTGGATCCTGAGCGACGAGGTCTATCGCGGCGTCGAACTCGACCCCGCCGACCGGATGCCTCAAATCGCCGATATCTACGAACGCGGTATTTCGCTCAATGTGATGTCCAAGGCCTATGGCCTGCCGGGCCTGCGCATCGGCTGGATCGCGGCGCAGGACAGGGACTTGCTGCAACGGGTCGAACGCTACAAGCACTACCTGTCGATCTGCAATTCCGGCCCCTCTGAGGTGCTGGCCCTGATCGCGCTGAAGGCGCGCGAGCGGATCCTTGCGCGCAACCACGCGCTTCTGTCCCGAAACGTTGTGGCGCTGGAACGGCTCTTCGCCGATTTCCCGGGCTTGATCGAATGGACGCGCCCCCTGGGCGGGTGCGTGGCCTTTCCGCGCTTTGTCGGGCCGGAAGGGGGCGATGCGTTTTGCTGCAAACTGCTGGAAGAAAGCGGTGTGCTTCTATTGCCCGGCGCGATCTATGCTTCGGAGCTGACCGAGATCCCGCAGAACCATTTCCGCATCGGTTTCGGCCGCGAACAGGTGTTCGAAGACGGTTTGGCCGCGATGCGTGCGCATTTCGAAACCCACTACGCCGATTTCCGGGCCTGAGGCAGCATCATGAGGATTGTGGCACTGGACGAATTGCGAGAGCTGATCGACATGCCCGCTGCCATTGCGGCGGTGCGACAAGGGTTCATCGACATGGCAAACGGGCTGATCGACCAGCCCGAGCCGATGCAGTTCCTGTTTCCGGGAGCGGTTGGCGAGCTGCTTGGCGATTGCCACATCAAGGGGGCCAAGGCCAAAGGCCGGCCGTGGTTCGTCGTCAAGCTTGCCACCGGGTTCTACCGAAACCCGTACCGGGGCTTGCCGGTGAATGATGGTCTGGTTCTGGTCCTGTCTTCGGAAACTGGCCGCCCTGTTGCGATCCTGCAGGACGAGGGCTGGCTGACCCAGATGCGCACGGCCGCAGCCGGCGCACTGGCGGCCCCGCTGAAGCCGGCAGAACGAGAGGCCACGCTGGGTATCGTTGGAACCGGCACACAGGCCCGCCTGCAAGCCGAGGCGATCCGTGCCGAGACCGGGATCTCGCGCCTGATCGTGAAAGGGCGCTCTCCCGAGAGCATGCGCACCTATGTCACTGACATGGAAGAGAAGGGCTTTACCGTCTCGGTCGCATCCACCGGGCGCGATCTCTGCCATGCTGCGGATATTGTCGTGACCACGACCCCGGCCACATCGCCGGTGCTTCACGCGGATGATCTGACGGACAGGCTCCATATCGTGGCGGTGGGTGCCGACAGTCCCGGCAAGATCGAACTGGCCCCCGAGGTATTGGCGCGCGCCGCCATCATCGCCACAGACAATCACGCGCAATGTCTGCATCACGGCGATTTCGGCGCCGCCGTGCGCGCCGGGTGCGTTTCAGATATGGCAGATCTGTCCCTTTGCGACATTCTTGCGGGCAAGTCGGAGGGGGCAAATTTCGCTGACGCGAGCCTTTCCGTCGTGGATCTGACAGGGCTTGGGGTCCAGGACCTGGCAATTGCCTCGGCTGTTGCATCAAGCCTTGGTGAGCCATAAGGGTCTCTCAGCTATATGCTGGATGCGCTCGCTGCTTCCCGGCGGCGCAGCCTGGGTCCAATCGGCTCACTTCTGACTGGGCGCAACCTTCGTCACGTACCGCGAAAGATGCGCGAGAAATGAACCGCTCCCCAAAGAGCCCGCGTTGACTGGTTAGCTCTGTTCGGGTTTTGGCCCACGGCGGACCGGTTAGCTTATTCCCTTGGTGTCAACCCACTCAGGCTCGAATGCGGGCGGTATTGGTTGTAGTCGTCGCGCGATGCCGCAATCAGATGACGGGCATGCCCGTCCGAACCCGAGGGTAGAGGCAGTTCCTCGCACACGTAGAAGACGGTGCGCAGGATCCGCATGAAGCCGTAGTTCCTGTGGAAATCTTAGTTCAAAAGCAGAAGCTTTGCACAACGATGAAGGCGAGCGATGTCACCGACACGCTGGAGTTGGCATAGGACACTTCAGGCCGCAACAGCGCTACCGGTGTGCACAAGAGGAAGCTGCTCAGCGACAACGGCTCGTCTTACGTGGCGGCTGATCTGGCAAGTTATCTTTAGGACAAGGGCATGGTTCTTGTCCGCGGTGCGCCAGTTGGCTCTCGAAATAGCGACGATTGAATGGCGGCGGCTCGCTGTCGAGCAATTCGCGCCATTGTTGCTTCAGGTCTGGCGTGGACTTGGTCTTGAGTGCGGCCACGCGGGCGGGAATAGGATCTTGATTGGTCATGTATTTCTCCGTCGAGTTGGAGTTGCATGACGTCATTCGCCGGCCGGATAGCTCGGCTCGGCGTACTGCAGGGGTCGGACATCTTGAGCGCGGTCAGGTCGCCTTGAGCCAGCTGCGCCGGTACCGGGAGCCGCGCCACCCGCACCGGAGCCTCGACCCGATGCGCGAAATGAAAGCGCGCCACGTCGCGGAAGGCCGGCACGCGCACCCCCTGGGGATCGGTGAAGCTGGTGCGGAACTAGAGCGTGCCGAGCAGCGACAAGCGGGTGAGGATATCGCTGAGCAGGTCTAACATGGTTTCCATGATTGTCCAGTTCTTCGGACGATCGAGCATGGAATGCGGACTTGGCAGCATTCAAACGCCGGAGATCCTCGGGCAGATCGGAGGAACCGAAACCACGAAACGGAGAATGACCGATGAAGACTATGACCCTTGCCCTCGGCCTTGCCCTTGCCAGCGGCGGTCTCGCTGCCCATGCCGCGGAGCCGATGAACGACCTCGAGATCGCCCACACCGCCTACACCGCCGGCGGTCTCGACATCCGCTATGCCCATTTGGCGCTGGCGATTTCCGAGAACGAGTCGGTGCGAGAGTTTGCGCTGACGATGATCCGTGACCATTCGGCGGTGAACGAGGCTGCGGGCGCGCTAATCGCCGAACTGAACGTGACCCCGCAGGACAACGCCCTTTCCCAAGCTCTTGTAGAGGGTGCCGAGGCCAAGCGTGCGGAGCTGATGGCGCTCAGCGGGAAGGCCTTCGATTGCGCCTATGCGACGAACGAGCTGGGCTATCATCAGGTCGTCAACCAAACCGTCGCCGAAAGCTTCATCCCGACGGTCACGGTCGAACCCCTGAAGGCACTGCTAGAGGATGCGCTTGTCACCTTCCGTGTGCATGAGCAGCACGCCGAACGGATGGTTGCGAGTCTGTCATGCATCGGCTGACGCGACGTGACTTTGGCCGGGGCCTGGGCTGTGCGCTCGCCCTGGCCGGGTCGGCCCCACGCGTGCTAGCCCACGACGGCCCACACGTGGTCGAGGTCCGTATTTCCCGATTTGCGTTCGAACCGGCACTGGTCGAGATCGCGATGGGCGACACCGTTGTCTGGATCAATGACGATCCAGCACCCCACACCGCCACAGCGGCGGACAGCTCCTGGGACACCGGCGAGATGACGCGCGACACCCGCGCCGCGATCACCTTCGACCAGCCGGGCGAACACCCTTACCTCTGCACTTTTCACCCGCAGATGCAGGGCACGGTGGTCGTCCGATCCGAATCCAACCACTGAAAAACCTGGTTCATGCAGGTAAACTGCCATGAACCGGTTGAATAACGAGGCTGCTATCATGACCGAAAACCTGACGCTGGTCAGCCATGTGCTCTGCCCATATGTCCAGCGCGTCGCTATAGCCTTGGCGGAAAAGGGCGTCGCCCATGACCGCGTGACTGTGGACCTTGCCGACAAACCCGGCTGGTTCCTCGAGATCTCGCCGCCCGGGCGGACGCCGGTGCTGAAGGTGGGCGATGCGGCACTGTTCGAATCCGCCGCGATCCTGGAATATCTCGAAGAGACCCGGCTCAATCCCCTGCACCCGGCCGATCCGATCGACCGAGCGCGCCATCGCGCCTGGATCAGCTTAGGTTCGGAATGCCTGGGCGACATCGCCGGGTTCTATTCGGCCCGCGACGACGCAACGCTGGAGGCCACGGCCGGCAGACTGCACGCGCGTTTCCGGCTAGTGGAGGATCAGCTTGGCGATGGCCCGTGGTTTGCGGGCGCACGGTTCAGCCTAGTTGACACCGTCTTTGCGCCGGTCTTCCGACACTTCGATACTTTCGACCGCATCGCGAATTTCGGTGTGTTCGACGGGCTTGCGAGGGTGTTGCAATGGCGCGCGACACTGGCGCCGCGTCCATCAGTCCGCGACGTCGTGTCATCGGACTACCAAACGTTGCTTGCGGCTTTCCTGCGCCGTCGCGAAAGCGCGCTGTCGCGCTGTATGACCGAGGGGGGATCGAAGGCCCGGTTGTCGACATGAGCCTTTCCCACGACATACGCTTTGGTCGCCTGACCGAGGTCGCAATCGCCGATCTCGTCGCACATATGTCGGACCCGCGCCTGCGCGAGCACATGCCCTTGCTGAAAGGCCCTTGGGGCGAAACGGACGCACGCGCCTTCGTCGCCGCCAAGGAGGCCTGCTGGGCGCGTGACAGTCTCGGCCACTGCGCCTTTTTCGCCGGGGAACGCTATGTCGGCTGGGGTTGCTTCCAGAAGGAAGGTTCCGAGTGGGATTTTGGTCTGGTCCTGCGCCCGCAGGACTTTGGCCTTGGCGCGTGCATCACCCGGCAGGCGCTTGAATTTGCGCGCCGGGAACCGAACATTCCATACGTGACATTTCTTCTGCCACCCAGCCGAAGGAGGCTGGGTGCACTGACTCGCCTGGGCGCGCGGGCATGCGACCCGGTTCAATGTGCGGGAACGTCCTTTCTGAAATTCTGTTTGAAGACAGACAGTTAATCTTGTCATAATGTCACTCGCCGCCCTCGCGGCCAGGCGCGATCCCTCGTTCGGACCCTGCGGCAACTCGGCTCGGATCAGAACGCCTGCCCCCTGTGGAGTGATGCACAAGCCGCTTCGGATACGGGCCGGCGCCGCACCCTTCGGGGCAGACGCTGTCGCCCAAAACCGGTGTGCCGTCGGGCTCGTATCCGGTTACGACGGGTGTCCACCACCAGACGGGATTGGCCTCGAAGCTTTCTCGCTCGTCGAGCCGGTCCAGCAGGGCCACGATCTTGGCGAACCTTTCGAGCCCGACGTCGATGTCCAGCGGCCGTGCCTGAATGAAATGGACATGAGCGGCAAGAAAGATGCCCTGGATAGAGACACTTCCGGGCAGGAAACCCTCGGCGCGCGCGCCGATCTGCTTCTCGAGCCTTGCCAGAATGTGATGGAGCTTTTCGGCCGATCGCGCCAGGTGGCTGTTGTCGCTGACCCGAACCCCGGCCAGGTCATCTGGGAAATCGTCGTTGCCGCGGTGCCGAAGGTCTGGATGGTGGCCAGGATCATCTTGTCGCGCCAGAGGGGCTTGGGCCGGTAGGCCAGAGCGGCCAGTGACGGAGTTGCCGCCGGTCTTTCAGGATAGGTTTGCAGCAGGTATTCGGCGATCAGCCCGTTTTCCAAAACGCGTGACCGCACCGTCCCGAAGGATGGGCACCTGCAGGGTGGGCGCCGAGGCCGGATCGTCGGCCCCGGGGGGCCGAAAGCGCCTCGTTGCGGTCATAGTCGAGCCCGAGTTCGTCAAGCAGGATCCGCACGCCACGCGCGAAGGGGGACCCGGAGGTATAGAGCACGCTTCGCATCGCGTCACCCGCTGCCGGAAGGCGCGCCTCGCCTGTCGAGGCGATGGGGCTGATCAATGGCTGCCGATGACATGGCAGCTCTCGAATATCGTCGCGTCCTGCGGTTCACCGTCATTCGTCATCGCATGTTCGACAAAGGTCGGCAGACCGGGCGGGATGACCGTGTCGACCCGGGCGACACCAAGGAAGATGTGCTTGGACGTTTCCGGTTCAATCGGGAACCAGCAGGGGTCAACGAACGTGCCGGCATAGATGCCGATCGCGCCGGGGAAGCGTTCGAAACTCAGCCACAGTCTTGTGCTGCAATCGGCGCAGAAATGGATATGGACGGTCTTGCCCGACCCGGCCGAGATCTGGTTATAGACCTTGGGCGTCCCGGTCAGGATCTCCAGCGCCGCCTCGTCGAAAATCGGTTCGACCATGTAGGCCGAGCCGGTCGCTTTCTGGCAGAACCGGCAGTGGCAGATCGTGACTCGGCTTGGCGGTGCCGATACCGCATAGCGAATGCTGCCGCAAAGGCAGCCCCCTTCTTGTCTGGTCATCATCTTCTCCTTTTGCCGCCGAAGTGTCTTGCCCGTTATTTTCCCCGGGCTTCTTCCTTTCTGCCAATTCTCGTGCGCCATGAGATTTACGACAAGTCGTTTCACCTTCGAGCTCCGCCAGCGCGAAGGCAAAGAGATCCGAGATCACATTCGCGGTCGAATTTTGGAGTTCTGCACAGTTCTTGGGGAATACGCCCGAAAGTTTGGTTTGGCTCCAGAGCAGGACCGCTCCAGCCATGCAGCAGAATTGTCGTGGATCGTCGAAGGTCTGATTGGTTCGACAGTCGCTTCCTGTCCAATTGGCCCCTACAAGTGAATCCAAACAAACGATAACAGTGACTTATCAGCCAGAGAACGTTCGACTCTGATCCCGTCCGCTCCGCCACTCAACATTCTTTTTCATTCTGTCCGGCGCGTGCAGGTCGAAGCTGTCAGAGCCCTTGATGCCTATTTGCACTAGGTATTGCATCTTCCCGAAAGATTAGAGGGCAACGGTCGCGCATAGCTTCTGTGCCGCGAGTCTCCTTAATCGTAAGACCGTCTTAAGGTGTTTCAGAACAAGAAAAACCCTTTCCGAATTACCGGTCACGATCCGGTAACGGCTTCATGCGAATCGTTGTTCGGTAGATCGGGAGAACAACATGCCCCAACATACTGTTCCATCTGAACCCTGGCAGGGCCTCGAGACGCGTATCCAAGGATTGGGCCGGGATCGGTGTCATTCGAACGCGCCGGTTGGAATCCGAGAGAGGGCGGCCGAAGAACATAACGGCGAAACAGATTTGTTTGCCGGGATTTGGCCCACGAGCTTTTCGAAGGGCTTGCGGCATGACGAAAATGGTATTGTTGACGCGCAGGTTTATACCGAATTTCTGGAAGAAGTGGCTGACCCTACCTGCACCGACAATTATGGAAACAGGCTGACGCTGTTTGATACTCCAGCCTATTCCGGGCCCTTCCGCACCACGCCATCAGAGGGTGGTGAATTTAGATGGCGTGCGTGGGAAGGGCCAATCCTGGGTCACCGGTTGGGCCTGAATGGTTTGGATGCCGGCGTTTTGGGTATCGCTCCGGCACCCAGGCTTGGATCAGATGAACTTGCAGCAGAAATGGCTGAACTCTATGCGATGGCCTATTTGCGGGATGTGCCGTTTGAAACCATTCGAGAGGGTGCCGAGGTATCCGACAAAGTGGTAGGCGCCCTTGGCAAGTTGGAGTGGTTCCGTGAAGACGGTTGTCCAAAGGACGCCAACGGCGCCGAGATCGGTAAAGTACCTTCGGCACGCCGGGTTCGAGATGGCCAGGGTCTGTCTTCCCGAACCTTGTTCCGCGGCTCGAGCCAAGGCTGCTTGGAAGGGCCATACGTGTCGCAGTTCCTTTTACAGGGGCATGACACGCTGACGTCAGACCAAGCGCATGCGCAAGGGCAGCGGTTGGCAAAAACAACGGCATCAGGGGCAATGCCATTTGGTGCATTGCGGCTTGACCAAAGGGTTGCTCCTCAGGCTGTTGGCGTGGATTATTTGCGGGACTGGGCCGAATGGCTGGATGTTCAGAACGGGGCAGACACAGCCGGCGAACAAGCCTTTGAGACGAGTGGCCCGAAATTCATTGAAACGCCGCGTGACCTTGCAACCTATGTACATTTTGACACGATCTATCAGGCTTTTTTCAACGCTTGCCTGTTGATGTTGGGCCGAGGTGTTGACGCAGATGACGGTCTGCCTGAGGGCGGGCATTCCTGCGCGAATGGTGCCAAGGCTGATTGGGGCGGGACCCATGTGCTGTCAATGCTGGCGGAAACTGCGACCAGGGCGTTGCGGGCCGTGCGACGCCAGACCTTTCAGGTGCACAACCGTGCCCGCCCTGAAAAGCTAGGCAATATTGCTACTCTGGTGGCGAATGGTCATGGCGCGGTGCTTGGAACAGCCGAGCCGTTTGCCGCAGCGCATCTGGAGAAATTGGAAAGCGTCGCCAGCGAAGACTTCAGTCTGATGGACGCCATTGCCGCTGCACCGTCCATCAGGCGGTTCGCGCACAACGCGGTGTCTCATAATGGGCTGCCGAAAATCGATTGCAACTTGCTGTTGCCAATTGCGTATCCAGAAGGCTCACCGATGCACCCGTCCTACGGCGCGGCGCATGGGGCAGTTGCCGGGGCGTGCGTCACATTGCTCAAGGGGTTTTTCCGGACCGATGCGCTGGACGGGTCCCGGGTGTCTTTGGCCGAGGCGGGTATGCCGCGCGTTTTTGTTCCGGCTGCAGGCGGCAAAACACTGATTGATTCTGAGCGACCAGACGACAGCTCAGAGAAACTGACGCTGAATGGCGAACTGAACAAATTGGCTGCGAATATCGCGATCGGGCGCAGTTTTGCAGGGGTTCATTTCTACAGCGACTACTTCGACAGTGTCCGAATGGGTGAACGCGTTGCCGTCGGCATTTTGGCCGAGCATATGGCGAACTTCCGGGGCACCGCGAAAATGTCGCTCGAAACGTTTGATGGAGATCGCCTCAGCATCGTCAGCGGTCGCTCCTCCGGTAGTGAAATTCATATCGCGAACAGTACGCCTGAACTTTGGTGGACCCGTCATTTGCCTGAACAGGCGGGCTGGGCAGGATGAAGGTGCCCGCCCCATGACAGGTCGTTTTTCATGATGCTCCCGTATTCGTCACCCGCCGGGACCCTCCCATTGGAAATGAAACCGCGCGGGCATAGGCCTCTGACTTTCCATTCTTGTATTTCTGATGCCCAACGGTGTTCGTTGATGTCTGTATTTCAATCGCCTGGACTTGCCGATCAGCGCGCGAACGACGCTGCCCTGTCAGCGTGGAATTCAAGCATTCAGAACACTTTTGAAAGGCAAGGCGTCAGCCCTTTTCTGGTCATGGATCCGCGTGACATCGAGGCGGGCCAGCCATCGAATCGGTTCAGATGGCGCGCCAGTCCACGAGAGCCGCGGGATTGTCTGGGCGATGAACTGGCAGCTCGCCTGTCAGACCAAGGCTGGTCCAGCAGGGTTGAACTGCACAACGAATACCTTGAATACGCGCTGGTAATGCGACCCGATGCCGGCGGCAGAATGCGTCCGAAGCGTTTTGTGGCCACCACCGAGTTGATGGAATGGTGGCGAACCATGGCGGTCTTCGATCTCGATCACTTCCTGTCGGTGGTCGCGTCGGCGTCCGGGCGCTTCTACTCCTGCAAGGACCTGTTTGAAGTCTCGCGGTCGGTATGGACGTCGATGGATGTTTCCGAGCGCGCGGCCCGTTTTCACAAAAGGCTGGTGGGTACGGATTACGCGCATCCGCCGGAACATCCATTGAATATCCAGCATGTTTTGTTTCTGGCCAAGGATACGAACAGTTTGACCGATCTGATCCAGACCATGCACTTATTCTCGTTCCCTTACGTCGTTAAGAATGGCGATAGCAGGCGGCGTGCCCGACCCGAAGAAGTGCTTGATTTCGCGAACCGGAAAGATCTGTACTGCCGGCATGCCGGGGTCTGTTTGGCGAGCGATACGCTCGAACTGGCCGTGGGAAAAGGTGGTAAGTCACCTACAGGCAAGGCAATGGCGTTCTCTGATCCGCTTGGGCTTTATTTTCGGTCGTTCCAAACGTCAGAACTGTTCTTGGGCGAGCACAAGGTGCCTCTGGACTGGGTCCGGTTCGGGCGCGGCGCACCTGGAATGCCCATGCGCCTTGACTTCGGGCCTGCCGACGATGATCCCCGGTTTCTGGACGATATCATGCTGGGAACAGGCACATCGGCGCGCCCGGTCTCGGGCTATACACTCGCCAGTCTGATCGAGGTTGGACCCATGATCACAGTTGCTGCCAAACTACGCGTGATCACCCGTGTCGAATTTGTTGAAATCCCGCATGTTGACCCGGGACGGTTTGTCTGCGGCTCGCCCAAGACCCAGCGTTGCAGGCAGCTCTCGGAATTCGCGGATCGTTGCGAAGCAGAGACCAACCGCAACACGACGCGCTTTCGTAAAGACGGATCCTGACAGGTGCTCAGACTGGCACGGCTTTGACCACTGGCAGCGGGATTTCCGGTGCCGTCATATCAAAAATCGCAACCGGACGACCGACTGCACTGCTTGCGGCCGTCAATACAGTCGTCAGCGACGGGTTCGGGGTCTTCCATGCCTGAACGTCGAACAACTCTGTCGGAGCTGTGGGCCGGTCATTTAGCGCGCCGCGATAAAGCCGGAATAAACGTGCCTGCTCGGCATCCATGCCGTGATCCGTCACACCGTTATGATCAAGCATCACCATGTTGCGCCAGGACACCACCGCCTCGGATGCTGCGTGCCAGACGCCCTGCGCCAGATTTGCGGAAAGCGCCGATCCATAGGTGGGCCTGCCGCCATCCGCGTCTGCGCAAACCGCGCGCAGCAGAAGGCCGATGCCCGGGACTTCGAGGGTGTGAATGCTCAGTTGCCGCAGTTGAACATTCAGCCACTGCGTCAAATCGTGGGGCAGTGCAGTCTCCGGCACCAGATGGACAAATCCGTGTGATCCAAGAGCGTGTTCCAAACACTCCAGCGCCGCCCAAAGGGCGGCGGCTTCGTGTGTTGGACCGGCAGCGGCACCTTTCGAAGTGACCGTTCTGTCGCTGCCCGGAACACCCAGTGCAAGCGCTTCGGTTGACATCCCATGGGATGCACCATCCGACGCGATCAGGCTTTCGCGGGTTTGTGGTGCTTCGGTACTGTATTGCAAGGCATAGCGCTCAATCGCCTCAAACCCGGCCAGCCGCGCCGCCTCCTCCGGTGTGCGGCCGGTGCCGAAAGACACGCGATGGCCCATCCCGCCCTTGGGGGGCAGAGTCCCGTTGCGCAGCTCGATCAAGCGAAAAGCCGCGTGGATTGGCGCACCCTTGGGGAATTCGGCAAACGAGGGTTCGGAAATTAGCCGAGCAGTTTCAGCGCGTTCAATCAACGTGTCGGTCATTTTCGTTTCCGGATAAGCATGTAACGGGGTATACAAATGGGCATTGTTGTTTGAGAAGGAGATTTTACATGGCTCGTTTGACAATCAACCCGAATTATTCATTGAAAGACTTGGGGTGTGAAGTTCTGAATGCCGCGCGCGGCCGTGCGCTTGGGTCGCAAGATGATCAGGATGCGGCGGAACGCAAAATTCAAGAAATCCTGGCGGACAGTGGTAACCCAGAGGTCAGGTTTGTCTATGACACCAAGGATCTGGTTCATATCGTTGTTCCGGACCTGAGTGACAAAAAGCCGGATCCGAACCCCGATCACGAGTCATGGTGCTGCAAACTTGCCTATGAAGCGATGGGCGGTATCGTCATTTTTGGATGCAGCGGTTAACGACAACCCCCGAACGCTTTTGAGGGCCGTTAGTGACTGAGGCAAGAACCAAGGTTTTTTTGACCGGACCGTTTCAGATTATTTGCGACGACGGTCAGGATGTGACGCCTCGAGGCACCAAAGCGAAAGCTCTTCTTGCTTTGGTGCTTCTGTCGAAAAACGCGATACGCAGCAGGGCTTGGTTGCAGGACAAGCTCTGGAGCGAGAGTTCGCCCGCTCAAGGCGCGGCGTCGTTGCGCAAAGAGCTTAGTGTTCTCAGCAAACACTTTTCCAAGCATAAAGTTGATTTTCTTGAAGTAACCCGTGAAACGGTGTCGATCAATCTGGCAGCAGTCGAGGTTGATCTGTTTGACGAGCAGCTCAGTTCCGACCGCGCTGAGTTGCTGGAAGGGTTGGACGTTGCCGACCCCGAGTTCGAGGCATGGCTGACGGTTGAGCGGCAGGCTTATTGGGACATCGATACAGAGTCAGACGGTCCGGTTCTGGCGGGCCGCGGTTTGCCGGTGCATTGGGGGCGTTTGCGTCCAGCGGTTGTTGTAGAGCCTTTTGAAGTTGTCGGGGAAACGCCGGATATCAGCATCGCTGCATCCTCCATACGAGACGAGCTCATGTTTCTTCTGGGCACAATGTCCGACGTGATCGAGCTTCGTGACGCGCGCAGGCAGGAAGGCCCGGTTGAAGGCTATGTTCTCAGCGGCAGTGTGGTCGGCGCAGAAGGCCTGCGGGTGGCCGCTCAACTGACGTCAACCGCGGATCAGGTTTGCCTGTGGACACAGCGGTTCCGCTTTCGCGCAAAGGAAACATTCGACGCGGTCGAAGAAATCGCCATGAAGGTCGTCGAGGCGCTCCAACTCCGATTGCGCGACGGGTATTGGTCAGAAATCTGGTCAGGTCGTGCCACATCGACCGAGGCTTGGTCGGCGTTCCAGAAGGCCCGCATTCTGGAAAGTCAGGCAACAGAAGACGGGTTGCAGGATGCCATCCGTCAATATCGCGCCTGTCTGGAGTTTGACCCGGGATACCTTCCGGCACGTGTCGCGATCGGTTTCTGTCATTTGGACATGATCCGCCTGGGCATGGATGCAAACCCGACCGAGACGCTGGCAATGGTAGAGGCCGAATGCAAGAAGCTGTGCAATCTGAACCCAACGGACCCGTACTGCTCGGCCCTCCATGCCTTCACCCACAGTGTTGCTGGCAACACGTCAGAGGCTTGCAGCTTGATGCTTGCCGTCGTGGAACGTTTCAGCGGAAGCCCGGAATTGTTGGGATATTACGGCATCCTGTTGGTGTACGATGACAGGGCTGAAGAAGGCGTTTCGGTCTGCAAGAAAGCGCTGGCATTGACGCCGCATCCCCCTATTTGGATCGAAGCAAACCTGGCAATTGCAATGATGATAACCGGGGACAAGGCCGCGTGGCAGCATGCCCATAACGTGTTGCGGGTTGACCCCGGACGCGTTCGTCCCAGGGTCGTTCTGTGCATGCTGTCCGCCGCCGCTGGGAACCATTCCCTGGCGCGTCGACATGCCCGACAGATTCTGGAATTGCAGCCGGGCTTTACCGCCGAGCGCTGGGCCTGGCCCGGCTGTTTCAAGAACAGGCGACACTACGAAGAAGGCGTGCGGTTCTTGTCGGCAGTTGGTCTGTGACGGGTCGTCAGGTTTCGTCCAGCACCTTGCGGGCCACGCGAAAACACTCCAGCGCTTGAGGAACGCCGCAATAAATCCCGATCACGTGGATGATGGCGCGGATTTCTTCCTTTGACACTCCGTTGTTGATGGCGCCCCGGCAGTGGATTTCCCATTCATGCATCTTTCCCAGCGCACCGATCATCGAGAGGTTCATCATCGACCGGGTCTTGGCGTCAATCACGTCGTCGCCCCACCCAAACCCCCAGCACCAGGCCGTCATGGCTTCCTGAAACGGGCGGGTGAAGTCGTCGGCGGCAGCAAGGTTTTTCTCCACATACTCTGCGCCCAGCGTGTTCTTCCTTTGCTCCAATCCTTTCAGAAACAGGTCTTCGTCGAAAATGTCGGCCATTGCGGGTCTCCGGTGTGTCAGTGTGTCAGGCGGTGTTTGTAAAGGTGATCGTAATGCGGTTTCATCCTGCGGTGCACCTGTTTCACACGGTCTGGCGCGTCCGCGATGTCGATATGCGTGCGTGTCTGCGGCGCAAGCCCGGTCGATTTCGCGAGGTTGCCATGGAACGACCCGCCGTCCCACCAGCTGTGGGCGGACGGATCACCGCCCGGTTCCCAGCTCAGCGCCTGTTCGATGAACGGAATTCCCACCGCGTCACAGAAGGCCCGGGTCATGCCGTGTGGATCTTCCAGCAGGTCATCGCTGTCAATAACCGGCGGCGGAGTTCCGTTCAGTGCGGTCAACAGATCGAACAGGGCACGCTGTTCGGGAAAGCCAACCTCGCCTTCGGCAAAGTCCGGCCATTGTTTGTACATCGAAGTGATGGTCTTGGCCGGGTCCCGGATCAGAAAGGCGTGGGTGAAATGCGACAGAAACCCGGCATTCCACATGTGGTTGATGTAATGCGGAAAATCCTTCAGGAAGACTGGCCCCCGTTTCGCCCGCTGTTGAATGTCCAGCCACACGCTGTCCAATGTCAGGCCTGGCGTTGTCACGTCCCCTGGTTGGAACCGATGCCAAAGCGGGTCTTCACCCTGATACCACGCCTCGCCGAAGGGCTCGTGCAGGCAGTCGAGATCACCGCGTTGCCGCATCATCCACTCGAACGCGGTTGACGTGGACCTGGGCACGGCCCAGAGCGCGAGGATTGTGTGCATGGTCATGGCCTCTCGAATAACTAAAGACGTTTCAGCAATTGCCCGTGCGGTTTACCGGGTGCGATACCGAGGGATTTGAAGACGCGCCAGTAAAGCGCGATATCATGACCAATCACCGGTTTGCCCAGCGCATCTTCAAGGGTATCGGCCAGATGCAGTGGGCGCTGCGGCAAGCCACCGGGCCCGGTACGGAAATTGCACATGCCATTGATCAAGATCGCTTCGGCCCGGGGTGCCTTGTCGGCCACATATTCAAAGCTTTTCAGTGCCAGATCGCCGTCAAAGACCCAGCGACAGGAATTGACCTCTTCCTGACTGCCGAACCAGCCCTGATCGTGGAAATTCCCGGCCCAGACCACATCAAACCCGGCTTCCTTCAAGAAGCCGGCCGTGCCCTGCCACCATTCCGGCCAATGATAGGCGGCGTTCAGGGCAACCTTTTCGACATTCAGGTCACGCAGTGCCTCGACCATGGCATATCCGGCCATGTGAAAGCGCGTGCCATATTTGTCTGACAGGTCTTCGCAGTGTTGCCGAACGCCTTCCACGCCCAGCCCGCAGGCATGGACCCAATTCGAACCGACCTGACCGCAGACATCCACACCGTTGCGGGACATGCAGTGCACGAAGTCTTCGAGCATGCCAAAGTTCTGTCTCCGCTGATCCAATCCGTGCACGTAGTCTGGCACGTGCAGCATCCACCCGTGAACGCCCACGGTTTCGGGGCACATACGCAGGAAATCCGAGGGCGCGGCGTCAAAGTCGAACGGCGGGCAGGTGAACCCGACCTGATGGGGGAACAGTTTGTGTTCCGGGCGCCAGACTTCAGGCATCAGCATCAGCGTGCAACCTCGGCCACTAATCCACAGCCTCGCGCATCCATTGCTGAAGTCGCGCGATGGAGTGTTCCGACATCACCCCGCAGCCCGGATCCAGAACAAGCGGTCCGGGGCGATAGCCCCGCGACTTGAGCCCGCGATGAACGGATTCCACAAGGCGGATGTCTTCCTCGACCGTCGTTTCGCGATCCTGGACCGCCAGTTGCCGGATAACTGCGCTGTCCGAGCCGCCCTCGGTGTACCAACCGCGCCAGACAGTGCAGTGATCGGCATCAACCGCGCGCCAGTGATAGGTGTTCAGCACATTGCCGGGATAACACTGGAAGGAAAACATCGGCCACAGAAACCATGACTGATAATCGCCTGCGTGGGGTACCGACAGGTCGATGGGGTAGGTCATCTTGTCGAGGCTCTGGCATTCCGTCGTGTGACGCAACACATAGCCGCCACCCGCGTCCGGCTGAATGTCATAGGTCTCGGGCTTGACCACTCCTTCGGCAAAGGTCGGGTGATTGGTCGGGCAATGGTAGCATTCCGAATAGTTCTCGATACTGACTTTCCAGTTGCAGTTTTCGGGGATCTCGACCCATTCCAGCGGTTCCAGATCGTCGATTTGCGGGACAAAGGCGCGGATTTCCTCGCGCACGCCGGGGTACCATTCATCCATCGGGGCGGCGTTGTCATCGAGATTGACGAAAATGAAACCATTGAACACTTCGGTGCGCACCGAGGTCAGGCAAATGGCGTTGCGGTCGAACCCGGGGACGGATTTGATGTTGGGTCCGGCGCGCAATTGACCGGACAGCTCATAAGTCCAGGCGTGGTAGGGGCAGACGACGACACGCGTGTTGCCCGCGCCGGTGACCATTTCATGCGCGCGGTGCTGGCAGACGTTATAGAAGGTGCGGATTTCGCCGTCGCGGCCGCGAATGCAGAACAGGTTCTGGCCGGCGATCTCAAACGCAAAGTAATCCCCCGTTTCCCGGACCTGCGCGACATGGCCCGCAAACTGCCACGTTCGGGCCAGAAGCCCCTGTATTTCCTGCTCGAAAATCGCAGGGTCGGTATAGTATCGCGCGTCCAGTGAGTGGGTCAGGGGTGCGTTCATTCGGGCTCCTCCGCGTAGAGCCCAAGTTGGTGTCTGCGTTGGTGAAACTGTTCCACCCTCTCGACGATCTCATCGCTGGACACGGCGATCACGAAGGACAGCAGTGTTTCCAGCAAGGCGATGGTCGAGACGGATGACGGAAAAAACTGCGGCGTGTCGGCTGCAACGACAAAGCCGTGATGAGCATTCAGGATCACCGGGCTGGCCGGACTGTCGGAAATACCAATGACGGTCAGACCCTGTTGTCGGGCCAGCTTGATCGCCTCGATGACTTCGGTGCGATAGGGGTGGCACGTGATCGCGATCAGCACGTCCTGCTCATCGGCCCAGGCCAGATCATCCACCGGGGTCGAGCCGGGGCGGGGAATCGCGTGGAACTGCTTCATCCCGGTTGACGCAAGATAGGTGAAATTTCGCGCGTTCGAGTTGTTGACGCCAACGCCCAGCGTGAAGATCTGGCGGCAGTTCCAGATATCTTCGGCGGCGGATTTCAAGCTCGTTTCATCAATTCCAGCGAAGGTGTCTTCAATATTGCGGATCGCGGCGCCCACCATATCGGCATAAAGCCCACCCAGCCCACCTGACTTGCCAATCTCTTGCAGCCAACGGGCGCGGTCGGGAAACGACACGTTGCCCCGACGAATTGCTTCGCGGAACGGGGCGCGAAAGTCCTCGTATCCCTCAAATCCCACTTGCCGGGCCATGCGGACGAACGTGTTGGGTTTGACTTTGGCGGCCTCGGCAATCTCGCGCACGGTCGAGACCCCAACATCCGTTGGGTTCTCCAACACGTAGCGCGCTGCTTTCTGTGCCTCGGGGGTGAGGGCGTCCCATTCCTTGCTCAGGCGGTTGAGAACGGTTGATGATACATTTGTGTCATTCATGATTGACGATGGTACATTTGTGGAATTAGCCTGTCGAGCAGAAACGCGACTCGGGAAGAGGAAAAATCATGTCCGGGAACGAACTGCCGTCACACGCCCGCGTGGTCATTGTCGGAGGCGGCGTGATGGGGGTCGGTCTGGCCTATCATCTGGCGCATGAAGGATGGGGCGGTGATGCCGTCCTGTTGGAGAAGGCCGAGTTGACCAGCGGCAGCACCTGGCATGCAGCGGGACAGATCACGCATTCGACGTCCAGCTTTGGACTGGGCAAGTGCGTGGATTACAACATCGGGCTGTATTCCGGCCGGTTGGAAGCTGAAACCGGCCAACCCGTCACATGGCACGGCTGCGGTTCGTTCCGTCTGGCCTATACCCAGGATGAGATGGACTGGCTGCGCCACACCTTGTCGGTGGGCCGGTCGCTGGGCTTCAATATCGAGCTTGTCGGCCCCGAAAAGGTGGCTGAACTGCATCCGTTCTACAATCTCGATGGCGTTCTGGGCGCACTTCATACGCCGGATGACGGCCATGTAGACCCGACCAATGTGACGATGGCGATGGCGACCGGCGCGCGTCAGAAGGGCGTCCGCATCTTCCGTAGCTGCCGCGCCACCAACATCACGCAGGCCGGGAACGGTGAGTGGGTTGTTGAAACCGAGAACGGCACAATCACCTGCGAGCATGTAGTGAACGCAGGCGGAACCTATGCAAGGCAAATGAGCGAGTGGTCGGGGCTGCAACTGCCGATGACCTCGATGACGCACCATTATTTCGTGACAGAACCTGTGCCGGAATTCCAGAACCTGGACACCGAACTGCCGGTGATCCGTGATGACCGCAAGGTCTCGGGTTATATCCGGATGGAACAGCAGCGCGGTCTGATCGGGATTTACGAAAAAGAGAACCCGAACTCGGTCTGGCATGACCATTGCCCGTGGGAATACGAGAACTGGCTGTTCGACGCGGACTACGACCGGGTGATGCCGTGGCTTGAGGAAAGCCTGAACCGGATGCCGATCTTTGCCGAGCTTGGCATTCAGCGCGACGTTCACGGGGCGATCTCGCACCCGCCGGATGGCAACCCTCTGATCGGACCAGCGCCGGGTGTTCGGAACTATTGGTGCTGCTGCGGGACGCAGATCGGCATCGGCTGGGGGCCGGGTCTGACCCGCGAACTGGCGCGGTGGATGGTGCATGGTGCCGCCGATATCTCGATGCGCGAATTCGATCCGCGCCGGTTCGGCAGCTATGCCACGAAGGATTGGCAGGTGATCAAGGCCGAGGAAGATTACTGCCTGCGCCACGAAATCCCCTTTCCGCATTTCAACCGTCTGGCCGGGCGACCGATCAAGCCGTCGCCGCTCTATGAGCTGCTGAAATCCAAGGGCGCGGTGCATGAAGAAGTGCATGGTTTTGAACGCCCCCGATGGTTCGCCCGCGACGGTGTGGAACAGCGCGACCATTACTCCTTCCGCCGCACACCTGCCGACGACATGGTGGCGACCGAAGTGAAGGCGGTGCGCGAGTGCGTCGGCGTCATGGACGTCACCGCCTTCACCAAGGTTGAGGTTTCGGGGCCGGGTGCCTATGCCCTGCTTGACAGGCTGACCGCAAACCGAATGCCTCAGAAGGTTGGTTCGATCACACTGACCCACATGCTGAACCGTCGCGGCCGTATCGAATTGGAGAACACGATTGTACGCATGGCCGACGACCGCTTCTATCTGGTCTGTGCCGCCTTCTTTGAACAACGCCTGCTGGATCATCTGGCGCAGCAATGCGCGGATGAGGATGTGCAGGTAACTGCCCTGTCCGCAGACTGGTCGGCCCTGTCGCTGAACGGTCCCCGATCGCGGGATGTGCTGGCGCGCTGCACCGATGCCGATCTGACCAATGCTAGGTTCCGCTGGCTTTCCGCGCAGGAAATCAACATCGCCGGTCACAAGGTCTGGGCTTTCCGCATGTCCTATGCCGGGGAACTGGGCTGGGAGCTGCACATGCCCAACACCGCCTGCATCGACGTCTACAACGCGCTTTGGGCTGCAGGCGAGGCGTATGGCATCGCCGACTACGGCAGCTTCGCCATGAACGTGATGCGAATGGAAAAGGGTTTCAAAGGCGCAGGAGAGCTGACCAACGAGGTCACTCTGGCCGAGGCCGACGTGCTGCGTTTTGCGCGCACCGACAAGGAATATCTGGGCAAGGACAAGACGCTCAACACCGATCTGCCCTGGATCTGTGCCTATCTTTCAATTGAACCGGATGGAGAGATTGATGGGCATGGTGGAGAGGCGGTGCTGCTGGACGGGCGCGTCGTCGGGTCCACAGCGTCGGTTGCTTATGGCCACACCGTCGGCAAAATCCTGGCCTTTGCTTACCTCAAGCCCGAAGCGGCCAAAGCCGGGACAGAGCTGGAGGTCGTGATCCATGGCCAACCCCGCGCCGCCCGTGTTCTGGGTGAACCTGCCTACGATCCCGACAGTTTGCTGCCCCGCAGTGACGCCATACTGGAGACCGCATGATGAGACTGCCCGATACGATGAGAGCCATGGTCACAATGGGCCACGGTGGACTGGACCAGATGGTGATGCAAGAAGACTGGCCGCGCCCCGAACCCGCGGCTGGTGACGTGCTGATCAGGGTCGCAGCCTGTGGCCTGAACAATACCGACGTCAATACGCGATCCGGCTGGTATTCCAAGACCGTCACGGATGCGACGACAGGTGGCGCGTTCGATGAGGTGGGCGAAAAAGACCCCACCTGGGGCGGCAATCCGATTACCTTCCCGCGCATTCAGGGCGCAGATGTCTGTGGGCATATCGTGGCCGTTGGCGAGGGCGTGGACAGCGTTCGTATTGGCGAGCGTGTCATCACGGATGGCTGGCTGCGAGATCCGGCTGATCCTGGCAACATGAACAAGACAGGTTACTTCGGCTCAGAACGCGATGGCGGGTTCGCCGAATATACCACGACTCTGGCGGTCAATGCGGTGCCGATTGCTTCGGAACTGTCGGATGCCGAGCTTGCGACCTTTTCCTGTTCTTACTCTACTGCCGAAGGGATGCTGTCGCGTGCCAATGTGACGGAAAAAGATACCGTTCTTGTACCCGGTGCCTCGGGCGGGGTGGGTGGTGCTTTGGTTCAATTGGCCAAACGCCGAGGCGCGCGTGTGATTGCGATGGCATCCGAATCCAAACACGCCGACGTGGCCGACCTTGGCCCTGATCTGGTTTTGCCCCGCGCACCTGAAGACCTGCGGTCGGCGCTGGGCGGCGAGAGGATCACGGTGGTCGCCGATGTGGTAGGTGGCCCTTACTGGCCGAACCTGATCGACGTACTGGAGCGCGGCGGGCGCTACACCTGTTCGGGGGCCATTGCAGGCCCGATGGTCGAGCTCGACCTGCGGACCTTCTATCTGCGCGATCTGACTTTCACCGGTTCGACCGTGATTGACCCGCAGGTTATGCATAACCTAGTGAAATACATCGAAGCGGGTGAGATCAAACCGGCGCTGGCTGCGACCTACCCCTTGGAAGAGCTGCGGGAAGCGCAAGCCGCCTTTATCGCCAAACAGCACACTGGCAATATTGTGGTGATCCCATGACGCTGGATGGTGTTCTCGAGGCGGCCCGCCAATTGCATCAGGCGCATCCTGACCTTGCCGCGTTTGCATCATGGCCGGACGATCTGACACCGACGAGTTTGCAGCCTGCGCACATACCGGCGACCGATCTGGCGGGCGATTTTGGCCTTGATGGCGTGGCGCCAACCCGTGATCTGGTCGCGGCGATCCAGGCCAGCGCGCATCTGGCGCACTGGAAACACACATACACCGCAGAGGAAGTCGGCGCGGATTTCCTGAATCGGTACGGGTATTACGAACTGTTCGGACCGACCGGGCATTTCCACTCGACCCAATTGCGCGGCTACGTGGGATATTGGGGCGCTGGACTGGACTATGACTGGCACAGCCATCAGGCGGAAGAGCTGTATTTGACCTTGGCGGGCGGAGCGGTTTTTCGGAGCGACGAGGGTGAAACCTTCGTTGGCCCGAACCAGATACGGCAGCACAAAAGCTGGCAAAGCCACGCCATGACCACGACGGACCAACCGATCCTGACCTTTGTCCTGTGGCGCGGCGAAGGGATGGGCGACTTGCCCAGAATGGACGCAGCATGAAAATCACCCGCATCCGAATCTACCAGACCGGGCTTCCCTATGTCGGCGGTACGTATGTCTGGGGTGCGGGCAATGCAATTGAAACAGCGACAGCCTCGGTTGTGGTAGTCGACACTGACGCGGGTTTGCAGGGATGTGGTGAGTTCACCCCCTGTGGCGAAAACTACATGATGGCCCATTCCGAAGGTGTGACTGCGCTGGCGCGACTTGTCGCTGGCAAGCTGCTGGGCGAAGATCCGCGTCAGGTGGGGCGGATCGAACACCTGATGGACCATCTAGTACAAGGGCATGGCTATGCCAAGGCCCCGTTCGATGCGGCGTGCTGGGATATACTGGGTCAGGCGTGTGATCAGCCGGTCTGGATGCTGTTGGGCGGCAAGCTGACTGATGGCGCGCCAATGTACCGGGTCGCGCCGCAGAAAGCGGTAGAGGACACCGTGGCCGAGATGGACCAGTACCGGGAACAGGGTTATCAGCAATTTCAGGTTAAAGTGGGAGGCGACTGGGCCAGTGACATTGACCGGATACGCACCACTGTACCGTTGCTGAAACCCGGCGAGAAAGCCATGGCCGATGCCAATCAGGGCTGGCGCGTAGATGATGCGATCCGCGTGGCACGCGAGACCCGGGATCTGGATTTCATTCTGGAGCAACCCTGCCGCACGTATGAGGAATGCCAGCAAGTGCGCCGGATTGCCGAGCAGCCACTGAAGCTAGATGAATGCGTGACCGGGATCCACATGGCTCAGCGTATCGTCGCGGACCGGGGGGCAGAGATTTGTTGTCTCAAGATTTCAAACCTTGGCGGCATCAGCAAGGCCCGGCGGGTACGAGACTACCTGATCGACAACCGCATCCCTGTGGTCAGCGAAGACACCTGGGGTGGAGAGATCACGTCTTCGGTTGTCGCCCATTTCGCGGCATCGACCCCACCTGAATACCTGCAGAACACCACGGATCTGATGAACTACAACACGCGATCTACGGGCGTCGGCGGTCCTGTCGTGAAAGACGGAAAGCTTTATGCAACCAATACGCCGGGGTTGGGTGTAACCCCTGATTTTGAAAGCCTCGGCGCACCCGTGGCGGAGTATGCTTTATGAAGATTGAAACCATTACCGTTTTTCAGGTCGATTTGCCGCTTGAGCATCCATATTGGCTGTCCGGGGGTCGCCTGAAGTTCGAAAGGCTTGATGCGACGCTGGTCAAGCTCGAAACCGATACCGGTCTGGTCGGCTGGGGCGAGGGCACGCCCTGGGGGCACACCTATGTACCCGCGCACGGGCCAGGCATCCGGGCCGGGATCGAAACGATGGCCCCCTTCATCCTCGGCCTTGATCCGCGTCGGGTTTTGGACGTGGAACGGGCCATGGATATTGCCTTGCCCGGACACCTCTATGCCAAAAGCCCCATAGATATGGCCTGCTGGGATATTGCTGGGCAGGCAGCGGGTCTGCCGATTGCCGATCTGATGGGCGGCGGATCGAGGACACCGCGCCCGATTGCGTCCTCGGTCGGGGCGAAAACCGTCGAGGAAACACGCGACGTCATGGAGCGGTATCGCAAGCGCGGCTATATCGCCCATTCGGTGAAGATCGGCGGTGATGTCGAGCGGGACATTGCCCGTGTGCGGGATGTCGAAAGCATCCGGCAGCCCGGAGAGATTGTTCTGTATGATGTCAACCGTGGCTGGACGCGCCAGCAGGCCTTGCGGGTGATGAGCGCCTGCGAAGACCTGAACGTGATGTTCGAGCAACCCTGTGAAACACTGGATGATATCGCGGCGATCTCGGGGCTTCATGCGTCTCCGGTGTCTGTGGACGAGTCCCTTGTGACCTTGCAGGATGCCGCCCGGATTGCCCGCGATGGTCTGGCCCAGATATTCGGGATCAAGCTGAATCGCGTGGGTGGCCTGACCAAGGCCGCGCGGATACGAGATATCGCGCTGGCCCATGGGATAGACATATTCGTGATGGCCACCGGCGGAACGGTTCTGGCCGATACCGAAGCGCTGCATCTGGCCGCCACGATCCCGGATGACCATTGCCACGCGGTCTGGGCCTGTCAGGACATGATCACGGTTGATGTTGCAGACGGCCGTGGGCCTCGCAATGTCGATGGCCATCTGCATCTGCCCGAAGTGCCGGGGCTTGGCGTGCATCCTGATGAAGCCAAATTGGGTGATCCAGTAGGAGAATATGCTTGAGGATTGACAAGCTAACGCTCTGGTCCATCGAACTGACCAGCCATGAAACCTATCACATGGCTGACGGCAAGACCTGTGCGACCGTGACGTCTCATATCCTGCGCCTTGAGACGGATACAGGTCTGACAGGTTGGGGTGAGGTCTGCCCGATCCCGCATTATCTGCCAGCCTATGCGGATGGCGTACCGGGGGCCGTTGCTGAAATGGGCCCCGAGATTCTCGGGATTTCTCCGATTGGGGTCGATGCGCCGATGCGAAAGCTGGACGGGTTTCTGCAAGGCCACAGCTACGCGAAATCGATCGTGGACATTGCGCTGTGGGATCTGTTCGGCCGCGCGGCGGGGGTGCCGGTTTACGCATTGCTGGGCGGGCGAACACGGGCGGATATGCCGCTCTATCATTCGATCACCTGCATTGCGCCGGACGAGATGGCCAGAATTGCCAAGGCGGCTTTCCAAACCGGGATTCGCCAGTTTCAGGTCAAGCTGGGAGTCGAGGGCGATTGGCAGGCCGATGCCGAGCGGCTGATCAAAGTGCGCGAGGCCGTGGGACCTGGACCGCTTGTGTATGGCGACTGGAACTGCGGGGCATCGCGCCTTCAGGCAACGCGAACCGGGCGCGCGGTGGCACATCTGGATGTGATGCTGGAACAGCCCTGTAAAACACTGGAAGACTGTGCTGCTGTCCGTCAGTCGACGGGTCTGCCCATGAAGATCGACGAAAACGCCTTTGATCTTGCATCGCTGATGCGGGCGCATGAATTGGGGTGCATGGATGCGGTTGCGTTGAAGCTGTCGAAATTCGGTGGCCTGTCAGCGATGCGCCGTGCGCGCGATCTGACCGTTCAGCTGGGCGCCGAGATTTGCGCAGAATGCACATGGGGATCAGATATCGTAACGGCGGCCTCGCTGCATTTTGCCGCTTCCACGCCGCGGGGGTCGCTGATGAACACATGCGATCTTTCTTCTTACGTTGCGCCACGTATTTGCCCGGATGCACCAAAACGTGAAAATGGTCGGATTGCCCCGCCTGAAGGTCCGGGCTTAGGTGTTGCACCTGACCTCGAAATTCTTGGCTCCCCGATTTTGGAGATTGATTGAGATGCTGAAAGTCCAAACGCAGTCAGAGTGGATAGCGCGCGCAAACGAAGTTCTGCCTGCCGGCGGTTTCGGCAACTTCGATCCGGGCATCATCATCGCCCGTGGCGAGGGCAGCCGTGTCTGGGACGAGGACGGGAACGAATATATCGACTATCTGATCGGGTCCGGTCCGATGTTGCTGGGCCATGGCCACCCCGAGGTGATGGAAGCGGTGCTGGAGCAGCTGCCCAAGGGCCTGACCTTCTTCGCCAACAACAGCAAGGGCATCGAACTCGCCGAGGCCATCATCGAAGCCGTTCCCTGTTGCGAGCAGGTGCGTTTCGTTGCCTCTGGGGGCGAGGCAGACATGTACGCCATGCGGCTGGCGCGCGCCTACACTGGACGCGACAAGATCCTCAAGTTTGAAGGGGGGTATCACGGTATGAGCGCCGAGGCACAGATGAGCCTGGCCCCCAGCCGCCGAGTCAATTTCCCTCAGGCCGTTCCCGACAGTGCCGGTATCCCCGAAAGTGTGGCCGAGCAGATGCTGATCGCGCCTTTCAATGATCTTGAGGCGGTGGCAGCGCTGCTTGACGAACATGATGATATCGCTGCGATCATGGTCGAACCCTTGCAGCGGATCATCCCGCCCGAGCCGGGGTATTTGCATGGCTTGCGGGCGTTATGCGACAAATTTGGTGTTCTGCTTATTTTTGATGAGATCGTCACCGGGTTCCGACTGGCTTACGGCGGCGCACAAGAGCGATACGGAGTGACCCCGGATATCTGCACGCTTGGCAAGATCACCGGTGGTGGCTTTCCTCTGGCTGCGCTGGGCGCCGGTGCCGAGATCATGACGCACTTCGACAAATCAAAAGTCGGAGAAGAGGGCTGGCTGATGCAGTTGGGTACTTTGTCCGGCAACCCCGTTGCCTCAGCTGCGGGGTTGAAGACGATGGAGGTTTTGCGGCGTGAAGGCATCTATGAACACCTGCGCTCGATTGGGAGGCAGTTGCAACAGATGCAATCGAACGCTTTGAATGAGGCAGGCATTGCCCATCGCATCTGCGGCGATGAGACCTTGTTCGACATTTATTTCACCAAGGCCGAATGTCGGGATTATCGCAGCGCAAACCATGACGACCCGAAGCGCAACGCCACTTACAATGCAACGTTGCGAGCGCATGGAATATTCAAAGCTCCGGGCAAACTGTACCCGTCGCTGGCGGTTACCGAAGCGGATCTGGAACAGACCAGAGAGGCCGTTCGTCACGCCGTCGAAGCAATTTCCTGAACAGCGGGTCGGGTACAACGTAAACGGGTCGCTGTTGAACCCAACAGCGACCCGCTACCTTTGGAAGCCGGGGGTCAGTCTCGCCCCCTCGAATACTGATTAAAACACCGGCAATCTGAAAACTTTTCGATACTTTCGAGACTGACCCGACTTCCTCTTCGGTATGTCACATTAATGCCTGATCGCGCCGCCTGCTACAGTGATCAAGTTCACACTGAGCAAATTTATTTTGAATTTTTCCAATCGAATAGATCAGGTCCTGCCTGTTCAAGCAGTTCTGCCGCCATCGCGCGGGCTATTTCAGGCCCATCTTCGACGGGGCCGGTCATATCTCTGCTGGCGGTTTCCGTTCCGTCCGGGCGCAGCACTTCGCCTCGCAACCTTAGGGTGTCGCCGTCCAGTTCGGCAAGGCCGGCGATCGGGGTTTCGCAGGACCCGTCCAGCGCGGCCAGCAATGTGCGTTCGGCCGCCAGGCGCCATCCCGTTTCCGTGTGATGAATCGCTTCCAGCATTTCGGCTGCGCGCATGTCGTTGCTGCGCCGTTCTATGCCGATGGTACCCTGCGCGATCGCCGGCAGCATATCGTCAGGAGAGATGGCGCTGGCCGGAACCTCATCCATCCCCAAACGGCGAATGCCTGCCATCGCCAGAAACGTGCAATCGGCAACTCCGTCTTCCAGCTTTTTCAGCCGTGTCTGCACGTTTCCGCGAAACTCGACCACTTTCAGATCCGGTCTCCGGTTCAGCAACTGCGCACGGCGTCGTAAAGACGAGGTGCCCACCACGGCCCCATCGGGCAGATCGTGGATCGAGCCCAATCGCGGAGAGATAAAAGCGTCGCGCACATCCTCGCGCGGCAGGAACGTGCCCAGAACCAGCCCTTCGGGTTGTTCAACGGGCATGTCCTTTGTTGAATGCACGGCGATGTCGATCTCGGCGCGCAGCATCGCCTCTTCGATTTCTTTGGTGAACAGGCCCTTGTTGCCGATTTCCTTCAGCGGTCGATCCGCGTCGATCATGGCGCGATTGTCGCCGGTCGTCTTGATCACTACGATCTCGAACGCATCCTGTGGCAGATCGAACGCATCGCTCAGGCGCTGGCGCGTTTCGTAGGCCTGAGCCAGAGCCAGTGGCGAACCACGGGTGCCGATTCTGAGGGGCGATGCGGGGGTGGGCAGGGTCAAAGTCATGTGCACAGCTTTAGTCGCGTCACATTGCCCTGACAATGGGGGCTGAGCTTGACAAATTGCCGCCGAAGGACGACCCGTTGCCAAAACCTGAATGCTGGGGGCGAACATGGCCGAGACAAAGAAACTGCTGCGGGCGCTGGCGGGTGAGGTGCAGAATGTGCCGCCGATCTGGATGATGCGTCAGGCGGGCCGGTATCTACCGGAATACCGGGCCACACGTGCCCAGGCCGGGGATTTCCTGTCCTTGTGCTATAACCCTGAGCTGGCCGCCGAAGTCACATTGCAACCGATCCGGCGTTATGGGTTTGATGCAGCGATTCTGTTTGCAGATATCCTGCTGGTGCCGCAGGCCCTTGGGGCGGATCTGTGGTTTGTGACCGGCGAAGGCCCGCGCCTGTCGACCATCACGCAGCAATCCGAGTTTGACGCGTTGAAGCCGGTTGACGCGATTCATGAAACACTGTCGCCCGTTTATGAAACGGTAAAAATCCTGTCGCGGGAATTGCCCTCGGAAACCACTTTGATTGGGTTTGCCGGTGCGCCGTGGACGGTTGCAACTTATATGATCGCAGGGCGCGGCACGCCGGATCAGGGTCCTGCCCATGCGTTGCGTGAAGGGAATGCCGCGCTGTTCGAGGCACTGTTGGACCGGATCACGGCCGCAACGATCGAATATCTGTCCGCGCAAATCGAAGCCGGGGCCGAGGTGGTTAAGATCTTTGACAGTTGGGCGGGGTCTTTGAAGGGCGAAGCTTTCCGCAAATACGCGGTCGAGCCGTGCCGGGTGATCACGCAAGCCATCAAGGAACGCCATCCCGGTATCCCTGTGATTGGATTTCCGCGGGAAGCAGGCGACGGGTACATAGGGTTTGCAAAGTCGACCGGCGTGGATTGCGTGGCGCTGGACAATTCCGTGTCGCCTGAATGGGCTGCTGAGAAAGTACAGGTTGATGGCTGTGTGCAAGGCAACCTTGCCTCATCGCATATGGTGACAGGTGGTCAGGCGCTGGTGGATGAAACCCGGCGTATCGTTGAGGCGTTTTCCAAGGGGCCGCACATCTTCAACCTTGGGCATGGAATCACACCAGATGCAGATCCTGAGAATGTTCAGCTGATGATCGACACGGTGCGCGGCGGATAGGGTGAGTGGGAGGGGGCCAGCCCCCTCTTGGCCGCGGGCCAATTCACCCCCGGGATATTTCCGGCCAGATGAAGAGTGGGTCAAGCGCTTTTGGGGTCTCGGAGTTCGTTCAGGATCTCGGCGGTGTGTTGTCCGCGCGCCGGGCTGGGTTTCGGATGCCATTGGTGTGTGGAGAAGCGCGGGGCGGCGGCGGCCTGCAGGGTTCCGTCTGTCTCGCGCCAGGATAGACGAGCAGTATTCATCGGATGGGTTGCGGCCTCATCGGGACTGAGAACCGGGGCGACGCAGGCGTCTGACCTGTCGAACAGTTTGGCCCAATGTTCGCGCGGCCTGGACGCGAAGATTTCTGCCAGGCGCCGGGTCAGGTCCGGCCAGAGTTTGCGGGTGTATTGTTGCTGGAACGCCGGGTCATGGGACAAGTCCAGAATTTCCAGGAATCGGGCGTAGAATTTCGGTTCGAGGCATTGGACCGAAACAAATCCGCCGTCTGCGCAGGTGTAGGTTCGGCTCCAATGCGGGCCGTCCAACAGGCTTTGGCCGCGGGTTTCAGACAGGTTTCCGGTTTGGCGCATGGTCATAAGAAGGTTCATCATATGGGCCGAGCCGTCGTAGATGGCGGCGTCAACCACGGTGCCTTTTCCGGTTCTTTGCGCGTTGATCAAACCTGCCAGGATGCCCGTGACGAGATACATGGCTCCTCCACCAATATCGCCGACCAAAGTGGCCGGGGTTTGAGGCGACTGATCAGGAAGAGAGGCGTACCAGAGCGCGCCGGACAAAGCGATGTAATTCAAGTCATGTCCGGCTGTGTCAGCCAATGGACCATCCTGCCCCCAGCCTGTCATGCGACCATATATCAGTTTCGGGTTGCGGGTCAGGCAAAGATCCGGGCCAAGACCCAGCTTTTCCATCACGCCGGGGCGGAAGCCTTCGATCAGTGCGTCTGCTGTGTCAATCAGGCGGCGGGCGGTCGCCAGATCGTCAGTGTCCTTCAGATCAAGTGCGATAGATCGTTTGCCGCGGTCCAGAAGCGAGCGGTTCGGCATGCCCGGGGTTACAGCCTGGCCTTTGCGATGGATCGTGATGACGTCGCCGCCCAGATCAGCAAGCTGCATGGCGGCAAACGGGCCGGGGCCCAGCCCTTCGATTTCGACAATACGTATTCCATTCAACATCAGCGCCTCCGTTGTGGCAGAGTTTGCGGGTGGGTTGACGGATTGCAAGTTGGAATTGAGCATGGTTCTGACAACCATTAGAAAATGCGCAGCGCGTTGTGCGAAATTGCCCTGTTGCAGGCTGGTTCCGCGCGATAGGGTCTCGGTCGGAACGGGGAACAGATATGACGACCATTTTGTCCATCAAAGATCTTCGCAAATCTTACGCCGATGGGTTCGAGGCCCTGAAGGGTGTGTCTCTGGATATTGAAGAGGGCGAGATACTTGCGCTTCTGGGACCAAATGGCGCCGGGAAGACAACCCTGATTTCGACGATTTGCGGGATAACAAACCCGACCTCGGGAGTGGTCACAGTTGGTGGACATGACATCCAGTCCGACTATCGCGCAGCGCGCAGGATGATCGGGCTTGTGCCGCAAGAGATCGCGTTGGAACCATTTGAAAAGGTCAGGAACACGGTTCGGTTGTCGCGCGGGCTGTTCGGGATTGGCAAGGACAACGCGCGGATCGAAGAGATTCTGCGCAAGCTGTCCCTATGGGACAAGCGCAACAACGCGATCAAGGAATTGTCCGGTGGCATGAAGCGGAGGGTGCTCATCGCCAAGGCCCTGGCCCATGAACCTCGGGTGCTTTTTCTGGACGAGCCGACTGCCGGAGTGGATGTCGAGTTGCGCAAGGATATGTGGGAGCTTGTGGCGGAACTGAAACGGGACGGTGTCACCATCATTCTGACCACCCATTATATTGAAGAAGCAGAAGCGATTGCGGATCGTGTCGGCGTCATCGACAAGGGAGAGCTTTTGCTGGTGCAGAACAAAGCCACACTCATGTCGCAGATGGGTAAAAAGCAGATCGAAGTCATGCTGACCGAACCCATCGCTCGGATTCCCGACAGTCTGGCCAGTCACAATCTTGCCCTCAATGGCGCGGGTGATTGCCTGATCTATACCTACGATACCCACGCGGATCGTACCGGCATAACGACCTTGCTGAATGACGTGTCCGAGGCCGGTTTGGTGTTGCGCGACGTGCAGACCAGGCAATCAAGCCTGGAAGAGATTTTCGTCAATCTGGTATCCGGAGAGGCCGCATGAACTGGACCGCGATCGCTGCTATCTACCGGTTCGAAATGGCCCGTTTCTTCCGCACTCTGGCACAGAGTTTTCTGTCGCCGGTTCTGTCTACGTCGCTTTATTTCGTGGTGTTTGGCACCGCCATCGGCAGCCGTATCCAAGAGGTCGAGGGCGTTTCATACGGTGCGTTCATCGTGCCGGGGCTGATCATGTTGTCGGTGGTGATGCTGTCGATTTCGAACGCGTCGTTCGGAATTTACTTCCCCAAGTTTCTGGGCACCATCTACGAGCTGTTGTCCGCTCCGGTCAATTTCATCGAGATCGTGATCGGATATGTCGGTGCCGCCGCCACAAAGGCGCTGTTTGTGGGGTTGGTGATATTGGTCACTGCGACGTTTTTCGTCGATATTCGGATCGAGCATCCATTCGCCATGGCCGCGTTTCTGATCCTGTCCTGTCTCAGCTTTTCGTTGCTGGGATTCATCATCGGGATCTGGGCCAGCAACTTCGAGCAGATGTCGTTGGTGCCGCAGTTGGTGGTGACGCCACTGATCTTTCTGGGGGGTACGTTTTATTCGATCTCGATGCTGCCGCCATTGTGGCAGACCATCACGCTGTTCAATCCCGTGGTCTATCTGATTTCGGGTTTCCGCTGGTCCTTTTACGGGCTGGCAGATGTGCCGATTGTTTTCAGTCTTCTTGCTATTGTCGCTTTTACAGGTCTGTGCCTGGCGGTCATCGGTTGGATCTTCAAAACCGGTTGGCGCATTCGCAGCTGACCTTCGCCAAGGCGTTGCATTTTTGCCCATCGAGTGTGGGAATTTGGTTCACGTCGCGTTTAAGGCTCGTAGAGTCCCTTGTTTACGAGTTGGGGGCACTCTACATCGGCACCCATGAAACTCAGCCTACCGTTTGTCAAAAAGCACCCCTGTGTGGCCGTTGTTCGCCTGTCCGGCGCCATTGGTATGGCCGGTCGCGGTTCCCTCAACGACACCTCTCTGGCCCCGGTTCTTGAGAAGGCGTTTCGCAAAGGAAAGCCTGTAGCTGTCGCGCTCGAGATCAACTCTCCGGGCGGGTCGCCTGTGCAAAGCTCTTTGATTGGCGCACGTATCCGGCGATTGTCGGACGAGTTGGACGTGCCTGTGGTCGGATTTGTTGAAGACGTTGCGGCGTCAGGCGGCTATTGGCTGGCTGCTGCTGCGGATGAAATCTGGGCCGACGACAGTTCGGTTCTCGGGTCGATCGGAGTTATTTCGGCCGGGTTCGGCGCGCATGTCTTTTTGGCGCGGCAGGGATTTGAACGGCGTGTCCATACAGCTGGCAAGTCGAAATCGATGCTGGATCCCTTCTCGCCGGAAAAGAAAGAGGATGTGGCGCGCCTGCAAGGGCTGTTGGGCGACATCCACGAAAACTTCGTAGCGCATGTCAAAGCCCGCCGAGGCAACAAGCTGGATCAAACCTCCGATCTGTTTACGGGTGAAATCTGGCTGGCGCGTCATGCGCAGGAGCTGGGTTTGATCGACGGCATCGCCCATCTGAAACCCAAGATGCAGGAACGCTTTGGCGACAAGGTCAAGTTCCGCCGGTATGGCGTGCGCAAACCGATCTGGTCGCGTTTCGGGGCCAGCCTGGCACAGGATGCCATTGCCGGATTAGAGGAGCGGGCGGCCTACGCGCGTTTCGGTTTGTGAAGTGATCATCAAGGTTGTCACACTTTTTCTGATTGGCATGGGCGTCTTGGCGATGTTTGGCAAACTGCGCTTTCCGGGGCAAAAGAAACTGAGCTCGGCCAAGTGTCCACGCTGCGGGCGGTTTCGCATAGGTAAAGGCCCCTGTGCCTGCGAAAAAGGGGGCCGGACTTGATCACCACATGGCTGCTGTCTGGTCTTGGCCTGTTGATCCTGCTGCTGGCAGGCGATGCCTTGGTGCGTGGTGCTGTGAATCTGAGCCTGCGTCTCGGCGTCCCGGCGCTGATCGTCAGCCTGACGATTGTAGCCTTTGGTACGTCGGCACCCGAGTTGCTTATTGCGATCAGCGCGTTGAAAGAGAACGCGCCCGGTATCGCGCTGGGCAACGTTGTCGGATCGAACACGGCCAACATCCTGTTGGTTCTTGGCCTGCCCGCATTGCTGGCAACGATTCACACCAGTGAATGCAACAGCCGCAGGAACTATGTGTTCATGCTGATGGCGACGGTTCTGTTCATCGGGCTGGCTTTTTGCGGCACGTTCACCGTCTTCAGTGGCCTGATCCTGCTGGCGGCTTTGGGTCTGGTTCTTACGAATGCCTTTCGTGAGGCAAAGGCACATCGCAAGGCCTGTGGTGAGGCATGCGCGGAGGATGACGAACTGGAAGGTCTGGAAGAAGCTGACCCGGACATGCCCTACTGGAAGGTATCGATTTACCTGATCCTGGGCCTGGTGGGACTTCCGATGGGTGCCCATTTGCTGGTGGACAACGCGACCACGATTGCGAAAACTTATGGAGTCAGCGAAACGGTCATCGGCCTGACCCTTATCGCGGTAGGAACCTCTTTGCCCGAACTTGCGACGACGCTTATGGCCGCACTGCGCAGACAAGCCGATGTCGCGCTGGGTAACGTGATCGGTTCGAACATGTTCAACCTTCTGGCCATCATCGGGATCGCAACCTGGTTTGGTCGTATACCAGTTACCCCAGAGTTCTTGCGGTTCGACTTGTGGGTCATGCTGGGCGCATCGCTGCTTCTGGTTCCGTTTGTGTTCCTCAAACAGGACATCTCGCGCGTCTGGGGGTTGGTGTTGACTTTCCTTTATGTGCTTTATGTCACTGTATTGCTGGTGTGATCTGACAAAACGAGGTGAAGCATGACCCGAGCTTTAGTGACCGGTGCCGGTATTCGTCTGGGCCGGGCCATGGCGCTGTATCTGGCGGGTCGTGGTTTTGATGTGGCCGTGCACTACGCCTCCTCCGAAGGCCCGGCGCAGGAGACAGCGGCAGAGGTGCAGGCGCTTGGCCGTCAATCCGTGGCCCTGCAGACCGATCTGCTGGACGAGGCTCAGGTTCAGGCGCTGCTGCCCACAGCGGCAGAGGCGCTGGGCGGGCCGATCACCTGTCTGGTGAACAACGCGTCGATCTTTGAATATGACAACATCCGCACGGCAACCCGGCAAAGCTGGGATCGACATCTCGGCAGCAACCTGCGTGCCCCCTTTGTTCTGACGCAGGCAATGGCGGATCAGGGGCTGAGCGTTGGCACAGATGAAAATGGCGAACCGCTCGCAACCGGCCTTATCGTCAACATGGTTGACATGCGAGTGCGAAAATTGACGCCCGAGTTCATGTCATACACCATCGCGAAAATGGGTCTGTGGACGCTGACCCGAACGGCGGCGCAGGCATTGTCTCCGACGATCCGCGTCAACGCGATCGGGCCGGGCCCAACGATGCAGGGTCACCGCCAAAGCGAAGAACATTTTCAGGCACAGCGTTCCAATACCGTGTTGGAGCGGGGGTCCAACCCGTCTGACATAACTGCCGCGCTTGGGTATTTTCTGGATGCACACGCGGTTACCGGGCAGCTTTTATGTGTGGATGGTGGTCAGCATCTGGGTTGGAAAACTCCGGATGTTCTGGGCGTAGAATAAGCAATTTTGCTGCAAGTTTTGCACCGATCTCAATTGTGTTACATGCGCGTTACAAAATTGTCTTTTTTTTCATACACTTGCTAAGTATGTAAAAAAATATCGTTTAAAAACAAACATTTAAATTGTTGCTTAATTTTTGTGCAAGTTAGGGAAGAGGCAAGGAAACAAGGGGATTTTCGATTTTCCGAAAACTTATCTTCACACTTATCCACAGAAACCGTGGATTTGTTTACTCTTGATCTGAGTGGCGTGAGATTGCAGCCATTGTCAGAGAATCATATCTCAGGGTCATGACTATCGACAGCGAATCGTCCCTTTCCGGCTATGCCTGTATTCAGCGCCATGTAAAAACGCTGGAAAGTTCTCCAGGTGTATACCGCATGCTCGATGCCGACAGCCGGGTTCTGTACGTCGGAAAAGCTCGAAACCTCAAGGCACGGGTGTCGAATTACACACGTCCGGGTCATTCGGGTCGGATCGAAAAGATGATCGCCGCGACGGCTTCGATGATGTTTTTGACCACGCGAACCGAGACCGAGGCATTGCTGCTGGAGCAGAACCTGATCAAGCAGCTCAAGCCGAAATACAATGTATTGTTGCGGGATGACAAAAGCTTTCCGAACATACTGGTCGCCAAGGATCATGACTTTCCGCAGATCAAGAAACACCGCGGGGCGAAGAAGGAAAAAGGAGCCTATTTCGGTCCCTTTGCCAGCGCAGGTGCGGTGAACCGGACATTGAATCAGTTGCAAAAAGCGTTCCTGCTGCGCAACTGCTCGGATTCGATGTTCGACAGCCGAACACGGCCTTGCCTGCTGTATCAGATCAAGCGTTGCTCCGGGCCGTGTGTCGGCCTGATCTCGGAGGAGGATTACCGTGAAAGCGTGAAGGATGCTGAACGCTTCCTGTCGGGTCGCTCGACCAAGGTACAGGAGGAGCTGGCCGAGCAGATGATGGCTGCGTCCGAGGCGATGGAGTTCGAACGCGCCGCCGGTCTGCGTGACCGTATCCGGGCGCTGACGCAGGTGCAGACCTCTCAGGGTATCAACCCGCGCGGTGTTGCTGAGGCGGACGTGATCGGCCTTTACATGGACAGCGGTCAGGCCTGTGTGCAGGTGTTTTTCATTCGTGCGAACCAGAACTGGGGCAACAAGGATTTCTATCCGCGCGTCGGGCCGGATGTTTCATCTGCCGAAGTGATGGAGGCCTTTCTGGGTCAGTTCTACGACAACAAGGAACCGCCGCGACAGTTGATCCTGTCGGACGGAATCGAAAACGTTGATCTGATGCAGCAGGCGTTGGCTGAAAAAGCCGGGCGCAAGGTCGAAATCCTTGTGCCGCAACGTGGCGAAAAACATGAACTGGTTGCCGGCGCCTTGCGCAACGCACGCGAGGCTCTGGCCCGCCGCATGTCGGAAAGCGCCACGCAGGCAAAGCTGTTGCGCGGGCTGGCCGAGGCGTTCGAACTGGACGGTCCGCCGGGTCGGATTGAGGTCTACGACAACTCTCACATTCAAGGCACCAACGCGGTTGGCGGCATGATCGTAGCGGGCCCAGAGGGGTTCATGAAAAACGCCTACCGCAAGTTCAACATTCGCGGAGATGACCTCACACCGGGTGACGACTTCGGCATGATGAAAGAGGTACTGAACCGTCGTTTCACCAGATTGCAAAAGGAAGACCCGGATCGCGACAAAGGGCTGTGGCCTGACCTGCTGCTGATTGATGGCGGTGCCGGGCAGGTAAGCGCCGTGCATGAGATCATGGTCGAACATGGGGTCGAAGACATTCCCATGGTCGGCGTCGCCAAAGGGGTCGACCGCGATCACGGCAAGGAAGAGTTTCACCGGATCGGCCAGCGCCCATTTGCGCTGAAACGAAACGATCCGGTACTGTATTTCATTCAACGCTTAAGGGATGAGGCGCACCGGTTTGCCATCGGCACCCATCGCGCAAAGCGGGCAAAGGCCGTAGGTGCGACACCGCTGGACGAGATCCCCGGTGTCGGGGCGGCACGCAAACGTGCTCTGCTGGCTCATTTCGGCAGCGCCAAAGCCGTCAGCCGGGCCAATCTGGCCGATCTGAAAGCGGTCGAAGGGATCTCGGCCGGTTTGGCGCAGAAGGTTTACGACTTCTTTCACGACAAGGGCTAGGCACGCCGACCCCGCCACAGGATATAGAGGCCCGAGACAACGATCAGCGCGCTGCCGATCCACATAGTAGGGTCCAGGCTTTCACCGAACACTGCCACACCCAACCCGATGCCGAACAATAGTCGGGTGTACCGGAACGGGGTCACGGCAGACACTTCGCCCGTGCGCATGGCCTTCATCAGCGACGCATAAGCCATTACCCCCATCAGCACCGCCCCGGTTAGGTGCAGGCTTGTTTGCACGCTGAGTGAGACCATCGGCGCGCCCTCCCAAAACCGATAGGCCACGCCGGCCACGATGATGCTGAGGAAGCCGTAAAACCCCAGGACTTCGGTTCCAAGCGTGGCAGGTGCTGCGCGGCTGGCCAGATCACGTCCGGCAAATCCCAGCATTCCCAGCACTGCCAGTATCGACAGCAGCGAAAAACTGTCTCCGGTGGGTTGCAGGATGACGACGACGCCGATCATGCCGACAAAGATAGCGCTCCAACGCCGCCAACCGACTGTCTCGCCAAAGAACAACGCGGCGCCTGCAACAACGACCAGAGGCGTGGCTTGCAGAATCACCGTAGCCGAGGACAAAGGAGTCAGAGCAATGGCCAGAACGTAAAACAATCGACCAAAGACCTCGAAAAGTACTCGAATTTTCATCGGGCGGGACAGAACGTCAGGGTGCAGCAACCGATGCCCGCGCGCCAAAGCCACCGCAGCAAATATCACGGACCCACCCACACCAAAAAGAACCAGAACCTGCCATATCGGGAGTGCGGCTGAGGCGGCTTTCAGCAACGCATCCTCCAGCGCAAAGCCCGCCATCGCGGTGATCATCCAGAGGCTGCCGATCATGTTTGATCGGGCGTCGGTTTGAATATGCGCTGTCATCTGGTACTTTCTGGTTCGGCTTGCGCGGCAATCTGACCGCAAAGCCGGGAAAGGCCAAGAGGTTCTGTTCTGAGACGCCAGGCCTGCGGCGCTTTGACCAAGCGTTTGTGAGTGATGAAGTTTTTTGCCTGATTGGCTTTTCTGTTCCGGACCAGCAATATAGGGTCCAAGCCATGAAGTGGAATTTACCCAATCTCCTGACTGTGCTGCGCCTGCTGGCCGCGCCCGGACTGGCTGTTATGTTTTTGTATTTCACCCGTCCCTATGCGGACTGGTTTGCACTGATCCTGTTTCTGTCAGCGGCGATTACCGATTGGTTCGATGGGTATCTGGCCCGCGCATGGAAGCAGGAGACCAAAATCGGAGCGATGCTGGATCCGATCGCCGACAAGGCCATGGTGGTGATCGCGCTTATGATCCTTGTGGGCTATTCGACCGAGCATTGGACACCGTGGCTTGTTCTTCCTGCAACCGTGATCCTGTTTCGTGAAGTTTTTGTGTCGGGCCTGCGGGAATACTTGGGCGATGTGGCCGGCACGCTCAAAGTCACCAAACTGGCCAAATGGAAGACCACGGCCCAGATGGTCGCCATCGCAGTTCTGTTTTCGCAGGGTATCTTTGAGCACTATGCCGTGATGGCGAGTTTTGGTATGGATGCCGAGCTGGTCGAGCAAATCATTGCGGGTCAGGTCGAAGACGTGAACCACCTGCGCTTGAATGTCGATGGCATGTACTGGGCTGGTCAGGTTGGGCTGTGGCTGTTGTGGATCGCCGCAACGCTAACATTGATCACCGGCTATGATTATCTACGTAAAGCCATGCCTCATCTGAAGGAGAGCTAACCGATGGATGTTCTTTATTTCGCATGGGTGCGCGAACGCATCGGCTTGCCAAAAGAAAAGGTCGAAACGCAAGCGGCCACAGTTAGCGACCTGGTGGCTGAACTGAGCGCTCGGGAAGACCGCTACGCTGCGGCGTTTGCCGATTTGTCCGCCCTTCGCGTCGCGTTGGATCAAGAGCTGTCGGACTTCGATGCTTCGCTGGCAGGAGTTCGGGAAGTTGCGTTTTTCCCACCGATGACGGGCGGTTGAACGATGCGGATCGCGGTTCAGGAAGAGGCATTTGATCTGGGGGCAGAGGCCAATGCTTTTGCCGCCGGGGATGATTCCAACGGGGCCATCGTTACTTTCACCGGCGTTGTGCGCGACCTTGCAAGCGGTGATCTGGATGTGATGGAGATCGAGCATTATCCGGGTATGACCGAGCGCGCCCTGACCAAGATCGCCCAAGAGGCCAAGGATCGTTGGTCGTTGGGCGATGTGCTGGTGATTCATCGTCATGGACGTCTGGCACCGGGCGACAAGATCATGATGGTGGCCACGGCGGCACCGCACCGCAAGGATGCGTTTGAAGCGGCGGAGTATCTGATGGATTATCTGAAATCGCGTGCGCCGTTCTGGAAGAAAGAAATCACCCGTTCCGGCGCGGAATGGGTCGCGGCCAAAGAACAGGACGAAGACGCGTTGACCCGCTGGTAGTGCGGCGCGACCGCCGTGGTGGCTTGTGGACCCGAGCGGGTTCAATTCTCATCCAGACACTGGTTCGCGAATCTGCACCAAATCCGTGAAAAATGGATCGGTAGGATGGCGGCTTGCACTACGGATTGAGTTGCTAAGGCCTTGCGAAACAGACAATTCATTCGGACAAAGCCCGGCCCCGATCAGCGGTGCGTATGCCCGGCAGATGATCGATAAACTCTGGATCGTCCACTATGCCGTGTCGCTTGGTCGCCATTGCAGTCTGGTTTTCCGGATGGGAACCGAAGCTTTGATGCAAACGTCCTTCCGTCTGGAAGGGGCGCAATTGGCGCGTTGTAGGAATTGCGCAGGGGATGGCGTGTTCTGGCCGTCGGTTGGCCTGGAAGACCCCGAAGACCCGTTCGCAGATTTGGCACAGGTCTTGTGAGACGACCGGAAAGACGGTCGTTCAGTCGGCGTTGTTGATCCGCCCGCGCATTTCCTCGGCCTCTTGCCGCGCGGCGCGCAGGCCGTCCATGGCTGCGGCCAGTTCTGCCTCTGTCTGGGTCAGCTGATTGGTCAACTCGGCTTCGCGTTGCTGAAGGTAGGTTATGGCCTGATCGCGGGTTTCTTCCGCTTCGTGCAATTCCTGGCTCATGCGATCCAGATCAGCAACGTCGCTTTGGCGGACGCGGGACAGGCGGTGGGCCAGCCAGTTGGCAAACCAGCCCATGCAGAAGGCCGCAAACAGAATGACGGCAGTGGCGATGATGAATTCGGTTCTGTTCAACTTACTTGTCCTCTGCATCCGCATCTGGTGCGGTCGTGTCGGTCTGATCCGCCTCGGGCGGGTTAGTCTCGGCCTCGAGCGCTTCGAGACCTGTTTCGGAGGCCTCGACTGGTTCGGGGCGGATCAGCCGGAACTCGATCCGCCGGTTTTCCTCGCGGCCTTCTTCGGTGTCGTTATCCGCAATGGGCTGTGTTTCACCGTATCCCACGGCAGTGTAGCTGCTAGTGGGAATGCGCCGCCCGCGCAGCTCGTTCAGAATGGATTGAGCCCGTGCCTGGCTGAGCTGCTGGTTCATCTCTTCGCGGCCCTGGCTGTCGGTATGGCCTTGTATTTCCATACGGATCGGTCCGCAGTCGCGCAGGATATCCGCGATCTGGTTCACGGCATCGCGCGAGTCGGACGCAATCGTCGCCGATCCGGGTTCGAAAGCAATTTTGCTGACAGTCTGAACTTCGGCGATCTGCGCTTCGCAGACTTCAGGATCGGGCAGAGCATCTTCGGGTTCTGGCGGTGGCTGATAAGTGATCGTCAGGGTGAATTCCTGCCCCTCTCCCAGCTTGTCCGACAGCTGACCCGCAATACGGGCCTTGGCATCTTCTTCATGGCTGAGGCCAGTCAGTTCGACTGTGTCCGGCGTCACGGTCAAGGCGCCGTTGTGAAGTTGTGCCAACGCCTCAAGGCCAGCGAGAACACGCACCGGCCAATCTGCCGGAAGCCCCGGCACGATGCGGGTTGCTGTATAGACCTGGTCCGAGCCAAAGGCCGCGCGGGCATAGCTGTCGACCATATCCCGCAAGGTTTCATCCCCCAGACGCCCTCGCAGTTGCACCAGCCCTTCGGGACTGCGGGTCGCCGAGAACTCTATGGGTCCGGCCTGTTCGCTGGTTTCGGGTTCTGGCAGAACAGCGTGCAGGGCAAAGACCTGAGGCAACGCTGTTTCAAGTTCGCCCACAATTCGGTCGAACATGGCTGGATCGGTGCCTTGCGCCGCAACCAAGGTAATGTCGGCATCCGACATTGTGACCGAGCCTTTGCCGATTCTGGCAAGCGCCTGAATGCTCATCTCGGCTGCTTCGGGCCAACGCGGTGAGGGCTCACCCAGACCGATGGTACAGGAATATGGCCCTGACAGTCCGGCTTCGCGCGCGGCGGTCACGATCCGGTCGCGGGCCTTTTCATCCTGTGCCGAGCAGGCATCAAATTGCCCACCTTCTTCGTTGATCAGATAACGCAGCGTAAAAGGCGTAATAACGGGCCGGGGGGCCGAAATCGCCAGCCCGATCCGCAGGCTGGGCGGTGCGGCGCGAGTCAGATCTTGTTCGAGACGTTGTTTTTCCTGTTGGCTGTCCGCAATGGCGGTGATTTTGACCAAATCCGCACTTGCGGAAATTTTGGCGCGAGGCAGGCTGGCCAAAGCCTCGATGGCATAGGATATCGCTGCATCCCAACCGTCGGGCTTGGGGTAATCTGCCGTTTCCATCAGGTCCGAGACCGCGATGTTGCGGTCGAGATTGCTCAGCCGTCTGATCAGGTCATCCCTGTCTTCACTGGCGGGGATCAAACCGATGATCGAGATACCGTGATCATTGCGCAGAATTTCTGCTGAAAAGCGTGGTGACGCCAGGGCCGAAGTCGCTTCAACCTCCATTTCATCGATTACGCGGGACGCATCGACCTCGGTTCCGGCTGCTGTCAGCGCGTTAAAGCGGGTCGCCTCATCCGGTGCAGTTCCGGTCAGGACCACGCGCAAGCCATGGGATTCAACCTCGGCCCAGTCATGGCCTTTGAGATCAAGCGACCGACGCACAGCGAATTCCGAAGTCTCTTCGATCTTTGTAACGGCATAGCTGGCTGCCAAAAGCGACAGCCCGGCTGACACAAGAAAGATCAGGGAAACAACGATAAAATACGGCAGACGCATATTTGGGCTCGACACTCCTCAGGCGGTTGGGCCGATCTTTACAGGCCCCGTTCAGCAGGTGCAATCAGAGCAACAGGGCAACGCAGAGGAAGATCAGCGGAATCAAGCCAGTGTCGCGGTTGACCCTGAACAATTGCAACAGCCTGGCATTGTCTTCGATGTCCAGCGCGCGGAGTTGCCACATCATGTGCCAGCCCATTGCCCAAGGCCCACAGAGCGCAACGCCCAATGCCAGCATCGAGGCATCCGGCACCCCTGCATCGACGATGGCCAGTCCCATCAGCGACACCGTCGCCACCAAAAAGTACTTCAGCCACCTCGCTGTATCGGCTCCGAACAGCCGGGCGGTTGACTTGATGCCGATCAGTTCGTCATCCTCGGCATCCTGATGCGCATAGATGGTGTCGTAGAACAGGGTCCACGCGATTCCAGACAGGTAAAGAGTCACTGCAGGCCATCCCACGGAACCGCTATGCGCCGCCCAGGCCAGAAGGGCGCCCCAGTTGAAAGCCAACCCCAGGAACACCTGAGGCCACCAGGTAAACCGTTTGGCAAACGGATAGATCGTCACTGGCAACAGGGACAGTACGCCCATGGCAATGGCCGCCTGATTGAAACTGAGGAGGATGCCCAACGCCAGAATGCATTGCAGGACCATCCACGCCGCAGCCTGCCGGACACTGACCTGACCCGAAGGGATCGGGCGCGAGCGTGTGCGTTCGACCTGCCGGTCAAATTCCCGGTCCGTAATGTCATTCCAGGTGCAACCTGCGCCCCGCATCAGAAAGGCTCCGAATGCGCATCCTATGGCGATCCACAGATCTTCCCAACGCGGCTGACCGTCGTGCAGGATGGCCAGCGCCAGCCCCCACCAGCACGGAATCAGCAACAGCCATGTCCCGATAGGCCGGTCCGCGCGGCTGAGGCGCAGGTAGGGGCGGGCAAAGGCCGGGGCACGGGTGTCAACCCAGTTGCCGGTGACGGCATCAGCGACTTGACCATCTGGTGTTGGGGCATTGCCTTGCATATGTAAGGTCTCATGAGTGCGAAGATCAGACTGTATGTAGAGCAGCCCTTGGGTCAGGGGCAATCGGTTCCTTTGACGCGCGACCAGGCGCATTACCTCTTTGGTGTCATGCGCCTTGCGGTCAAAGGGCAGATCGCCCTGTTCAACGGGCAGGACGGAGAGTGGTTGGCCGAAGTCTCGGAGGCGGGAAAACGCGGAGGAACGCTGACCTGCCTTGAGCAGACGAAACCGTTGCAGTTGCCGCCCGATCTTTGGTTCCTGTTTGCACCGATCAAAAAGGCCCGCACTGACTTCATCGTGGAAAAAGCCGCGGAAATGGGCGCGGCGCGTATCATGCCGGTGCAGACCGAGTTCACAAATTCCGAACGTATCCGGCAAGACCGCTTGCAGGCCCATGCCGTCGAGGCGGCCGAGCAATGCGGCGGAACCTTCGTGCCCGAGGTCGCCGATTTGCAGCGGTTGGATCGGCTGTTGGATGCATGGCCAGAAGATCGGCAACTGATGTTCTGCAACGAAGCCGAGGTTGGATCGGCCTTGCGATTGGCCGCCAATGAAAAAGGTTACCCGTGGGCGATTCTAATCGGCCCGGAAGGCGGGTTTTCTGACAGGGAACGCGCGCGTCTGACAGGGTTGCCATTCGCGCATGTCGTCAGTCTTGGTCCGCGTATCCTGCGGGCCGACACGGCGGCAGTCGCTGCGCTGACCATGTGGCAGCAGGCTCTGGGGGATTGGGCGTAATGTGGCGCGCAGCGCTACAGAAGGATGTTCCAGAAGTTCAGCGGTTTTTGCGCCTCCACCTCCAAAGCTCGATGTTTCCTTTGGGCAATTTGGAAGATTTCGGTCTGGGTGGTTCCCATCCTCGGGGCATGTCGTTTTGGTTGCTGGGTAACCCGCTGCGCGGTGTCTTGGGTATCACCAATGAAGGAATAGTCTTTCCGCAATGCCCCAACGTGAAGCGTGCAGAGCTTTTTGCCGCCTGGGATTGGATCCAAAACCGAGCTGTCTCGGGAATCATCGGTGAAACGGCGCAGGTTAGAGACTTCGTCAAAATCGTAGGTTGGCGAGACAGGCTGACGGGTCTCAATGACGATGAACCGGCATTCTCACTTAACCTGAACAACCTTGTTGTTCCTCAAATGGAAGATGTGCGCCTTGTTCCGTTGACCGGAGTGGATCGCAATCAAGTGATTGCCTGGCGGAAGCAATACCTTCAGGAAACGCCGGGTTTGCTTCACAAGGAACTGGACAAGCAGGCCAGAGAAGACCTGAAACGTTATCTGGAGCGCGACAGTCACAGAGCCCTTATCTACAAAGGACAGCCGGTTGCGATGACAGGCTTCAATTCGGCGCTTTCGGATGTCGTTCAGATCGGTGGTGTATTTACCCCGCGCGAGCTGCGCGGGCGAAGTTATGCGCGCACCGCTGTCGCTTTGCATTTGAAAGAGGCGCGCGAGGCAGGTGTGAACCGAGCCGTCTTATTTGCCGCTTCAAATGCGGCCGCTCGTGCTTACATAGCGATTGGATTCATGCCGACCGGTTCGGTCTCACTGGTTCTGTTCAACGATCAAACGGAGTCCGCTCAATGAGCTTTTTTCGACCAGAGGCAAAACTGGCACTTTGGCGCTGGCGTGAAGTACTGGTCGCGGCTTTTGTCCTGATCCTTGGCGTCAGTTGGGTCAGCGGGCCGGGTGGGTTGCTGGCCTGGGTCGGTTGGTTCCTGATCGTCGTGTCCGCAGCTTTGGCCGTGATCGGCATACAGCGCGTACGGTTCAGAACCGGCGCAGGCGGGCAGGGCGTCGTTACGGTTGATGAAGGGCAAATCACTTATCTCGGCCCTCTGGATGGCGGCATTGTTGCGACACGAGAAATCGAACGGCTTGCACTTGATCCGACCTCCAGTCCGGCGCATTGGGTTCTGGATCAGCCTGGGCAACCGACGCTTCACATTCCTGTGAACGCTGAAGGAGCCGAAGCTCTGTTCGACGTTTTCTCAAGCCTGCCGGGCTTGAAAACCGAACAAATGCTGTCTGAACTCAACGGCAGATCGCCGCATAAGGTCGTTATCTGGGAGCGTACGTCCTCGCGCCCTCCACACCTTCGGCTGCATTGACACTGGCGCAGTTTGCCCCCACGACTGGCCAAAAGACAGACACATCAGGATCGGAGCACGGTTCATGTCCATCCCTCAGTCCGGCGGCGGTCCGATCGAACGCCACGAGCAATTGGCCGAATATCTGGAGTCGGGCTGCAAGCCCAAGGCAGACTGGCGCATCGGCACCGAGCATGAGAAATTCGGCTACTGCAAGGACACGCTGAAACCGTTGCCCTACGAGGGCACCCGTTCGATTGTGGCCGTGCTGGAAGGTCTGCGGGATCGCCATGGCTGGGCTGAAGTCCGCGAAGCAGGTCATCTGATTGGTCTGGAAAAGGACGGCGCCAATGTCAGCCTGGAGCCGGGCGGCGCGCTTGAGCTGTCGGGTGCTCCGCTTGAGACCATCCACGAAACCTGCGATGAGGTGAACACCCACCTGCGTGAGGTGAAGGACATCGCAGATGAGATCGGCGTGGGTTTCATCGGTCTCGGCGCGGCTCCGACCTGGACCCATGACGAAATGCCGTTGATGCCCAAGGGGCGTTATCGGCTGATGAACGATTACATGGAAAAGGTCGGCACCATGGGCCGCGCCATGATGCGCCGAACCTGCACCGTTCAGGTCAATATCGACTTCGGGTCCGAGGCCGACATGGTGCAGAAACTGCGCGTCGCGTTGGCCTTGCAGCCGGTGGCAACGGCGTTGTTTGCGAACTCGCCCTTTTTTGAGGGCAAGGTAAATGGCCAGAAAAGCTGGCGCAGTTACATCTGGCGGCATCTGGACGATGCCCGCACAGGAATGCTGCCCTTTGTTTTCGAAGACGGCTTCGGGTTCGAGCGTTACGTGCAATACGCGCTCGATGTGCCGATGTATTTTGTGTATCGCGACGGCCAGTACATCAATGCGCTGGGCATGTCCTTCCGTGACTTCCTGAAAGGTGAACTGCCCGCCCTGCCGGGTGAAACGCCCACGCTCAGCGATTGGGCCGACCACCTGACCACCGCCTTCCCCGAAGCTCGGATCAAGAAGTTCATGGAAATGCGCGGGGCCGATGGTGGACCATGGCGTCGTCTGTGTGCCTTGCCTGCCTTCTGGGTCGGTCTGACTTACGACCAAACGGCATTGGACGCGGCTTGGGATCTGGTCAAAGGCTGGGACACCGAGACCCGCGAGGCGCTGCGTGTCGCGGCCGCCAAAGATGGCCTGCAAGCGAAAGTCGGCAACATCAACATGCACGATCTGGCGCGTGAGGTGGTGGCGATCTCTGAGGCCGGCCTGAAAGCCCGCGCCTATCCCGGGGCCGGTGGACTGGTGCCGGACGAGACCCATTTCCTCAACGCGCTCAAGGACAGCATCCAAAGCGGGAAAGTGCCTGCGGATGAGTTGCTGGAACACTACAACGGCGACTGGAACGGTGATCTGACCCGGATTTTCCCTGAATACAGCTATTGATCCGACCGGTCCCGCTTGCATTTGCGGGGCTGGCCCGATAGCAGGTTGGCGACCAAATTCAGAGGGCGTCATGGACGATCTTAAGGCAAAATATCTGGGCCAAATCGCCGAGGCAGGCGACGAGAACGCGCTTGAGGCGATCCGCGTCGCCGCCGTGGGTAAAAAGGGCGAAGTTGCGCTGAAAATGCGCGAGCTGGGTAAGATGACGCCCGAGGAACGCCAGGTCGCAGGCCCGGCGCTGAACGCCCTGAAGGACGAGATCAACTCGGCCCTGTCCGCCAAAAAGGCCGGGCTGGCCGATGCCGCGCTGGATGAACGCCTGCGCACCGAGTGGCTGGACGTCACCCTGCCGACCCGGCCACGTGGCCAAGGCTCGATCCACCCGGTCAGCCAGGCGACCGAGGAACTGACCGCGATCTTTGCCGAACTGGGCTTTTCAGTGGCCGAAGGGCCGCGGATCGAAACCGACTGGCACAATTTCGACGCCCTGAATATCCCCGGCCACCACCCCGCACGGGCCGAGATGGACACGTTCTATATGCACCGCGCCGAAGGCGACGAGCGACCGCCGCATGTGCTGCGCACCCATACTTCGCCCGTCCAGATCCGATCAATGGAGCTGCAGGGCGCACCGATCCGCATCATCTGTCCGGGCGGCGTCTACCGCGCCGATTATGACCAGACCCACACGCCGATGTTCCATCAGGTCGAGGGGCTGGCTATCGACAAGGACATCTCGATGGCGAACCTGAAATGGGTTCTGGAAGAGTTCGTGAAGGCGTTTTTCGAGGTCGACGACGTCGAACTGCGCTTCCGCGCCTCGCACTTCCCCTTCACCGAGCCGTCGGCCGAGGTCGATATCCGCTGTTCGTGGGATAACGGTCAACTGAAGATCGGTGAGGGTGACGACTGGATGGAGATTTTGGGCTCGGGCATGGTCCACCCCAAGGTGATCGCCGCCGGTGGGATTGATCCTGAGGTCTATCAGGGCTTTGCCTTTGGCATCGGCATCGACCGTCTGGCGATGCTGAAATACGGCATTCCGGATTTGCGGGCCTTCTTTGACAGTGATCTGCGCTGGCTGCGGCACTACGGGTTTGCGGCGCTGGATATGCCGAACCTGCATGGTGGTTTGTCGCGATAGGGAAACCGTTGGACGACTGGCTGACATCATATCATGATTGGTGGTAACTCAAAGTTTCCGGACGTCCTCTACTTTGGTTATTGTGCCTGATTACTGCCTTGTTCGCACCGCCGGTGTTGGCATCACTTGTTTTCGATTTTGGGTCGGCGGTTGTTCTAACCACTTTCCTAGTGTCGGCACTGTTGTTTTTGCCGGGAATGCTCATTGCCGGATTGGCGTTTGTGCAGATCGGGGCATTTCAGATGCGTGATAAAATCCAAAGAGAAAAGACACAGGATCTGATCAGCAAGCGAAATGGCAGTTTTTGGACATGGTGGTAGGTAGTGTATCCGTTGGGTGGATATCTGTCGCGCTATATTGACTGGTGGCGTCGCCGTGTGGTGAATGCCCCATTCCTTTGGTTGATTGGCATCTTGTTTGTTACAATATCTATTCAGCTTCTAACGGTAATGCTGTACGAGCCCGCTGCGGTTTGGATATGGCTTCTGTTATTGCTAGCGGTAGTTCCTGGTTTATGGGCGGCGATGAACGTTCTTTCAGAGAGGTCAGACCGAGTGAAAGAGATCGAAGATCGGCAGGCAATGGTCAAAAAACTAATTAATAGATACGCAAAAAGTAGATCGAAATGATCTCAGCCGAAACAGCGCGGAGCAAAGGCCGATAGGCCGCGCTATCTCCAGACCGCCCGCACGGGCTGGCGATTTGTCTCCGCCAGCGCTTCGTATGAGTGTTTCTCGGACGTGGCTGCCATAAACTGCCCACCTTAACCCGAAGATCGCCATCCCGCGGTCTGGCGATAACGCGGCTTGCGACTTGCCCCAAAGGTCTGGCGATGGCGCGGCTTGTTACATGTTCCCACGGGGTTGTGACGTGACATGGGCCTCAGGCTGGGTAGGGTCAGCCGAATGACATATCGACTGCTCTGCCTGTTTCTGCTGATCGCCACCCAAGCTGCCGCCGTGGATACCTGCCATGGCGATATTGCGTGTAAGATTGGTGACCGTTCCTATCATGTGTTGGAGCCTGACGGCTGGGACGGCGAAAGCCCCTTGCCTGTTTTGCTGCATTTCCACGGCTGGGCGCGGCAGGGCGATGTGGTGGTGAACCATGAGCGCATCGCGGGGGCCACAAAACTGCGCGGCGTGTTGTTGGTGGCCCCGAACGGTTTGGGCAAAAGCTGGAATTTCTGGAACGCGGATACTGAAGACGTCGATTTTGCCGACCGTGTCTTGCAGGACGTTGCCAGTCGTTATCCGATTGACCCGGATCGCATCTATGTCTCGGGCTATTCCTTTGGCGGCGCGATGGCATGGCGTTATGCCTGCCAATCGGGTGACGATACCGCCGCGCTGCTGGCTATTGCTGGGTCAATCCAGCAGACCGAGCATTGTCCGCAGGCCCCGGCGCAGGTGCGCCACGTGCATGGGCTGGACGATACGGTGATGGGTTTTCCCTTTGGACCGGGCGACGATACCACCTATCCGGTGGCGCTTTGGAAAGCGAAGTTTGACTGCAACGGCGCAACCCCGCGCGGGGACTGGAGCGTGAGACCGTTCCTGACGCTCAGCCGCGTGGAATGGACCGATTGTGCGCAGGGGCAGGTGGTGCTGGACACCCATCCGGGCGGGCATTTCATCCCGCATGGCTGGATCGGGCGGCAATTGGACGAGCTTTTGGGCCGCACCCCCACCTATCCGTGACCCGCAGCGCTTGCACCTTGGCGCATTCTTTGTCATTGCCTTTGCCAAACGGATATCTGCCAAAAAAGGCCCCGAGCAATGAAATTCACTCTGTCCTGGCTGAAAGACCACCTCGACACCGATGCGTCGGTTGATGAGATCACTGAGGCGCTGACCGACCTTGGCCTTGAGGTCGAAGAGGTTATCAACCCGGCTGACAAGCTCAAGGACTTTACGCTGGGCTATGTGAAACACGCGGAAAAGCACCCCGACGCCGACAAGCTGCGCGTCTGCAAGGTGGACACGAATGAAGGCGAATTGCAGATCATCTGCGGCGCGCCCAACGCCCGCGAAGGGATCACTGTCGTCGTCTGCAAACCGGGCATGTATATCCCCGGGCTGGACCTGACGATCAGCGTCGGCAAGATCCGCGGCGTCGAAAGCTTTGGCATGATGGCGTCCGAGCGTGAGCTGGAATTGTCGGACGAACATGACGGCATCATCGAATTGCCCTCGGGCGAGGTCGGTGACAGGTTCGTTGATTGGCTTGCCGAGAATGAGCCCTCGAAAGTCGATCCGATGATCGAGATCGCGATCACGCCGAACCGGCCCGATGCGCTGGGCGTTGAAGGCATCGCGCGCGATCTGGCGGCTCGCGGGGTCGGTACTTTGAAACAGCGCGACTACGTGCCGGTGCCAGGCGATTTCGAAAGCCCGATCAAAGTATCGATTGATGAGGATACGCTGGATGGTTGCCCGCATTTCACGGGCCGCCTTATCAAGGGTGTCAAGAACGGCCCCAGCCCCCAGTGGTTGCAGGATCAGTTGAAGGCGATCGGGCTGCGTCCGATTTCGGCGCTTGTGGATATCACCAACTACATGACCTTTGACCATAACCGCCCGCTGCATGTGTTTGACGCGGACAAGGTGCAGAGCAACCTTCGCGTTCATCGCGCAAAAGGCGGTGAAACCCTGGTGGCGCTTGACGAGAAGGAATACACCCTACAGCCCGGCATGATGGTTATTTCCGATGACAAAGGGCCGGAATCCATCGCAGGCATCATGGGCGGTCAGGAAACCGGCTGCACCGAGGATACTGTGAATGTGTTCCTGGAAAGCGCGTTTTGGGATCATGTGCAGATCGCGCTGGCGGGTCGGGCGCTGAAGATCAATTCGGACGCGCGGTATCGGTTCGAACGCGGCGTGGACCCTGAATACACTCTGGAAGGTCTTGAGCACGCAACCCAGTTGATTCTGGACATCTGCGGCGGTGAAGCGTCCAAAGTGGTCGAGGCGGGTAAAGCGCCGAACCATGCACGTGCGTACAAGCTGGATGCTGAACGGGTGCAGTCTCTGGTCGGGATGGACATTCCCGAAAGCGAACAGCGTCAGACGCTGACCCGCCTCGGGTTCCGTCTGGAGGGCGAGATGGCCCACGTGCCAAGCTGGCGCCCCGATATCATGGGTGAGGCCGATCTGGTGGAAGAGGTCGCACGGATCGCCTCGTTGACCAAGTTGCAGGGCAAACCCTTGCCGCGTGTCACCGATGGTATTCCCAAGCCGGTGATGACACCGGCTCAGCGCCGCCAGTCCATGGCGCGCCGCACCTGCGCCGCGCTGGGTTACAACGAATGCGTCAGCTATACGTTCATCGATCAAGCTCCGGCCGCTTTGTTCGGTGGCGGTGACGATGCGACCATGCTGGAAAACCCGATCTCGTCCGAGATGAGCCACATGCGCCCCGATCTGCTGCCCGGATTGTTGCAGGCCGCGGCCCGCAATCAGGCACGCGGATACGCCGACGTCGCCCTGTTCGAAGTTGGCCCTGTATTCCATGATGGCGAACCCGGCGACCAGAAAACCCAGATCGCCGGCCTGCTGGTTGGCCGCAACGGCCCCAAGGATGTGCACGGGGCATCGCGCCCGGTGGATGTCTTTGATGCCAAGGCGGATGCCGAGGCCGTTCTTGCGGCGATCGGAGCACCGGCCAAGGTGCAGATTCTGCGCGACGGCGATGCCTGGTGGCACCCGGGTCGCCACGGCAAGATCTGTCTGGGGCCGAAAAAGGTACTGGGTGTCTTTGGTGAGTTGCACCCGCGCGTGTTGCAGGCGATGGATATCAAGGGCCCGGCAATGGCCTTTACGATTTGGCCGGACGAGGTTCCCTTGCCCCGTAAATCCGGTGCCACACGTGCCGCATTGGAATTGCGTGATTTGCAAGCGGTCGAACGGGACTTTGCCTTTGTCGTGGATGAAAGCGTCGAGGCGCTGACCTTGGTAAACGCGGCAGCAGGTGCCGATAAGGCACTGATCGAAGATGTACGTGTCTTTGACGAATTCATCGGCGGCAGCCTGGGTGAAGGCAAAAAATCTCTGGCCATCACAGTACGCTTGCAGCCGACGGACCAGACGCTGAAGGAAAAGGACATCGAAGCGGTGGCCGAAAAGGTTATCGCCAAGGTTACCAAGGCAACCGGCGGCGTTCTGCGCGGTTGATGCTGAGCAGCTTTCGGCGGACGCACAACTGAAATAATGAAAGGGCTGGCGGCGCTCTTTCTGTTTTTGCGGAGGACTAAAGATGCTGAACGTATACCTCTCTGGTGAAATACACACCGACTGGCGCGAACAGATCATCGACCGCGCACAGGGGTTGGATATCACCTTCAACGGCCCGGTGACTGATCACGAGGCCAGCGACGATTGTGGCGTTGCCATTCTGGGGGAAGAGCCGAACAAATACTGGCATGATCACAAGGGTGCGATGGTCAATGCGATCCGGACCCGAAAGGGCATTTCGGATGCCGATGTGGTGGTTGTGCGGTTTGGCGACAAGTACAAACAGTGGAACGCCGCTTTTGATGCGGGTTATGCAGTAGCGCTGGGTAAGTCCATCATCGTGCTGCATGGTCCCGAGCATCAGCACGCGTTGAAAGAAGTTGATGCAGCCGCGCTGGCGGTGGCGGAAAAGCCCGCGCAGGTGGTCGAAATCCTGCGCTATGTGCTGACGGGGGCACTGCCGGGCTGAGCTTTGCGAAGAGGGTGCCAGCTTTGGCACCCTTCCTATTGCGAGACCGTTTAAGCGCGTGCGGGTATGGCCTTGCCGCGCTGCACAGCCGGGCGCTGCATGAAACGGTCAACATAGGCGACGACATTGGCGTAGTCGTCCCAGCCAACAACCTCTTTCGCGCCGTAGAAGTCCAAAGCATTCAGCCAGGGGGCAAGAGCGATATCGGCGATGGAGTAATCGCCTGCAATCCAGTCCTGCCCGTCCAGTTGCATGTTGACCACGTTCAGCAGGCGCTTGGCCTCGTTGATATAGCGTTCGCGCGGTCGGGGGTCTTCGATTTCGCTGCCAGCGAATTTGTAGAAAAAGCCAAGCTGACCAAACATTGGCCCCACGCCCCCCATCTGGAACATCAGCCATTGCGTAATGCGATACTTGTCTGCTGCGCTTTGCCCCAGGAACTTGCCTGATTTCTCGGCCAGATACAGCAGGATCGCGCCGCTTTCGAACAGGGCAAGCGGTTCACCGTCCGGACCGTTGGGATCGAGGATGGCGGGGATCTTGTTATTCGGGTTCAGCGACAGAAACTCGGGGCTTTTGACATCCGCATCCGACAGCGTCACCAGATGAGCCTCATAGGGCAGGCCAGTTTCCTCCAGCATGATCGACGCCTTTACGCCGTTTGGAGTCGGATAGGAATACAATTGGATCTTGTCCGGGGATTGCGCGGGCCAGCGGGCCGTTATCGGATGTGGTTTGTTGTCCAGCATTGGGGGGCTCCTGTTTGGCTGTTCCGTCAAAACTAGGGACCAAGGCGCATTTATTTAAGCCCTGTGCGATGTGCATTTCCGGTCAGGCCGTGTTTTCTGGCGAACAGAGGGGAATTCCAGTGAAACTGGCACCTAGACCGGATGGCAAATTTGGCTCACAATCTGGTGACCCCCGCGAAAACCTCGCGGGTTTCTTGCTGTTGAAAGGAAATGGGCGTGGATGAGGTAGTAACACAGGTGGGGGCATATGCCCCGCTGATCATGAGTGCCGTCAAGGCGCTTGTCGTTCTGATCCTGGGCTGGATTGTGGCTGGCGCAATCGGGGGTATGGTTCGCCGCCGGATCAATTCGACGCCGCATATTGATCCGACACTGGGGAACTTTTCGGCAAGCTTGGTCAAATGGGCCATTCTCGCCATGGTTCTGGTTGCTGTTCTGGGTATCTTCGGAATTGAAGCCACCAGCATCGTCGCCATTCTGGGTGCCGCATCGCTGGCCATCGGTCTGGCCCTTCAAGGCACGCTCAGCGATCTGGCGGCCGGTGTGATGCTGGTTGTCTTCCGGCCCTACAAGCTGGGTCAATTTGTTGATATCGGGGGCACGTCGGGCACCGTAAAGGACCTGAACCTGTTCACCACCGAGCTGGTGACGCCTGATAACGTGCAGATCATCGTTCCGAACGGTCAGGCATGGGGCTCGATCATCACGAATTACTCTGCCCATGACACGCGCCGTGTCGATCTGGTATTCGGGATTGATTACGGCGACAGCGCGGACAAAGCCATGCAGATCATTCTGGATGTGGCGAAAGCGGACAGCCGCATTCACAGCGACCCGGAACCATGGGTTCGGGTTACGAACCTGGGTGACAGCTCGGTGGATCTGACGGCACGGCTGTGGTGCTCGGCACCAGACTATTGGGATGTCAAATTCGAGCTGACGAAAACGATCAAGGAAGCCTTTGACGTCAAGGGTATTTCGATCCCTTATCCCCATTCTGTGGAGATCCAGAAACAGGGGTGACGGCTCCCGCCCGTCGATCGGGCATTCGAAGATGCCCTCCTCCGTTGGGTCCGGCACCGCGCCCTTGCGCGGTGCCCTTATCTTTGTTCAAACCGTCGCGTTTGATACTGACCGCGCCACGCCGGGGGCGTGGCGCTATGCCCAACGCTGTAAATCGTTTCTCAAAAGCGATTTCAGGGGCGGGAGTGTTTACGACTTGACGATCACGTTAGGTGAAACAACGTCGATACCAAGGGCCTTGCCGACCGCATAGTAAGTCAGCTTGCCTGCGTGAACGTTCAGGCCTTCCAGCAGATGCGGATCATCCTGACACGCCTGTTTCCAGCCTTTATCCGCCAGAGACAGCATGAACGGCATCGTGGCGTTGCCCAGGGCGATGGTCGAGGTGCGCGCCACTGCGCCCGGCATGTTGGCAACGCAGTAATGCATGATGCCATCGACATCATAGATCGGATCGGCATGGGTGGTGGCTTTTGAAGTCTCGAAGCACCCGCCCTGGTCGATGGCAACATCGACAAGTACGGCACCGGGTTTCATCGTCGACAGCTGTTCGCGCGAGACAAGTTTCGGAGCTGCAGCACCGGGGATCAGAACGGCACCGATGACCATATCGGAATCCTGGATCAGCTCGGCCGTGGCGCCCGCCGTCGAATACTGGTTCTTGAAGGTTCCGCCAAAGACGTCATCCAGATAGCGCAGCCGCGGCAAGGAGCGATCCAGAACGGTGACATCCGCGCCCATTCCGGCAGCGATCTTTGCCGCATGGGTTCCTACGACGCCGCCGCCGATCACGACCACTTTGGCAGGGCCGACACCGGGTACGCCACCCATCAGAACACCGCGCCCGCCATTGGCCTTTTGCAGTGTCCACGACCCGACCTGAGGGGCCAGGCGACCGGCGACTTCGGACATCGGTGCCAGCAGAGGCAGGCCGCCGTTCGCGTCGGTTACGGTCTCATAGGCGATGGCAGTACAACCTGATTCCAGCAGGTCATGCGTCTGATCCGGGTCCGGAGCCAGGTGCAGATAGGTGAACAGCAGCTGTCCTTCGCGCAGCATCTTGCGTTCCACAGCCTGGGGTTCCTTGACCTTCACGATCATGTCGGCGGTGGCAAATACTTCTTCCGCAGTGTCGATGATATGCGCGCCCGCCGCGACATAGGCGTCATTGTCGAAACCTGCGCCGATGCCTGCACCGGATTCGATAAGGACTTCGTGACCACGTGCAACAGCTTCCTGAGCAGCATTGGGCGTCATCCCGACGCGGAATTCCTGGGGTTTGATTTCCTTGGGGCAACCGATCTTCATGGGGGTCTCCGTTCATAAACTGCCTAAATTATGTGCATTTTCAGTGCAATTTCTGTGAAAGAAAACGTGTCAATGCGTTTTTCTTTGGAAGAATTTCGCGTAGTTTACAAAAATAATGCAAAGGAATTGCAGCAATGAGCTTGGACGCGACTGATCGAAAGATTCTGGCGGCACTTCAGAAAAATGGTCGGATGTCGAATTCGGAATTGTCTGAACAGGTCAACCTGTCTCCGTCCGCTTGCCACCGGCGCGTGCAAAGGCTTGAGGTTGACGGGTATATCCGCAACTACGTGGCTTTGCTGGATGCCCGGAAGATGAACGTGCCGACAACCGTCTTTGTCGAGATCACGCTGCAAGGTCAGGCCGAAGAGGTTCTGGATGCGTTTGAAAAGGCGGTGGCCCGGATACCGGATGTGTTGGAATGCCATCTGATGGCCGGTACGGCGGATTACATTTTGAAAGTCGTGGCGGAGAACACCGAAGATTTCGCACGCATTCATCGACAATACTTGTCGCGCCTGCCAGGGGTGGCCCAAATGCAAAGTTCGTTTGCTCTGCGTACCGTGTTCAAGACCACTGCCTTACCGGTCTGATTTTCATAAGGGGCCAGGATAGGTGAACAGAAACAGGTGCGTCAGGTTGAACCCAAAATGCATCGCAACGGGAACCCAGAGGCGCTTGGTTGCATAGTATCCCAATCCGCAGGCCAGCCCGAGAATAGAAGCAAAAGCCACGAGCGCCGGACCTCCGGCGAAATGGGCCAGCCCGAACAGCAGGCTGGCAGCGATCACGCTCCAAGCGTCCCCAAGACGTGCGGCGAAAGCCGATTGCAGATAGCAACGAAAAAAGGCTTCTTCCGTCAGGCAGGTCGGAAACGCGTTGGACAAGGCAAATACCAGCCACCAAGGGGGGACCGTAAACTCCGGCTGCACCGAGCCGAGGGAAAAACCGATGAGAAACAGGCCAGGAAGGATCAGTAACCCTACCAGCAAAGCTGTGGGTTTGATCTGCGTTTTTCCGCGCTGCATCCGGGGCCAGGCCAGAAGAATGGCAAAGAAGACCATCGGTTTGTCCAGGTTCAGGTGCATGGTGAAACTGGCGCTTCCCGCACCCGCCTGCACCTGATCCAGAATTTTCAAATTGTTGAATCCTGGCAGCAGATGTGCACCCATGACCTGGCACCACAGGATCAATAACAGGTGCCCGACGATAGCAGGCCAACCTTTCAGATGGGGTAGCAAAGCAGCTCCGACCAAACCAAAGACCACCGCAGCGATCGCCGTGGGTGACATCAATCCTATTGCCGAGGCAATGCTGATGAACAAAACCAGCAGAGAAAAGGCGATGCCAGTTCGCCGGGCCAGTGCCGCCAATTGCGCCGAGATCAGGACCAGCCATGGCCAGATGGAGGGCATCAGGGAAAGAAGGAATGTCACAATGGTCTCATCTGTTTTACGCGCCCCGTCATGCCGCACAAAAACAAGGCAATGCAAGCAGCCGTGGTGAAGTGCAGTGCGTTGCGTCAATTCAAACGCTTGTATCCTGCGGGTCAGACGTACAAATTCAGGGAAAAGACCGTATACCGCGCTGGACCTGATTTTCAGGTGTGACTACAGCCGCAGGACCCGTGACCCTCGTATCAATTTATCTGATGACATCAGGTGGTTACACGGGCCCGATATGGTCCGAACCCGAAGACCGAGAAGGAGCTGACCTTGGACAACGAAAACACTGGCGCCCCTAAAGACTGGCTGGAAGCCGAGCTGGAGGACACGCTCGATGAAGACTTCGAGATAGAATTCAGTGAGCCGATGCTGTCGATGGAAGTCCGGAAAATCTATCGGGAACAGCATCCGGACATGTTGGATCGCAAGGTTTACTTCCGCAACCTGCTGCGCCTGCAGGCCGAACTGATCAAGGTTCAGGACTGGGTGCAGCATACCGGGGCCAAGGTCTGTATCCTGTTTGAAGGCCGTGACAGTGCCGGCAAGGGCGGGGTGATCAAGCGGATCACCCAGCGTCTGAACCCGCGCGTGGCCCGCGTGGTCGCGTTGCCGGCACCCAGCCGCCGTGAGCAAAGCCAGTGGTATTTCCAGCGCTACGTACCGCATCTGCCGGCGGCGGGTGAAATCGTTCTGTTCGACCGCTCGTGGTACAACCGGGCGGGGGTCGAGCGGGTAATGGGTTTTGCGTCCGAGGACCAGGTTGAACAGTTCTTTCAGGACGTTCCCGAATTCGAACGAATGCTGGTGCGGTCAGGGGTCATTCTGCTGAAATACTGGTTCTCGATCACGGATGAGGAACAGCAGTTGCGATTCCTCATGCGTATTCACGATCCGATGAAACAGTGGAAGCTGTCGCCGATGGATCTGGAATCCCGCATCCGCTGGGAGTCCTACACAAAGGCAAAAGAGGACATGCTTTTCCGAACCAACATCCCCGAGGCCCCTTGGTACATTGTCGAAGGCAATGATAAAAAGCGTGAACGGCTGAACTGTATCGAGCATCTATTGACAAGAATCCCGTACGAGGACGTGCCTCAGGAAAAGGTCAATCTGCCCGACCGCAAGTACAACCCGGAATACGAGCGCCGCGTTTTGCCGGATGAGCTTTACGTACCAAAGATCTATTGAAGCAAAATCAGGCTCTGAGCCGGAACATGCGAGGCCGACACGGCCGGCCTCGCACAGGTTCAACTGATTAGGCTGCATCCATCATGCAGTCAAAGTTGAAGAAGTTGACCATTATGATGTCACAGTCATCGACGTCGGCTGTTTCGGTACCCGCAGGCTCGGACTCTGTTTCCGACGTGGCGTCGGCGGTCGGCATCATGTCGACATCATCGGTGCCGGCCACGTCCGTGTCGCCGTTCATGTCGTCTTCCCAATCGAACTCGTCAAACTGCGCTTGCAGGTTTTCGAGGAAATTGGCGATTTCATCGAGGAAGGCCTGAACGTCAAAGCAGAATGCTTCGGGCTCACCGCCATCAACCACTTCGGTGTCCGGCATTTCAGGTTCCGGTTCCTCGGTTTCGGTGACGTCAGTATCCGGCGTTTCGGGTTCCGGCTCTTCAGTCTCGGTGACATCGATGTCCGGTGTCTCGGGTTCCGGCTCTTCAGTCTCGGTGACATCGATGTCCGGTGTCTCGGGTGTAGGCTCTTCGGTTCCGGGCGTCTCAGTTCCTGGCTCTTCGGTTTCGGTGACGTCAGTATCCGGCGTTTCGACTTCCGGCTCTTCTGGTACGGCGACTTCGTCCGGCGTGGTTGGCGGAACTGGCGGTGTGTTTGTATTGCCGTTGTCCAGCATGACTGCCGCGTCGGTCGCGGCAAAGTTCTGGGTGACCATCACAGCATCAAAGCCCTGCATGTCACCGGTTTCGACGCCGATCCCGATATATTTGAAATCCGGGTTCAGGATATTGGCGCGGTGGCCCGGGCTGTTCATCAGGTTTTGGTGCAGTTGGGCCACGTCATCGCTGATGCCAGGCGCTCCGCGTTCTGACTGCCATGCGATGTTTTCGCCAGTACGCCAGCTTCCCTCAAGATCGAAACCGGCACCTTGCATCCGCTGGGTTGCACTGGAACCGCCAGAACCGGTGTGACTGAATGTGTCTGTATTCAACATCCAAGTGCTGTGATCTTCGGACGAGTCGTTTAGCTGCGTTTCAAGTTGCAGCGGGTTGAGCCCGCGGGATGTGCGTTCCTGGTTTATCAGCCCCAGCATCTCGCGTTCGAATGTACTTGCAGTCGACATGTTTGCCTCCGTTTGTGTTTGTGTCCTTTCAGACGGGCTCACTTAGAGGTGGGGGTGTCGACGGTGGTAGGGGTTGGTTCAACTCAGGCGAGTTTTGGCGAGGCGATGCTACCAACACGAGATTCGCTGCGCTGCTAAATGCCGGGCAAAATGTTGCTGGTGAGGAAATGGCGGCTTGTCGCACAGCCCGTCCCACGAGTCGGCGGATTGTATCCGATCCCTGAAACGACAAACCCCCGGGCGATGCCTCGGGGGTCGTCAAATAGTGTCATCCAAAGCTGGACGAGCGAGGTTTTAGAGCAAACCTTCGCGCTGTGCTTTCTTACGTGCCAGTTTACGGGCACGACGGATCGCTTCAGCCTTCTCGCGCGCTTTTTTCTCGGACGGTTTCTCGAAATGTTGCTTAAGCTTCATTTCGCGGAACACGCCTTCGCGCTGCAGCTTTTTCTTCAGGGCACGAAGCGCCTGATCGACGTTATTGTCGCGAACACTAACCTGCATGTGGTTGTCACCACCTTTCTAGATAGAGTTGCAAGGAAATTGCAGGAGTTGGCCGTATAGCAAAGCCGTTCTAACTTGTCTAGTACTGGCCCCGACAACCGGAGAAACGTCATGACCACCACATATGAAGATGCAAAACACCAGCTTTTGGATGCAATGCTGAACCATGTTCCCTTCGATGGATGGTCGGAAACCAGTTTTCGTGCCTCCATTTCCGACTGTGGTCTGGATGACGGCCTGGCGCGCGCGATCTGTCCGCGCGGCGCAGTTGATCTGGCACTGGCCTATCATGCGCGCGGCGATCAGGCGATGCTGGACCGCATAAAGTCCGAAGACCTGAGTGGGCTGAAATTTCGGGACAAGATTGCCGCTTCGGTTCGGTTCCGTTTGCAAGCGGTCGAGGATAAAGAACTGGTGCGCCGGGGCATGACGCTGTTTTCCCTGCCAACTTACGCGGCAGACGGTGCCAGGGCAGTTTGGCAGACCTGCGATCTGATCTGGGATACGTTGGGCGATACCTCGGACGACGTGAACTGGTACACGAAACGGGCCACTTTGTCGGGTGTCTATTCCTCGACCTTGTTGTTCTGGCTGGGCGATGACAGCCCGGGTCATCAGCGCACGTGGGAGTTTCTGGATCGCCGGATCGCGAACGTCATGGAGTTTGAAAAGCTCAAGGCACAGATGCGCGACAACCCGGTGTTGAAACCGTTTCTGGCAGTTCCGAACTGGCTGGCGGGTCAGGTGAAAGCACCAGAGAAAATGCGAGCAGACCTTCCGGGAAAACTGAACCCCCGAAAGTAGCTCGTCTTGGTGCTGGGCCTTGACCCTGATGCCTGCTAGGCATTGGGCAAAGGAGGTGCCTATGACCCAGATGATGCGCGCTGTTGAGATCACCGAACCGGGTGGTCCTGATGTTTTGCAACTGACCGAGCGTTCTGTCCCCGAACCGGGTGCAGGGCAAGTGGTGCTGAAAGTGGCTTATGCCGGCGTGAACCGCCCGGATGCGTTGCAACGTGCGGGCGCTTACGATCCGCCGCCCGGTGCCAGTGACTTGCCGGGGCTTGAGGCTTCGGGCGAGGTTGTCTCGGTTGGGGCCGGGGTTCAGGGACTGTCCGTCGGCGATCAGGTCTGCGCGTTGCTGCCGGGCGGAGGCTATGCCGAATACGTCGCCACTCCTGCGGCCCACTGTCTGCCGGCGCCTGCCGGCATGGGAATGAAAGAGGCGGCTTGCCTGCCCGAGACCTTTTTCACCGTCTGGTCCAACGTGTTTACGCGGGGCGGGCTGAAGGCAGGCGAGAGATTCCTGGTCCATGGTGGCTCGAGTGGGATTGGTACGACAGCCATCCAGTTGGCCAATGCCTTTGGTGCCCGCGTTTTTGCCACCGCAGGTTCGGATGAGAAATGCGAAGCTTGCGTCAAATTGGGTGCGGAAAGGGCGATCAACTACCGCGATGAGGATTTTGTGGCCGTCATGCGGGCCGAAGGTGGGGCAAACCTGATCCTCGACATGGTCGGTGGCGACTATATTCCGCGTAACGTCAAAGCTCTGGCCGAGGATGGGCGGCTGGTCCAGATCGCCTTCCTGCAAGGACCGGTCGTGGAGCTGAACTTTGCCCTGATGATGGTCAAGCGCCTGACCCTGACCGGCAGCACCCTGCGCCCGCAAAGCGATCTGGCCAAGGCCCGGATTGCGCAGGACCTGCGCGAAGCCGTCTGGCCTCTGCTTGAGGCTGGCAAGGTAGCGCCTGTTATGGATAGCGAATTTGATCTGGCCGAGGCTGCGGCCGCCCATTCACGCATGGAAAGCTCGGGCCATATTGGCAAGATCGTTCTGAAGGTCTCGGGCTGAGTATTGAAGGCGCGGGTTTGTCCCGCGCGTTCACGCAATCGCGCGGCGGTACAGGTGCCATGTGGCATGACCCAGAACCGGCATCACTACGATCAAACCCAACAACATCGGCAGGGCACCCAGAAACAGAAGGGCAGCCACGATGAACCCCCAGGTCAAGATGACGCCGGGGTTGTGACGCAATACGCGAAACGACGTCACGACTGCCACCGGCAATCCGACTTTCCGGTCCAGAAGCAATGGAAAGCTGACGACACTGACCGCCAGAGCGCACAGAGCGAATACGAATCCAACGGTGAGTCCGACTGCCATCATCGTCCAGCCGGCAGTCGTAGAGAATACTTGCTGAGCAAAAGCGCCCAGTGACGCAGGGGCTTCTGGACCCATTGTATGCGTGTAGATGCTTTGCGCCACCATCAGCCAGATCAGCAGAAGCATCACCAGATAAAACCCGAGTACCAGAATTGCGCCGAATGACGGCGAGCGAAAGACGCCGAACGCATCCAGCCAATGCGCCGTGCTGCCTTGCTCTCGTTTGCGGCTGATCTCGTACAAACCCACGGCTGCCACCGGACCGATCAAAGCAAAACCGGCAACGAGAGGAGCCAGAAGTGGAATCATACTGACGTCCAGGGCAAAGCCGAACATCAAAAGCCCTGCGATCGGGTAAATCAGTACAATGAATATGGCGTCCGCCCGTGTTTCGAGAAAGTCGTGATACCCCGCCCGCAGGCAAGCGCGCAGATCCTGCATCGTCAGTGTCTGCACCATCGGCAGATGCTTGATATCTGCGCTTCCGAGTTGTGAAACGCTATCCGAGACATGATCACCGGCCGCACCCAGATTCTGGGCTGCCCAGCTGATCGGATTTCCGATTGTTTTAGCCATTTTCATCCCCTTCCCTGGCGAGAATTGCGCCGCGGAACGGATCCGGCAATTTGTTGTCCGTGGCCGGACCAGCCGACAACGCCTGACCTCATTATAGCACAGTTTGGCGAAATCCTGTTCAACACTGTGGCACCAGACGGATTGCCCTGCATCGCAGTCATGTTAGCTTGAGGTCAGGCAAGAGGAGGTCAGGATGCAGACAACAGCGAAAACGGTTGTAGTTCACGAATTCGGCGGGCCCGAGGTGTTGCGGATCGAAGACAGGCCAGTGGGCGACCCCGGACCGGGTGAAATACGTATTCGCCACCAGGCCTGTGGCCTAAATTTTATCGACGTATATCAACGTACTGGATTGTACCCCCTTGATCTTCCTCATGCTTTGGGCATGGAAGCGTCCGGCGTCATCGAGGCCGTCGGGGACGGGGTGACGCACCTGCAACCCGGCCAGCGGGCCGCATATGCGGCAGCCCCACCCGGAGCGTATTGCGAGGCCCGCGTAATGCCTGCGGCACAGGTGTGCCCTCTGCCGGACGGCATCACATTCGAAGCTGCTGCGGCAATGATGTTGAAGGGTTTGACGGTTGAATACCTGTTTCACCGAACCACTCCGCTGAAACGCGGGGATACGGTGCTGTTTCACGCAGCGGCCGGTGGGGTCGGACTGATCGCCTGCCAATGGGCGAAATCCGAGGGGATCACCCTGATTGGCACGGCGGGAACCGACGAGAAATGCAGCCTTGCCCGGTTCAACGGGGCTGCGCATTGCATCAACTACCGATCCGAGAATTTCACCGAACGGGTGGCCGAGATCACCAAGGGTCAGGGCGTGGACGTGGTGATGGATTCCGTCGGGGCGGATACGTTCCAAGGATCGCTGAATTGTTTGAGACCGTTAGGGATGATGATTTCCTTCGGCAACGCGTCCGGGCCGGTGCCGCCGTTCGATATCGGTGTTCTGGGTCAGAAAGGATCGCTCAAGATCACCCGACCCACCTTGTTCACCCATATTGCGGATCACTCCGTGTGTCAGGCAATGGCGCGCCGCTTGTTCGGCAAGGTCGAGGGCAGAGAGGTCAAGATTCACATCGATCAGCGTTTTGCGCTTGATCAGGTTGCCGATGCCCATCGCGCGCTTGAAGCGCGACAGACCACGGGCAGTACGATTCTGGACCTCTGAATCGAGGCCCGGCCGGACAGGCCGGGCCCATTTTTGTCTGGGATGCCATTCAGAACCGGTAAGAGGCGCGAATCTGCAATGTGGTTGCGTCGACATCCACATTGTTTCCGTTGAAGTTATCGAATTCGTGGTACAGCAGTTCTCCACCAATACTCACGTTTGGGGCCACGATCTGTTCGTAGCCTGCGCCAATGAACCACCCGTCATCGCTGCCCAAGGTGTCCGTACCAGCTTCGGCATAGCCTGCCGTGCCATATAGCAAACCTTGCGGGTTTATTTTGTAGCCAGCACGCGCCTTCAGCCGCCAGACATCTTCAACAGTTGCGGCGCCAGACAGATCCACGTCAGTCCAGTCATAGTCAAAACCGCCGCCAACGACCCAGTCGCCGAGATCATAATCATAACCCAGGATGATACCACCGATTACGCCATCGCCGTCGACCCCGGACAGGCTGGTGTCCACATCGGCATAACCCAGTTGCAGACCGCCATAAAACCCGGTCCAGTTGCCCGAGGATTGTGCCATTGCCGATCCCGCGACCACGGTTGCGACAGTGGTGATGAGAGCCAATTTCAATGTCATCTCATTTCCTTTCGATTGTCACTCTGCTGCAGTGAAATTCAGTTCACTTATGCAGACCATTACGATCCGCTAGCGTCATCGGATCAGTGATACCTACGAATTCCAGCCCGTATTCTTGCGTTGAAACGTGACAAGACACGCCGTTGCACTTTGAAAACGAGCACTTCTGATACTGATGAGATAGGAAGAAATGAGAGGTCTTCAAACGACATGCGGCGGCGGAACGTTCCGCCGCCGACACGCCTGACAGTTTCAGCGGATTATTGCTTCTGCAATTCAGCAGGGGTCTTGTCCGCGATGTCTTCCCAGTTTGCGCTCGCGCTTTCGATAAAGCCCGGGATGTCGCCTTCCCAGCGTTCCTGGATGTCTTCCGACAGGTTCAGGTACAGCTTGTTGTCGACGATTTTCCAGTAGTTCGGGTCACCGTCGAACTTGAAGCCCATGGCTGTACCGAAGGCACAGTAGCCACCGTAGGCAGGCAGGTAGGCTTCCGGGTTGGCTTCGAAGGCGGCTTTGTTTTCTTCCGACGAGAAACGATACATTGCATCGTCGTACAGCGTGGTGATGCGGTAGTCACCTTTGGTGGCTTCACCAACGGTGAAATAGGCAACCGGGTCATAACCCTGCATGGCCAGACCAGTCGAGCTCGCGTTGATGTCCACACCCGCAGCCAGAGCGGATGTTGCCACTGCAACGGACAGAGCGACGCCACCGATCAGAGATTTAAATTTGTTCATTGTTCCACCTTTCGTGAAAGGAGCCTCGTCTGTGTGCAGATCGAAGGCCCCGGATTGTTGTCCTGTGTGGCCCGTAATTGACCGTCACGACAACGATCTGGGGTGCAGATGGATCACGTTCAAAACAATGAATCGTGATTGTGCGCCAGAGAATAACGCCTGTTAATAAATGCAGGCCCGGCATTACGCGTCCGGTTCAAAGTCCAGAACAAACGCAATGACTTTGCAGGCCGCCATTTCACACGGCCTCAGCAGTGCCCCGCTGAGGCGCGTCTGATACAGGTTCATGCTTATATAGTCGGTTCCGCCCAGTTCGTGTGCAACCAGCTTGTGGGATTTTCCCTCTGCCATCTGTTGACGCACAACGACGTAGCGCCGGTCCCCCGATATACCAGTGAAACTACCCTTGGGCAGCGCGAAAAAAGCGGAAATAAAAGCGTCCGGCGGTGTCACGACTTTCCGATTTTCGGTTCAGTTCCGGCCTTGATTCGCGCGACGTTGGTGCTGTGACGCCAGTAGATTAGAAGCGTCAGAATAACCCCCAGGATAAAAGATTGCCCGCTGGTCAGAACCAGCACCCAGGTTGTTGAAAGTGCAGCCGCGGCCAACGCGCCGACCGAGGATATCCGCCAGATCGCTGCCGCCACCAACCAGCTGAGACAGCAAGCGACACCGACGCGCCAGTCCAGCGCCAGCCAGAGGCCCAGAAAGGTGGCCACGCCTTTTCCGCCCTTAAACCCCAGCCAGATAGGAAAGCAATGGCCCAGAAAGGCAAAAAGGGCTGCGATTTGTGCGGCGTCTTCTCCGGCATAAGCACGGGCAATCAGAACCGCCATCGCGCCTTTGGCCGCGTCAAACAGCAATGTCAGCGCCGCTGCGGCTTTGTTGCCGGTACGCAGGACGTTTGTTGCCCCGATATTCCCGGACCCGATTTCGCGCAGATTTCCCAATCCCATGACCTTGGCAAGCAAAAGGCCGAAGGGAATGGAGCCCATCAGATATCCAACCACCGCCCACTGGAGCAGTTCGCTAGTCGAGTTGTCGATCGGGGGCATTAGGAACTCCGGAACACTTCTTGACCTGCAACATAGGTCGAAATGACCTTACCTTGCATCCGCTGGCCGTCAAATGGAGTGTTCTGAGATTTGGATTTTAAGGCAAACCGATCAAGCACAAAAGGCACATCCGGGTCGAACAGAACCAGATCTGCCGGGGCACCTTCCGACAATCGGCCACTTTCCAGACCAAGCCGTTTGGCCGGGTTCAATGCCATCGCCCGGAACAGGGTCGGCAGGTCCAACTGGTCGGCATGATACAGGCGCAACGCCGCAGGCAACAGCGTTTCCAGCGCCACCGCACCCGAGGCGGCTTCTTCGAACGGCAGGCGTTTGCTTTCCTCGTCCTGCGGTGTGTGCATCGAACTGATCGTATCGATGAGGCCGGTGCGGACGGCCTCGATCACCGCCTGCCGGTCATCCTCGGACCGCAGCGGCGGCTTGACCTTGAAGAAGGTGCGATAGTCGGCCACGTCGAGCTCGTTCAGCGTCAGATGGTGAATCGACGTACCAGCGGTTATGTCCAGCCCGTTGCGCTTGGCCCGTTCCAGCGCGGGCAGGGCGCGAGCCGTGGTGATCTGGTCGGCGTGATAAGCTGCGCCCGTCATTTCGAGCAGCGCAATGTCACGGTCCAGCCCCATGCGCTCGGCCATGGGTGAAACGGCTGGCAATCCGCGCAGGGCGGCGAATTTGCCGCTGGTGACAGCAGCCCCGGCGCTGAGGCCCGGGTCCTGCGGATGGGCAATCACCAGCGCGCCGCAGGATTTCGCATAGGTCAGTGCGCGGGAAAACACCTTGGTATTGGTGATGACGTGATCGCAATCGGTGAAGGCCACCGCACCCGCGTCCTGCAAGAACCCGATCTCGGTCATCTCACGCCCTTCGCGCCCCTTGGTCAGCGCGGCCATCGGCAGAACATTGACCGGCGCATCCGCCTGCGCGCGCCTTGTCGCAAATTCCAGCGTTTCCGGCGTATCGACCGCAGGCAGAGTATCCGGCCGGGTGACGATGGTTGTCACACCCCCGGCAGCCGCCGCAAGACCAGCGGATTTGTAGCTTTCCTTGTGCCGTTCCCCCGGCTCGCAGACCTTGACGCCGATATCGACGATGCCGGGAGCGAGGCACTTGCCGCCGCAGTCGATGACCTGAGCGTCAGTGACGGGCATGTCCCCGTTGCCCTTGCCCTGAATGAGGCCGTCGGCAATGTGCAGCCAGCCGAGACTGTCCGTGCCGGATTCAGGGTCGATCAGGCGGGCATTGGTGAAGATCAGGGTGGTCATGGAATGGCCCTTTCAATCGCGGCTTTGGTGGCGGCCGGGTCTGACTGATACTTGATCAGATGCTTGTAGCCGCTGTTGGTGACGATCTGCACGAAGCTGCCCATGATATTCACCGCGGTGATCTGGTTCAGCGCCACGCTGCGTCCGCCGGGTCCAGTCAGCGCGGTGTCTGACAACTGCCAATTGGCGACCAGTTCTTCCGAGGCCAGATACCAGGCGCGTATGCCAATGGCAGCAAGGCCAGCGGGCGCTCCGGTCCAGACGTAAGGATTGCCGATCAGCCACAGCACGATCATCGCACCGGCCATGCCAAGGGCGGCGAGCCATGCGTTGGTGCGTATGTAGGCCCACTTGTCCGGGGCGAAGGTCACAGGACCAGCCACAAGATGCCTCCGGTGATTAAAAGCGCGACAAGCACCATCATGGCCGACCCGACGTGGCGGGGGGCGTCACCTGCTGTGACGGTTTGCGGGGCCGAGAAGGGTTTGGCGCTTTCGGTTTCAATGGTCCCCCCGGTCCAGCTTGTGGCCTCTTCCGTGAACAGGCCGATCAGGCGCAGGCGAGGGTCAGGCCTGAGCATCGCGGGGCGACCTTTGAACGCGGTACTGCGCAGGACCATGACCCAACCTTCGACAGAGGCCAGAGCGTCGCGGTCCAACTGGTCTGCTGAAACGCCGCACCCTTCGGTCAGGTAGCCGTACAGCCCGAGCTCCTCCAGATCGGATACCGGAAAAACATCGATGTGGCTGGGATCCAGCCCATCGACCCCAAGCACCTGACCGGCGGCACCGGGTTCGCGCAGGAACTTTGCCTCTTCCGGACGCATGTCCAGCGCGAACAGGCGCAAGACGCCGTGTTCGTTGGGGGAGATGGCCAGCTTGTTCACGCGGCCTCGCGCAGGTTGCGGGCCAGCAGTTCCATTGCTGCCATGCGAACGGCGACGCCCATTTCCACCTGTTCCTGAATGACGGACCGGTTGATGTCGTCCGCCAGTGTGCCGTCGATCTCGACCCCGCGGTTCATCGGACCGGGATGCATGACGATCGCGTCTGGCTTGGCCTGTGCCAGCTTCGCGGCGTCCAGACCATAGCGGTGGTAATACTCGCGTTCCGAGGGGATGAACCCGCCATCCATGCGTTCTTTCTGGAGGCGCAACATCATGACGACATCGACGTCTTTGAGGCCCTCGTTCATGTCATCGTATATTTCGGCGCCAAACTCGGCAAATTGCGCGGGCACCAGCGTCGGCGGCCCAATCAGGCGGATGCGGTTTTCCATCTTGCCCAGCAGGATCAGGTTCGAGCGGGCCACGCGGGAATGGGCCACGTCCCCGCAGATCGCGATGTTCAGCCGGTGCAGGCGACCCTTGGCGCGACGGATGGTCAAGGCGTCCAGCAGGGCTTGCGTTGGGTGCTCATGTTTACCGTCGCCCGCGTTCAAAACGGCGCAATTGACCTTTTGCGCCAGAAGATCGACCGCGCCGGAATGCGGGTGCCGCACAACCAGAAGATCGGGATGCATCGCGTTCAATGTCATCGCAGTGTCGATCAGGGTCTCGCCTTTTTTGATCGAGCTTGCCTGCATCGCCATGTTCATCACATCCGCGCCCAGCCGTTTGCCCGCCAGCTCGAAACTGGCCTGCGTCCGGGTCGAGTTTTCAAAGAACATGTTGATCTGGGTGAGACCCGACAGCACGTCCGAATGCTTGGTCGACTGGCGGTTCATGGCGACATAGGTCTCGGCCAGATCCAGAATTTCGGTGATATCGGATTGCGACAGATGCTCGATGCCAAGAAGGTGACGATGGGCGAAACGCATGGGCGGGCTCCTGTCTGACAATCGCGCCGCTTATAGGAAGCCGTGCGACGCAAGGCAACCTAAGGTTCCGTACCCTCAGGCAGTTTTTCGCAGCCGCCCTCGGGCAGGCATTGCTCACCCGGCTTGCACCACTTGCCGTAGCCGCAGTCGATCGCCTTGATCGGTACACAACCCTGATGGGCCGAACATTTGAAACCGGGACGGCATTGTGATCCGGTTTCCTCGCACAGGAACCATCCCGGACGAGAACATCCCCCGCCGGGCAGGCAGGACGAGCCGCGCGCGCAGGTTCTGCCATCAGCGCAAGTGGTTGGAGGCGTCGTATCCAACTCGGGTGCGCTCCGTTCACACTCACCACGACCATTGCAGAAACTGTCGCCCGGACAGTCCAGCCGCGAGGCGCATTTGTTCAGGCCTGCGGGCGCACATCTGAGTCCACCTGCGACGCAGCGTTCGAACGGACCGCAACTGCGCCCGCCGCCGCAATAGGTGCCGCCCAGCGGAATGCAGTGGCCATCAAAACTGCATCTTTGCCCGCCTGAGCAACAGGTGCTGCCGCATTTGAACTGACCAGCACGGCACTGCCCGTGTTTGTCGTGAAACGTGGCCACTGCCGGATCACCAGTGACTACCAGCACTAAACCCATGATGAGGAATCGCAGAAATCTGAGCATCGCACGCCGATGGTCGGCGCGACAGAGCGACCGATCAAGTCCTATTCGCTTTCCCTCAGCCCTCAGGAAGGTAAGTTATCCCTATGGAATCGGGTTTGGACTATTATTCTGCGCGGGCGCTGCTGGAATGGCAGATCGAATTGGGCGCCACCGAGGCAATCGGTGATGTGCCGGTTGACCGGTACGCGTTGCCCGACACCACGGCCAAACCCAAGAAAGCAGAAGCGCGCCCCGCCGCCCCGGCGAAGCCACGGGATGTAGACCCAGTTGCAATAGCGGGATCTGTAGCACAGGGCGCGGGATCGCTGGATCAATTGCGCGCAGCGATGGACGCTTTCGAACACTGCGAGCTCAAACGCGGGGCGCGACAGTTGGTTTTTGCCGATGGTACCCCCGGCGCGCGCGTGATGATCATTGGCGAAGCTCCCGGGCGCGAAGAAGACCGTGAAGGCAAGCCCTTTGTTGGCCGTGCAGGTCAATTGCTGGACCGGATGCTGGCGGCAATTGATCTGGATCGCCGCGAAAGCGTCTATATCACCAATGTGCTGCCATGGCGGCCCCCGCAGAACCGCGATCCCAAGCCCGAAGAGATCGGGATGATGAAGCCGTTCTTGGAACGCCACGTGGCACTGGCCAGGCCCGAGGTTCTGGTTGTGATGGGGAATATCAGCTGTCAGGCGGTGCTGGGCAAACGCGGAATCACCCGCCTGCGCGGCAAATGGGATCAGGCAATGGATCTTCCAGTGATTCCGATGTTCCACCCGGCTTACCTGTTGCGACAACCGCAGATGAAACGGCAGGCCTGGGCGGATCTGCTGGAACTGAAAGCGCGGCTGCGAGGTGCAACATGAAGGTTCTGGCATTCTCTGATCTGCACATGGCGCGCAACCGGGCAGCCGATCTTGTCGCCGCCAGCGCCGAGGCTGATCTTGTCATTGGCGCCGGTGATTATTGCAACTCGCGTCAGGGGCTGGACGAGGCGATGCATATGCTGTCCGGCATTTCGGCCCCGCTGGTCCTGATCCCGGGAAACGCAGAAAGTGCTGAAGAACTGGGCGATGCCGCCCCGGAAGGTGTCCATGTCCTGCACGGGTCTGGTATGACGATAGACGGCGTGAGCCTGTTTGGCCTTGGCTACGGCGTACCACCGACTCCGTTCGGAAACTGGTCCTGTGACCTGACAGAAGGTGAGGCGTCCGAGATGCTCGACCGGTGTGAAACGGCTGATGTCCTGATCGTTCATTCTCCTCCCAAAGGGTATGGGGATCAGACATCGCAAGGTCTTTCGGTCGGATCAACTGCCATACGAGATGCGGTGGAACGCCTTCAGCCAAGATTTGCGTTCTTCGGTCATGTACATGAAAGCTGGGGCTATCGAGGGTCCTTGGGTCGAACGCATTTGGCCAATCTGGGCCCGACGCCGAGTTGGTTTGAAGTAGGCTCATGACCGAAACCTTTACCCTGTTGGCGCCCATTCCGCAGTTTGTGAACCCCGAGGCGGGATCATCGCCGTCGGAGTGTTTGCGGTGAACGGGCTTGTGGGCATCTTTGCCGGATGCGCGAGTGGGCTGCGTGTCGGCAATCCACACGCCTCACGTAATATTGGCCGGATTACGGGGGGTATTTTTCCCGCCCTCGCTATCCGACTTGCCATTCTGGAAAGGGTCTGACGCAAGATGTCACGCATTGACGAAACCATGGAGTTCATCCCCGTCAGAATTGCCGTTCTGACCGTTTCGGATACCAGATCGATGGACGAAGATCGCTCGGGGCAGACATTGGTGGACAGGATTGAAAAAGCGGGCCATGTGGTTGCGGATCGCCAGATCATTCGGGACGAGCGCGACCAGATCGCCGACCAGTTGCGTGCATGGGTGGCTGATGAGCAGATCGATGTCGTGATCTCGACCGGGGGAACGGGTCTGACCGGGCGGGACGTGACAGTCGAGGCGCACCGGGACGTGTACGAAAAAGAGATCGACGCATTCGGCACTGTCTTCACCATCATCTCGATGGAAAAAATCGGCACCTCGGCGGTGCAGTCCCGTGCAACCGGGGGCGTTGCGGGGGGAACATACCTGTTTGCATTGCCCGGCAGCCCGGGGGCCTGCAAGGATGCGTGGGATGGGATTTTGGAAAAACAGTTCGATTACCGGCATCGCCCCTGCAATTTTGTGGAAATAATGCCCAGATTGGACGAACATCTGCGACGGAAGTAGACTGGTCGTACGTTCAATTCCGTATAACCGCTTTGTGGCTTGGCATAATTCGTGATCCGGCTACATGTTGTGGACGGCAGTGTGGTGCAACCGGGGTAACTGTTTGATGCGATTTTTACGGCAGAGTCTTGTCGGAATCTTTCTGGCGTTCCTGACGCTGGCTTTGCTTTTTGTTGCTGCGCAGATCATCATGGGTGCTGTGCAGGATGTCCTGACACGAGAAGAAGCGACGCCCCCCTCGCGCGAACGGGTTTTTGCAGTGTCCGTGCATCGAGCCGAGGCTGAAACAGTTACCCCTTATCTTGAGGCTTTCGGGGAGGTTCAGAGCCGTCGCAGGCTCGAGTTGCGGGCCGCATTGGGTGGACGCGTTATCGGGCTAGCCGAAGACTTTGAAGATGGCGGAGTGGTTTCGACAGGCGAGCTTCTGGTCGAGCTAGACCCGGCGGATGCGCAATCTGCTCTGGACCGGGCCAAATCCGATTTATTGGACGCACAGTTTGAAGAACGGGACGCCGAGCGGTCTCTGCTGCTAGCGCAGGACGAATTGAAATCGGCCGAAGCGCAAGCCGAACTGCGGGAGCGGGCGCTGCAACGGCAACGCGATCTGGAGTCCCGAGGGGTAGGCGCCGCCGCCAGCGTGGAAGAGGCGGAACTGGCGGCTGCGTCAGCCCAACAGGCCGTTCTGGCGCGTCGCATCGCGCTTGCGCAGGCTGAATCCCGCGTCGATCAGGCAACGACGTTGTTGGCCCGGGCCGTGATTGCCCTGGAAGCTGCGGAACGCGATCTTGAAGATATGACCATTCGGGCCGGTTTCAGCGGTACCCTGACCGATGTGACGCTGGTGGAAGGGCGCTTGGTGTCGGCGAATGAAAAACTGGCTGAACTTGTTGATCCAAACGCTCTGGAAGTGGCGTTCCGGGTGTCAACGGCACAATATGTACGTTTGTTGGACGAGAAGGACAGGCTGATCAACGCGCCGGTCACAGTGTCGCTTGAGGTAACGGGCGCCGATCTGACCGCGACAGGCCATATCAGCCGTGACAGCGGGTCAGCGGGCGAGGGCCAGACCGGACGCTTGATTTATGCACGTCTGCAAGAGGCATCCGGGTTCAAGCCCGAAGATTTCGTTACCGTCTCGGTTCAGGAACAACCGCTTGCCAACGTGTTCCGCTTACCGTCTTCGGCTTTGGACGCATCGGGAACGGTTCTGGTGCTTGGTACAGATGACCGCCTGGAAAGCTTGCCGGTGCAGCTTGTCCGCAGACAGGGTGACGAGGTTTTACTGCGAGGTGACGGGTTGGAAGGGCGCGAGGTTGTTATCGGTCGCACGCCGTTGCTTGGGCCAGGTGTGCGGGTGCGGCCGCTGCGACATGAGGCTGGGGCAGACCCAGGCATGGTCGAGTTGTCAGATGCGAAACGTGCCGAGCTCGTGGCCCGGGTTGAGGCCAACGAAGCCATGCCTCAGGATGAAAAAACTCAGGTTTTAGGTCAGTTGCGGTCAGCGCGCGTACCCTCATCTCTGGTGCGGCGTATTGAAACCAAGGCTGGGGGCTGAGCGTCATGATGCGCGAGATACCTGGCGCAGCGGGTGGCCTTCTCAGTTACTTCACACGACATAAGACAGTTGCCAATCTGCTGCTGCTTGTGATGCTGGTTCTTGGTGCAGCTGCCATTCCGAACATGCGGGCGCAGTTCTTTCCGGATGTCATTCTGGAACGGGTTGATGTGACCGTCTCGTGGGAAGGTGCAGGTCCCGAGGACATGGATGCCGGTATCGTGCAGTTGTTGGAACCTGCGCTGCTGGCCGTTGAAGGGGTAACCAGTACCGAGGCCAGTTCACACCCAAGTTGGACCCGCGTCAGACTGGAATTCGAGCCGAACTGGGACATGTCCCGCGCAGTTGAAGACATCCGGTCCGCGATAGACGGTGTGACGGATCTTCCCGAAGGCTCTGAAGAACCTGAAATTCGACGCGGCGCATGGCGGGACAGGGTAACGGATGTCGTACTCAGCGGGCCTACCGATACCAATCAACTGGCGAAGTTGACGGATGAGTTCATCAACCGTTTGTTCTCGGCGGGCGTCACGCGAACCGAAATCAGAGGCATTGCCGCGCCCCAGATCATTGTCGAGATCACCACGGCGCAATTGATCGCAAATGACATCACCATGGAAGAGATCGCGTCCGCGATTGCGGCCGAGGTCAGCACCGATCCCGCCGGCGAGGTTGAGGGCGCAGGTGCGCGTATCCGAGCCGGAACCGAAAAACGGACCCCGGAACAGCTCGAAGGCATCGCGCTGCGGACCTTTGCCAATGGGTCGAAGCTGAAAGTCGGTGATATCGCCAGGATTCGGGTCGAAGGTGTCACACGGCATCGCAGTTATTTCGTCGGCGACGATCCGGCCATGTCCATCAGGGTCGACCGGTCAAATCTGGGCGATGCGATAGACATCCAGCACACGGTTGAAGACGTTGCCCGCGAAATGCAGGCCAGCTTGCCCGAAGGTGTGAAGATTGAGCTGATCCGCACCCGCGCCCAGGCCATAACCGACCGATTGAATATCCTGGTCAACAACGGGTTGATGGGCCTTGGCCTTGTCGTCTGTCTGCTGTTCCTGTTCCTCAACGCGCGGATCGCCTTCTGGGTTGCGGCGGGTATCCCCGTGGCGATGTCGGCCGCAATCGCATTGATGTATCTGGGGGGATTGTCGCTGAACATGGTCTCACTGTTCGGCCTGATCATCACACTGGGCATCGTGGTTGATGACGCCATCGTGGTAGGAGAGCACGCGGATTTCCGTGCCCGACGGCTGGTCGAGCCGCCTGTCGTGGCCGCAGAACGCGCGGCGCGGCGAATGGCCATGCCGGTTCTGGCTGCGACTGTCACGACGGTAATTGCGTTTTTCGGTCTGACTCTGGTGGGCGGGCGGTTCGGAGAACTGATCCGCGACATTCCCTTTACAGTGATCGCTGTACTGATCGCTTCGCTGGTCGAATGCTTCCTGATCCTTCCCAATCACATGGCACACGCCATAGCGCACTCGGCCAAGGAGCACTGGTATGATCTGCCCAATCGGGTCGTCAATCGTGGTTTCCGTTGGGTTCGGGACCACCTGTTCCGCCCGCTGATCTCCTGGGTGATATGGGCGCGTTACGTGGTCGTGGCGCTGATGATCGCGGTATTGGCCAGCCAAGTCGCACTGTTCATTCGCGGCGACGTGAACTGGCGTTTTTTTAATGCACCTGAACGGAGTTCGGTGACTGGCGGCTTTATCATGCGCGAAGGCTCAACGCGATCAGATACGCTTGAAATGATGCGCCTTCTGCAGCAAGCGGTCAATGATCTGGGCCAAATCTACGAAGAGCGTCACGGCCGCAATCCGATCGACTATGTTCTGGCCGAGGTTGGCGGCAACGCAGGCCGGCAACTGGCTGCTGCGGATGGTAAGGATGGCAGTTTGTTGGGTGGTATCTCGATCGAGCTTATCGATGCTGATCTGCGTTCGTATTCAAGTTTCGAATTTGTCGGAGAGTTGCAGGAATTCGCGCCGCGCCATCCCAAGCTCGAAGTGGTAAGCTTCCGGGGTTGGCGGTCCGGCCCTGGCGGCGATGCCATCGATGTACAGTTTTTCGGCTCTGATGTGAGCGTTCTCAAGGCCGCGTCCGAAGACCTGCAGGCCGAGCTTTCGAAATTCCCCGAAGTCTCGGCGCTTGAAGACAATCTGGCTTATGACAAGGAAGAGTTCATCCTGGACCTGACTGCGCAGGGAGAGGCGCTGGGATTCCGGATTGAGACGCTGGGTCGCGCCCTGCGCAATCGCCTGAACGGCATCGAAGCCGCAACCTTCCCCGACGGGCCACGCAGTGCCGAGATCCGTGTGGAACTGCCTGAGGGCGAACTGACGGCAGATTTCCTCGAGCGTACGCTGATGCGGTCTCCTGACGGGGTTTACGTACCGCTGGCCGACATCGTTTCGGTCGAGCGTAAATCCGGTTTCTCGACGGTTCGGCGCGAAAACGGCCTGAGGGTTGTTTCGGTCTACGGCGACATCTCGGAAGATGATCCGGCACGCGCCACCGAAATCGAACGGGCGATGCAGGAAGAAATTCTGCCCGATATCGCAGCGGAACGGCAAGTTGAGTGGCGCATGTCGGGTCTGAGTGAACAGGAAAATGAATTCCTTGCCGAAGCGCGCACCGGTTTGATCCTGTGCCTGACAGGTATCTACCTTGTACTGGCCTGGGTGTTCGCCAGCTGGACACGGCCAGTGGTTGTTATGGCAATCATACCCTTCGGCCTCGTTGGTGCGATCTGGGGCCACTACATCTGGGAAGTGCCGCTCAGCATGTTCACGGTGGTCGGATTGCTGGGCATGACCGGAATCATCATCAACGACTCGATCGTTCTGGTGACCACGATAGATGCGTATCAAAAAGACCGTGGTCTGGTTCCGTCCATTGTCGAAGGTACCGCAGACAGGTTGCGGCCCGTGATGCTGACCACTTTGACCACGGTTCTCGGACTTGCGCCGTTGCTTTATGAAGGTTCGCAACAGGCGCAATTCCTCAAGCCGACCGTGATAACGCTGGTTTACGGGCTTGGGTTCGGGATGTTGCTGGTTCTGATTCTGGTGCCTGCTCTTCTGGCGATCGTCAATGATGTAGCGCGCCCGATGACAGCCATGCGCCGAGCTGCGCGGGCACCCGACCGGGTGGTTCGGGGCGCACTGGCGGCAACCGGGGCCGCATTGGCGGTTTGGTTCGGCCTGACAATGATTTGGCCCGCAGTTACCGGCGCACCGCTTGGCCTGCTGCAAGGCCTCTATGCAGGTGGAGATGGCATTGCGGTGCTGCAAATGGGGTTGGGTGCATTTCTGGCCGGTGCAATTCTGATCGTGATCCTGAGCGTGGTGCTGTCAGGTTTGCTTTATGGGCGGCTCACAAGATCGGCCGATGCCTGATCCGCGCGGATTGCGTGTTCCATGAGGTCGATGACCCGCGCGCTCATCGGCAAGTCGCCCCGGCGTATCTGCTCGATGGCAAACCAGCGGGCATCCAGCGCGTCATCACCGGCTTGTGGTGTGCCAGACTGATAGCGGCAGGCAACGCCGACCAACAGGTAATGGGACAGAACCTGTCCCGCCTTGTCGTGGCGCAGCAGATCCAGGTTTCTCAGGTAATGTGACGGTTCCGCAATCACCGAGGTTTCTTCCTGCAACTCGCGCTGCGCCGCCTGCAAAACGGTTTCACCCCACTCCACGTGGCCGCCGGGGAATCCCCAAAGCCCCTTGTCCGGCTGTTTGCTGCGCTGAACCAGAAGAACCTTGTCCTGATGCAGAACAACCGCCAACGCACCGATCTTGGGGGATTGGCCCATGGATTCAACCCGCGATGCAGCCCAGAATATCGACTGCGTGATTGGAACCCAGAACGGTGATCCGGATCTCGGACCGGTCCAGTGCAAATGGTGCACCTGATGCGTTTATGATTTCTGCTTCGGCCACCAGAGTATCCCCTTGCCTCTGAGACACAGGTTGCGAGGCCCAAAGAGCAGGATTGCCGGGTTCGATAACAGCGACTTCGCGGCCACCCGCTGACGGCATCGTCATCCGAGCTTCAATCCGCATTCCGTCTTTCGTGGGCGTCAGATTGCAGGTGGTCTTGGTGACACGTGCTTCGCGCGCGGAATAGGGTCTTTGCGCCAGCGCTGCAGCAATCGCCGGGTTGCGATCAGCGTCGGCGTCGAGCGTGTGGTCGAAATCCAGGCGTTCCGGGATGCAAACGTCTTTGCAGACCCCCAGATCCATCCTGCCTTTCAGGTGGACCGGTTTTGCCGGGTTGCGCGGAGTGACCTTAATGGGCAGGACCAGCTGGTTTTCATAGCCAATCGATTGCAGGCCATCCTGATCAAATAATTCGGGCGCGGGCCAGATGATTTCCACCTGGCCGATATTGCTGGATCGCTTCCAGTCGAACTCGGGTGGGATGCCGGAATCTCCTGGCGCGCGCCAGTAGGTCTTCCAGCCATCCTTGAGCGTCAGCTTCAAAGCGGACATGTAGGTGCCGTTGGCCGTCCGCCCGCCATCCAGAACATCCAACTGGACCACGTCATCCAAGCCTTGCGCGGCAACTGGGACGGACAGGCTCAGACACGCGAGTGCGGCGACAGCGGTAGGTTTCATCGACATCTTCATACCCCATAAATGCGCGTCGTTGGCGCGGATTCCAAGTCACGATCCGGTCACTGCGATGAAATCCGTCGAAATACGGGTTCGTCTCTTGCAAACTATGGTGCGGCGGGGCCATTGTTGATGTGAACTGACAATGAGATGACGGCCCATGGACCTGACCGGAAAACTGTTGATTGCGATGCCCGGAATGGGTGATCCGCGATTCGACCATTCGGTGGTGTATATGTGCAGCCATGGCGACGATGGCGCCATGGGATTGATCGTGAACAAGCCTTCGGATCTGCGAATCAAGACGTTGCTGGGGCAACTGAACATCGCCTGCCGTATCCCGGTCATCGGAGAGCGCCTTGTGCATTTCGGTGGCCCGGTCGAGATGTCGCGCGGATTTGTCCTGCATGGCTCCGATTATGAGGCCAATCTGCATTCGATGCATATTTCCGAGGAATTCAGCATGACGGCGACGCTGGATGTGCTTGAAGATCTGGCGTCTGGCAGCGGACCGCTGAATTCGATGCTGACGCTGGGCTATTCCGGCTGGGGGCCAGGCCAGCTTGAGGACGAAATTGCCATGAACGGCTGGCTGACCACCGAAGCCACGACGAAACTTGTCTTCGACGTGCCCGATGACGAAAAATGGGAAGCTGCGTTGGCGACGCTCGGTGTGGATCCTCTGACGTTATCCGCCAGCGCTGGCCGGGCCTGATCAGCTGTCGCGTGGTGCGGCGGCGCGGCGCAACCTGTCATTGATTGCAGCCCCCAATCCGGTGTTCGGGATCGGAGATACGGCAATTGGTCGCCCGGTCTCGTTCAACCTGTGAAGGGCCGCAAAGAGATTCGCGGCCGCTTCGGTCAGACGTCCTTCGACAGACAGGTTCAGGTCGCATTCTACTGGCCCGAAGCCCAGCAAAACCTCATCGCCCTGACGGGCCGTGACGTTCAGGCGCACAGGCGCATCCGGCGCATAATGCGACTGCAACTGTCCCGGAGCGGTCAGCAGATCGCCGGATTGATGCAGGTGCAGAGGTATGTTCAACACGCTTTCGATCCGGTCCAATGCAACGCCCCCCGGACGCAGCAATCTGGGCTCTCCGGCCAGACCGACTATGGTAGATTCCAGACCCACTCCGCAGGGACCGTCGTCCAGAACCGCCGCGATCCTTCCGCCAAGGCCGGACCACACATGAGCTGCCGTCGTGGGGCTGATCTGACCCGAAGGATTTGCCGAGGGGGCCGCGACGGGCCCATCAACGTCGGCCAGCAGCGCACGCGCCGTCGGGTGCGCGGGCACGCGCACAGCCAAAGTGTCCAGCCCGGCGGTCACCAGTGAGGATATCCTGTGTCCTTCGCGCAACGGCAAAACCAGGGTCACAGGACCGGGCCAGAAGGCCTGTGCCAGCAGCTCGGCATGATCCGACCATTGCACAAACCGCTGTGCCGCGCCCACCGAGGCGACATGGGCGATCAGCGGATTGAAGCTGGGCCGTCCCTTGGCCTCGTAGATCGACGCGACGGCCTGACCGTTGCGGGCGTCGCCGCCAAGGCCATAGACCGTTTCGGTCGGAAAAGCGACCAGAAGACCCTGACGCAACATATCGGCAGCCCGTGCGATGCCGCCGGGATCTGCCGTCAATTCCTGTGTGCCGGATGAGATCATATCTGATGACGCCGCGTTTTGGTTGCCTGGAACTTGAGGAAAGGTACGTAATCGGTTCAGGCCCACACGCTTACCGGCGCTTGAACTTGATTCCAAGCCCGCCGATGTATTCTGATCCGTTAGACCCCGAGAGAAATCATGCCATATCGCGCCCCAATCTCTGATTATCAATTTCTACTGGACCATGTCGTCGGGTTCGACCAGGTCGCCGCCACCGAGACTTTCGCGGATGCCAGCGCCGATGTCGTCAGCGCCATCCTGACCGAAGCAGCCAAGATGAGCGAAGAGGTTCTGGCTCCATTGCAGCGTGCCGGTGATCTGGAACCGGCACGGCTTGAGAATGGCGTGCTGCGCAGTTCTCCGGGCTATGCCGATGGCTGGAAGGCGATTGCCGAAGGCGGGTGGATCGGGATCAGCGCTGATCCTCAATTTGGCGGTATGGGCCTACCGATGGCCATCACTACTGCCGTGAACGAGATGATGAGCGCCGCTTGCCTGTCGCTGCAACTTGCTCCGCTGATGGCGCAGGGCCAGATCGAGGCGCTGGAACATCACGCCAGCGACGAACTGAAGTCGCTGTATCTGCCCAAAATGATTTCCGGTGAGTGGTCTGCCACCATGAACCTGACCGAAGCACAGGCCGGATCGGATGTCGGTGCGCTGACCTCGAAGGCCGAACCAAACGGTGATGGCACCTACTCAGTGACCGGGCAGAAGATCTTCATTTCCTGGGGCGACAACGACTTTGCTGAAAATGTCTGCCATCTGGTTCTGGCCCGTCTGCCGGACGGTGTGCCCGGCACCAAGGGCATTTCCTTGTTTCTGGTACCGAAATACATCCCCGATGCGGCTGGAAACCCCGGCGTGGCCAACGACCTGAAGGTTGTTTCTGTCGAACACAAGATGGGCCTGCATGGCTCACCCACCTGCGTGATGCAATATGACGGCGCCAAAGGATGGCTTGTCGGTAAGGAACATGGTGGTATGGCGGCCATGTTTACCATGATGAACAACGCCCGCCTGGGTGTGGGTGGCCAGGGTGTGGGCGTTGCGGAAGGCGCCTATCAGCACGCTTTGGCCTATGCGCTGGAGCGTAAGCAGGGCAGGACGCCTTCGGGTACGATCATCGATCATGCGGATGTGCGTCGCATGATCATGGATATGCGCGCCGATATCTTTGCTGCGCGTGCGATTCTCATGGCCAACGCAACGGCGATTGATATGGCGAAAGCCACCGGCGACACAGACTGGGTCGCGCGGGCCGCGTTGTTGACGCCAATCGGCAAAAACTTTGGGGCCCGGACCGGAATAAGCGTGGCTGAAACCGGCGTGCAGGTGCATGGGGGCATGGGCTTTGTCGAAGAAACAGGTGCGGCGCAGTATTCCCGCGATGTTCGCGTGACCGCGATTTACGAGGGAACCGATGGCATTCAGGCCATGGACCTTGTTGCGCGCAAAATGATGGACGGCGGCGAGGCGGCGTCGAACCTTCTGGACGAGATCGAAGAACAGGCAGAACACGCGCGTACGACGATGCCCGATTTGGCCGGTCCTGTGTGGGAGGCAACAGAAACCCTGCGCGAGGCCACCGAATGGTTGGTGGCGCAGGACGACATGAACGATCGATTTGCAGGCGCAACGGCATATCTTCAGGCGTTTGCCCGGGTGCTTGGCGGGCACTATCACCTGTCCGCGGCACTGGCCGATCCGGAAGGACCACGGGCCAAGCTGGCGCGATACTACATCAACGCCTTGTTGCCCGAGCATTCCGGCCTTCTGGCGCGGGTGCAAAGCGGGGCGGATGATCTCTTTTCGCTCAGCCCAGACGAATTGGCGGCGTGATGGACGGGGATCGCGTTTCGGGGATCAGGTATCCGTGGGCTGAACCGCCTGCGCCGGGTGAGGCCGTCGAGGTTGCCGAGGGCGTTCTATGGATGCGCCTGCCTCTTCCGATGGTGCTGGATCACGTCAATATCTACGCACTGGACGATGGCGAAGGTTGGACGGTGATTGATACCGGGCTGTCGTCGAACAAGACGCGGCGTATCTGGGAAACCCTGATGGGTGGGCCTCTCGGGGGCAAACCGATCACCCGTGTGGTGGTGACGCATCATCATCCTGACCATGTCGGCAATGCCGGGTGGTTTCAGTCGGAGCACGGGGCCGAGCTGGTCACAAGCCGCACCTCATGGCTGTTTGCGCGAATGCTGACGCTGGATGTGCAGGAAACATGGCCGCAGGAGACGCTTGATTTCTATCGCTGCGCGGGCATGGCACCCGAGGTTCTGAATGAGCGGATGAAGGATCGTCCGTTCAACTTTGCCGACACGGTCTATCCCATGCCGCTGGGCTTTAAACGGATCAAGCAGGGCGACGTGATCCGAATGGGTGGCCGCGACTGGGACGTTCATATAGGCAATGGCCACGCGCCGGAACACGCCACCTTCTGGAGCCGTGATGACAATCTGGTGTTGAGCGGCGATCAGATTCTCAGCTCGATCAGTCCCAATCTGGGCGTCTATGCCACCGAACCGATGGCCGATCCGGTTTCAGCGTGGCTGGAAGCCTGCGAGCGTTTGCAAACGCTTGCCCGGCCCGATCATCTGGTCCTTGGCGGGCACAAGCTGCCTTTTACGGGTCTGCCGCTTAGAATGAGGCAGCTTATCGACAACCACCACGGCGCTTTGGATCGCCTGTTGAAACATCTGGATCAGCCCAGAGCTGCCGCCGATTGTTTTCTGCCTCTGTTCAAGCGCACGATCCGTGAAGGTGAATATGGGCTTGCGCTTGTTGAGGCGGTTGCGCATGTGAATCATCTCTACCACATTGGTGCAGTAACCCGGACGCAACGCGCCGACGGGGCATGGCTGTATCAGCGCAAAGGGTAGAAGAATGCAGGACCAGATCGAAACCTCGGCCGAGGCCGCCGAAGCCGCTGCTTTGCCGCGGTGTCATGAGGTGCACGCAGATCCCAACGCTCAATCCGGTGCCAAGGACCTGCCCGAGAGCTTGAAGAAGCCGGTCAAGAACAAAAGCCCTGCGCAATGGGCTTACGAACGCTTGATCATGTACATCCAGAACTTCGAAAAGACGCTGGACGGTGATCACGAAGTCGCCATGGGCTTCACCGGTGGCGATGCCGGCGTAATGCGGATCGAGGGGATGGGGTATTTCGACCCCGACATGATTACTTTTTATGGATCGGGCGGGGCCGGGGCCCGCACGCAACTGGTGCAGCATGTCAGTCAGTTGAATGTGATGCTGCGCGCTTTGCCTAAATCCGTCGAGGATAAACCTGCCAACCGTATCGGGTTCCGTCTGGCTGCGGATCTGAATGACAGCTGACTTGCAATTCACGCGTGCGCGCCTTTGAATGACTGCATCAGTCCGGAGGCCGCCACGTGACAACATTTTTTCAAGCAGTAACACATGCCTACGCCGAAGCTTGGGCCCGGCGTTGGGTCTTTGTGCCAATCTATGTCGCTGTGCGTTTGCTGTTGGTGGCGTTGATCGCACCGGGTGTGGCCGTGGCCGTCAATCTGGCGGTCTCTCTGTCAGATCAGACCGCTCTGACCGACCAGGACATTGCGATGTTCCTGCTGTCTCCGGCAGGGTTCATCGCGGGTGTCGCGGTGCTCAGCCTGTTTTTGCTGGCCGAGGTCTTTGTGTTCTCGGTCATGGCCGGGTCCTTGCGCATGGGGGAAGGCGACCCCTGGCGCGCAGGGGGCGCGGCGCTGGCACTGAACCTGTCCCGCTTTCCGGCACTGTTCGGGTTTGCCGTTCGGTTCATCCTGCGTGTCTTGCTGCTTGCCCTGCCGTTTGTGGCCATCGCGGGGTTGATCGCATGGTGGACGCTGACGGAATATGACATCAATTATTACCTGACGTTCCACCCTCCGGCCTTTCAGGTGGCCGTGGTTCTTATTGGACTTGTCGGTCTTGCGTTGGCATGGGTGTTGATTCGTCGTCTGTCCGGATGGGCACTGGCCCTGCACTTGGTCCTGTTTGAAGGTGCTTCACCACGCGGAGCATTCGCCAAAAGCGAACAAAAGATGGAAGGCAAGCGCGGGCGCTTGAAGATCGAACTTGCCCTTTGGCTGGGAATGCGGCTTGTGATTGCGGCGTTGATAGCTGCAATGGCAAGCTTGTTGTTTGCGCTTGTGCCGGTGCAGGAAGGCGGCAGCCTCAGACTGGCATTGATCCTCAGCCTGATCATCGCAGGTCTTTGGTCCTTGGCGGGGTTGGTTCTGGCGGCAACAGCGCTGGGCGCGCTGGCGGTTGTGCTGGACGCGTTTTTCGAAGCTGAGACAAAAGAAGTTCCCCATCCCGAACCCCGAAGGGTCCGCGTACCTGTACTTGTGACTGTCGCAGCGGCCCTGGCGGCATTGGGCATTGGCCTTTGGTTCGGTCAAAGCCTGCTGGAACGGGTGCAGGCGCCGGATCATGCTGAGGTCATCGGTCACCGGGGCGCTGCGGCTTTACGACCGGAAAACACAATGGCCTCGGTCCTGAAAGCGATCGAGGATGGTGCGGACTGGGTTGAGATAGACGTTCAGGAAACGGCGGATGATGTGATTATCGTGGCCCATGACAGCGATTTCATGAAGTTGGCCGGCGTCAACCTGAAGGTCTGGGATGCTACGATACAGGATGTGGCTGATATCGACATTGGAAGCTGGTTCGGGCCGGAATACGCCGCAGAGCGGACCCCGACCCTGCGAGAGGTTCTGGAAGCGGCCAGGGGCAAGTCCAAGGTCCTTATCGAACTGAAATACTATGGTCATGACGTTGATTTGGAAAACCGGGTGATCCACCTTGTCGAAGAGCTCGGGATGCAGGGCGACATTGCTACCATGTCGCTGAAGTACCCGGCTGTGCAAAAGATGAAAAAGTTGCGCCCCGACTGGCGCTCCGGCGTGCTGGCGGCCACGGCTGTCGGGGATCTGTCGGGGCTTGAAGGCGAATTTGTTGCGGTCAATGCAGGCATGGTGACACCGGGACTGATCCGCAAGGTGCAGGACGCGGGCAAGGATATCTACGTCTGGACTGTGAATGATCCGTTGCAGATGTCCAGAATGGCCTCGATGGGGGTGGATGGTCTGATCACCGACCGCCCGGCCATGGCCAATGAGGTTTTGCGCGTGCGCGCTGAAATGGGGCCGGGTGAGCGGCTGTTGCTGTGGCTGGCCACTACGTTTGGATTGCAGGTCAATACAGAGGCGATGCGCGATGAAAGCCCTTAAACTGGCGCTGATTCTGGCTCTGCTGCCACTGTCGGCATGGGCTCAGGATTTGATGCGAGGATTTGAAATGCCGGGCCACCGCGCGCTGATCGAACAAAGCGAGTGCGCCGAACTGACCTCGTTTGAAACTGACGGCTGTTCAGGCGGGTTGTCAGCCAGTTGGCGCTGGGTGGCAAAGCAGTTTCCGCAAGTTGGCGAACTGTATCAAGAGCACCCGCCATGGGAGTACTGCTGCGTGACCCATGACCGGGCTTATCACAATGCAGGAGGAGCGGAGACAACCGAGGAAAGCTATGACGCACGTCTGGCTGCGGATGACGCCTTGCACGCCTGTGTGGTAGAGCACGGAGACCGCCATGCAGAAGATTATGCCGACCGGTACGACATGACACCTGACCAGATTCGCAGTGTGCACGCGATCACTGCGGATGCAATGTATGGGGCGGTGCGATTCGGTGGCGGGCCCTGTAGCGGCTTGCCCTGGCGGTGGGGTTTCGGGTATCCCGATTGCTCGGTTCTCAAGTAAGCGCATCTTGCGCGTGAAAGACGTGGTGACAGGCGTTGTATTTTCTATTATCCAACAGATCAAACACGCGAATTGGGAATCTGAGACTCATGGCTGAATACAAGCACGGCGAAATGGACATCACGGTCCAAACCAAAACTTTCAATGGTTTCATTAAAGCCACCACGTGGTGTGTAGTCGCCATTGCCTTCCTGTGCCTGTTTCTGGCGGTTTTCGCCTCCTGATAGTATTGGGGGCTAATTTGCTCAGGATTTTGATTGCCTGCTTGTTGGCAGCGACGCTGGCAGGCTGTGCCAATTCAAGCCGTCCTCAGGCGGATCAGAATGAAGTCGTATCCCGGTCCTACCGTGATCCGGGGCTATCGACGCTAACGCTTTACACGATGATCAGCACCCGCACCGGATCGGGTGCACATACGTCGCTGATGATCTCGGGTAGCGAGCGGGTGATCTTTGACCCTGCCGGTTCGTTCCGGGCGGATGTTGTTCCTGTGAAGGATGACGTGCTCTATGGCATTACCCCGGCGGTCGAGCGGGCCTATCGCAGCTCGCACGCGCGCGAAACGCATTATGCCCGTATACAGACCATACAGGTGAGCCCGCAACAGGCTGAAATCGCCTTGCAACTGGCAAAGCAGTCCGGTCCGGTCGCCGGCGCATTCTGCACCAACGCGACTTCGCAACTGTTGAAGCAGGTGCCGGGATTCGAGCAGATCGATGTGACGTTCTATCCGGTGAAATTGTCGGAACAGTTCGCAAAGATTCCGGGCGTCGTGACCGAAGAGTACCGGGAAAACGACGATGCGGATCTGCAAAAAGGGTTGGCGGCGAACAATGCGCGTCTCAACCAGCTGAACGCTGTCTCAACTCAGTAGATAAAGCAGACCATAGAGCGTGGCGGCCCCGGAAAAGATGGCCGCCAGCACGTTTTTGCTGATCACTCCCACTATCAGGGCAACCGCCGCCGCCGACATACGGGGCAGATCGGGCTGTCCTTCGGTGGCCGATGGCCAGACAACCAGCGGTGCGATCAATGCAGGAAGGATGGCCACCGCTGTATACCGCAGGTGACGCAGCAGCCAGGGCGGCATCGTGCGATCACCTACAAAACCGATAAAGACAAAGCGAAGCGCATAACTGCCGATGGCAAGCCCGATGATAATGGCCCAGATGGTGACGGACTCCGGCTGCGTCATGACTGCGTCTTTCTACGTTCGAGGATCAGTTCCGCTTGCGCTCCGGCAATCATTCCAGCGCATCCGGCGATCAACAGACCCAGATTGAACGGGATTGCGACCGTCAGCAACGAAACCGTGATGGCCACAAGTGCTGCGACCACATGTGCAAAGGTCCGCATCATCGGCCCTATCATGGCCAGAAAGGTAATAGGCAGGGCAAAATCCAGCGCCCAGCTTTCCGGTATTTGTGCACCCAGCACTGCGCCCAGATAGGTGCCCAGAATCCAGAGCGGCGTGATCGGCGTGACAGAGCCCACGAAATAGGCCATGCGTTGTGGCACTGACAGGTCAGGCTCTTTCTCGAACCGCACGATGGAGCAGGCATAAGATTGATCCACGGTCAGATATGCCGCAAAGGCACGCTGCCACATGGGCGCGGAACCCAGGTAAGGTGTCAGTGATGCGGAATACATCGCCATACGCAGATTCACGGCCAGCGCCGAGATTACGATGATCACGGTCGGGGTGTTGTCCTGCAACAGTTGCAGGGCCGCGAATTGCGCTGCTCCGGCAAATACGGTCGATGTAAAGGCCATCGTCTGAACAAGGGTCAGCCCGGCTTCGGTCGCGAAAACACCAAACAGAAGGCCAAAGGGCACGGCGACGAAGATGAACGGCGTCCCGTCCCGAAAACCTTTCCAGAAGTATGACTTGGATGTGGCAGAGGCCATGGCTAAATCCTATGGTGATGCGTGCAGCAGTAACTGTCTTGGGAAGGGGTTGCAATTGGCCACGGAATTCGATCTGTCGGACTATCTTATCGCCCCTGAGCCGGGCGCGACACGCCTGACCCGCGCGGTTGAGGGCGTGGACCAGAACGGCGAAATCAACCAGATTTCGGTGGTCGAAGAGCGCCCGTTGACGATATTCCTCAACGCGCAGGAAATCGTGACAGCGATGACCATTGGCGATTACCCCGAATATCTGGCGCTGGGCTTTCTGCGCAATCAGGGGATGCTACTGGCGGATGACGAAATCACGCGCGTGGAATATGATGACGATCTTGAAACCGTGATCGTCCGCACTGCGCGCCAGACGTCTTACGAGGATAAGCTGAAGAAAAAGACGCGCACCAGCGGGTGTGCCGTAGGTACGGTGTTTGGCGACATGATGGAGGGTCTTGAGGACGTGCAACTGCCGCAGGTTCAGGTGCGTACTTCGTGGCTGTACGAACTGGCCTCGAAGATCAACCGCACCCCGTCGCTGTATCTCGAGGCCGGGGCAATCCACGGCACTGTCCTGTGCCGTGAAAACCGCCCGCTGGTGTATATGGAAGACGTGGGCCGCCATAACGCTGTCGACAAGATTGCAGGCTGGATGCTGTCCGAGAATGAGGCGGCGGAGGACAAGATTCTCTATACCACCGGTCGCCTGACATCCGAGATGGTGATCAAGACGGCAATGATGGGCATTCCGGTTCTGGCCTCCCGCTCAGGCTTCACCGCATGGGGTGTCGAGATCGCGCGCGAAGTCGGGCTGACGCTGATCGGCAGGATGCGCGGGCAGCGCTTTGTCTGCCTCTCGGGTGACGACCGTCTGCTGCGCGACGTAGACCCGTCTACCGTGTCAGGCGAGGACAAGAAACACCGCCGCAAAAGTGCAGGATGATTTTGGAAACTCTCAGACTCTTTTTCTTGATTGTTGTGACGGTCAGTATCTTACCGCTGAGCATTCTTGCTGCCCGAAACTATGCACGCAGCAAACGGACCATCGTAGACGGGATGGCACGGTTGGACGAGGAAACTCTGAATCGATTGGGATGGGACGCAAGAGACTATATCGGTACATTTGACCTGTTTGCCCCATTCCGGATGGGGTGGACAGCTAGGGGATTGGCGGTGAAAAAACAAAGCGCTGTATTGCAACGTATCCTCCTTCAAGGTTTGCCGGACTCAGTCGTATTACCCGACGAAATCCGACGATCACTCCGCAGGTATCGGTGCTATTTCTGGTCGTTTTTCGCGCCTATGGCGGTTTTGGTGCTGTTTCTCGCTTCCATTCGCTTCAGCCATGTTTTGGCCGACTTTTCCGGACTTCCTTTGAGCCTGTGTTTCATTTTGCTTGGTGCGGGCAATGGGGTTTGGATTTTTACACCGCTGGAGAAATTTCGAAAATGGCCGGATATCGAAGACCCATCATGACCAAACCGCTTGGCATAATTCTCGCAGGCGGGCAGGCCACACGTATGGGCGGTGGCGACAAAGGTCTGCTGCAGATTGGAAGGCAGAGCCTGCTGTACCATGTTATCGAACGTATCGCTCCACAGGTGAGTGGCCTGGCGTTGAACGCCAATGGAGACCCCGAGCGTTTCGCCGACCTGAACCTGCCCGTCCTGCCTGATACGATCAACGGATTTGCGGGCCCTCTGGCCGGTGTGCTGGCCGGGCTCGACTGGGCGGCAGGGCAGGGGGCAGACAGCATCGTGACGGTTGCCGCAGACACGCCATTCTTCCCGCGCGACCTGGTGGCGCGACTGACACAGGCTGCGGAAGGGCAGGTGCACCCTCTGGTGTTGGCCACCACGCCGCGTACGGGCGACGAGGCGCTGAAATCCGGCGGGGGCAAGCGGGTCAACCGACACCCGACCTTTGGGATCTGGCCCGTGGCGCTTCGCGATGATCTGCGGGGCGCGCTGATGGACGGGTTGCGCAAGGTGGTGATGTGGACTGACAAACATGACGGGCGCGAGGCTTTGTTCAACGCCGACCCGTTCGATCCGTTCTTCAACGTCAACACGCCTGAAGACCTGGACCGTGCCCGAACTTTGTTGGAGCAGGCATGAGGATCTATGGCGTCACGGGCTGGAAGAATACCGGCAAAACCGGGCTGATGGAACGGCTGGTGGCCGAGATCTCCAGCCGGGGTTTCTCGGTCTCTACGGTCAAACACGCGCATCACAGCGTCGATGTGGATCAACCGGGCACGGACAGTCACCGGCACCGCGTGGCAGGGGCCAGCGAGGTATTGCTTGCCTCAGGGCAACGCATTGCTCTGATGCAGGAATTGCGGGGCGCGCCTGAACCGCCCCTCGCCGAACTGTTGGCGCGGCTCTCGCCGGTCGATCTGGTGCTGGTCGAAGGGTTCAAGCGCGAGGACCACCCCAAGATCGAAGCGTATCGCGCCGCGGCGGGTAACGCGCTGATGGCACCTGAAAACGGCACCATCCGCGCGGTGGCCAGTGACACCGCGCTGGATCTGGATTGCCCGGTTTTTGATCTGAACGACACGGCTGGCGTCACGGATTTCATACTGAAAGAGGTCGAATTGTGAGCCTGTTCCAAACCTTTGCAATGGTGGATTGGTCTGGGGGGAACGACACCGGGCCGACCCCGCGCAAGGATGCGATTTGGGCCTGCATTGTACGTAATGGAAAAGTGTTTGACCCCGAATACCTGCGTAACAGGCTGGTTGCAGAGCAATGGTTGGATACTCTGATCCGAGCCGAACTGAAGGCCGGTCGCCGTCTGCTTCTTGGGTTCGATTTTCCTTTTGGATATCCTTGCGGATTCGCCCGCGCGATGACCGGTACGGACGATCCGCTGGCTTTGTGGGACTGGTTCGACCAACATATCGAGGATTCCCCGAAGGCCAACAATCGCTTTGATCTGGCGGGTCGGATCAACTTGCGGTTTGGTGGTCTCGGCCCGTTCTGGATGAACGGATTGCGCCGAGATATTGACGGTCTGCCGCGTACCAAAACGGGCTATTCAAACCCGTTCCCGGACCGCCGTGTCGTTGAGACTCTGGCAAAAGGCAGCTTCACTTGCTGGCAGATGGCAGGGGCAGGCGCGGTTGGCGGACAAGTTATGATGGGATTGCCAGTTCTGAACCGGCTTCGCCACCGGTTTGCCGGGCAAGTCTCTGTCTGGCCGTTCGAGCCGCTGGATAAACCCGTCGCCTTCGTGGAAATCTGGCCGTCTTTATCCCTTGGCGCGGCACCGGATGGACGGATCAAGGACGCTTGGCAGGTTGAACAGGTTGCCTTGACTCTGTCGCGTCTGACAGAGCAGGAGTTGGATGCACAATTGAACGTCTCAGCGGCAGAGGAAGGTTGGATATTGGGTGTGCCTCAGGACAAGCCGAACATAGCCCCGCCTCCGTTGCGGAACGATTGTTTTGCGTTGCCTGCCGGCGTCAACTGGACACCGGTCGATGACGCTCTGGCCTATTTGCGCGACAGGCTGCACCCGATCAAGTCAGTTGAGACGGTTGCGCTGAACAACACGAGCGGGCGCATTCTGGCCGGGGATGTGGTCGCCCGACGCTCGAACCCGCCGTTACCGAATACGGCTGTGGATGGGTTCGGGTTTGCTGGCCCCGCCCCCGATGGCCCACAGATCATGCCATTGATTGACGGGCGTGCGGCGGCGGGAATTCCGTTCGACGGTGACGTGCCTCAAGGCCGGGCATTGCGCGTGCTGACGGGTGCGGCGCTGCCTGACGGGGTGGATACGGTTATTCTGGAAGAGGATGTCACGGTCAAAGACGGCCACATTGCTTTCCACGGCCCGCTTAAAAAAGGCGCAAATACACGGCGCGCGGGAGAGGACGTGACCGCAGGCGATATCGCTCTTCCTGCCGGGCGCAGGGTGACCCCCGCCGATCTTGCGCTGCTGTCTGCCGTGGGGATTGCCGAAGTTAACGTGCGCAAACCGCTTCGCGTGGCTGTAGTGTCCACGGGCGATGAACTGGTCGAAGCCGGAGAGCGCGCTGGTCCGGGTCAGATTTTCGACGCCAATCGCCCGATGCTGCTGTCATTGATCGATCGGATGGGGTTCGTGCCCGTGGATATGGGGCGTGTTTCGGATGATCGGGACGCCTTGCGGGATCGATTGAACCAGTCCGCAGAACAGGCGGATGTGATTTTGACCAGTGGTGGCGCGTCAGCAGGCGACGAGGACCACGTCTCAGCCCTGTTGCGTCAGGCCGGGGCGATGCAGCACTGGCGCATTGCGTTGAAGCCCGGGCGGCCGCTGGCTCTGGGTTTGTGGTCCGGCGTGCCGGTGTTTGGCCTGCCCGGTAACCCGGTTGCGGCCATGGTCTGTCTTTTGATCTTCGCGCGCCCGGCTTTGGGGTTGATGTCCGGCGAAGGCTGGGCTGAACCGCAGGGTTTCGAAGTGCCTGCCGCCTTTGAAAAGCGTAAAAAACCGGGTCGCCGGGAATATCTGCGCGCCAGAATGCGCGATGGGCGGGCCGAAGTCTTCCACTCGGAAGGGTCAGGCCGGATCAGTGGTCTCAGCTGGGCTGAAGGGTTGATCGAAATCGAGGACGGTGCGCGTCACGTCAAACCGGGCGATATGGTCCGTTTCCTCCCGTATGGAAGTTTCGGGTTGTGACGGTCACGATTTCCAGAGAGTTCGCCGATCAGGAACGCGCGCAAGCGGCGGCCCTGTTCTGGCAGGCATTTTCGGCCAAGCTGGGCAAAGTCATGGGTCCGGACGAAAAAGGATTGGCTTTCTTTGAAATCGCATTGAACCCGGATTTCGCGCTGGTTGCGCGGGATGAAACGGGCCGGGTGCTGGGTCTGGCGGGTTTCAAGACACGTGACGGCTCTTTTGCGGGGGGCAATATGTCCGACCTGGCGCGGGTCTATGGCTGGTTCGGGGCTATCTGGCGCGCTTTGGTTCTGAGCGTGCTGGAGCGCGAGCTGAAACCGGGCGTGTTCCAGATGGATGGTATTTTTGTCGCTGCCGAGGCGCGCGGCAAAGGAGTGGGCACGGCATTGCTGAATGCCATCAAGTGCGAGGCCCGCAACCACAACATGTCAGAGGTTCAGCTTGATGTCATCGACACAAACCCCCGGGCCCGTAGCTTGTACGAGCGCGAGGGGTTTCTGCCTTTGGGTCAAGAAAAAACCGGACCGCTGAAGTATCTGTTCAATTTCAGCAGTGCGACCAAAATGTCGTGGGTTGTCAGGCCGGATTAATCAAACGTGCCTGCCACGCGACCCAGCAACATGAATGCGCGTGCCGTTCGGGTTTCACCCAATTCACTCAGTTCCGCATCGCTTGCCGTGGGTTCGAACTCGGCCATCATCTTGTCAAACCGACGCAGGAAATGGTGAGCGGCGTCGCGGAAAATCGGGTCCTGTTTCATTCGGGCTGCCGTCAGTGCAAGTGAAGATCTGTCGCGTACACCCCCCAGCGCCGCCACAGCGCGCCCGCGTGTGCCCTGGGCGAACTGGCGCCAGATTTCTGGCCGGGCCATGTCGGGGCGCAGGTCATCCATGTAGATGCCTTCCTGGCTGAGCAGCGTCAGAACATCCTGCGAAGCTTGCACAAGCTGTGCCGTCTTGCGGTCCTTCAATGCAACACGCAGTGCATTGAACCCCTCGGTGTCGTCCTGCGTTTCGGGGAAATTCAGTGCGCGGATGAAAACCTGGGTACTCAGTGGTGAAGTGATCTCTTCCGCAGGTGTCCCAAGTTCCAACGAGGTCTGGTCGCCCTGAGCGGAAGGCTGCGCCGCTGCGGCAGAGCGCGCGGTGCGTTTGCTCGAGAACGTTGCCAAGGCGTCTTCGGTTTTCCGTGTGGCCGCAGCGATTTCGTCCAGCTTTTTGGTTACCGCGGGTTCATAAGTGCTGGAGGCGCGTTGCTGCTGCGCCACATAGGCTTGTCGGATCGCGTCAATTGCTGTTTGCAGGCGTTCGCTTTCCTCTCGCATCACCCGACTGGCACGCATCGCAGTGGCTGCAACCCAGATCATTGCCACAGGCATGAATACAGCCAGAAAGGTGACGACAAAGCCACCGTTCTGCCCCTGGCCGGGCAGCACGAGAAAGACGACCGACACCATCAGCCAGATCAGGCTGAGCACCAGTGCGGCAATCTCGATTTCGGTGACAGCCGGAGTCTTCGGGCGATCATAGATGCCCAGCGACGTCGGCTTTTCGGTTTCCGGGTCAGGTTTTGGCCCCGACATTACATGCGCTCCGGTCAGGCGTACTCGATACTCAGGATTTCGTAAGAGCGCACGCCGCCGGGTGTACGCACTTCGACACTGTCCCCTTCATCTTTGCCGATCAGGGCGCGGGCGATAGGGGATTTGATGTTCAGCAGGCCGTTTTCGATATTGGCCTCGTATTCACCAACGATCTGCCAGGTCTTTTCTTCCTCGGTATCTTCGTCGACCAACGTAACCTTTGCGCCAAATTTGACTGCGCCGGTCAACTTGGACGGGTCAATGACGTCGGCAAGCGACAGGATACCTTCCAGTTCCTTGATGCGACCTTCGATGAAGCCCTGTTTTTCGCGGGCAGAATGATATTCGGCGTTTTCCTTCAGGTCGCCCAGTTCCCGCGCCGATGCGATCGCTTCGATGATCGCCGGGCGTTCAACGGATTTGAGATTCTTCAGCTCAGCCGCGAGCGCGGCATTGCCCGCAGGCGTCATCGGGATCTTTTCCATACTCTCTACGTCCACGCATAAATTGAGTCGCCCCGCCGCACAGGAGCGTCGGGGCGAGTGTTAGGTTGGCAGTTACCTGACCCAAATGCCACGTGAATTGCAAGAGGTGTCAGCACCAGCAGCGATCAATTCGCGACTTCGCGCCGTTTTGATTTAGGATGGGGCCTGTGCCGATGATCGGGATGCCGCGACCTGCGCCAACGCTGCGACGGGGTGCAAAGCCAAATCATCTCAATCATATTGCACCACTTCGAACTCGATGCCGTTATCATCCCTGAAATAGAAACGACGTCCAGGTTCGTAATCGGCGTGGTTGTGGGGTTCGAACCCCATATCGCGCACTTTGGCTTCGGTCGCATCGATGTCTTCGACCAGCACGCCAACATGGTTCAGCCCTCCGATCACATCGTAGCTGCTTTCATCCGACTGTTTCGGGTCGTCAGGTTTATACAGCGCCAGATACGTATGGGCCGAGCCGACATGCACAGTGTAGCCACCGGCAATTGCAGGGCCTTCCCAACGGGTTTTCCAGCCAAAGACTTTTTGCATCCAACCGGCCGAGGCCTGTGGGTCGCGGACTGTGAAATTGGTGTGTTCAAGCGTCGCCATCATGGGATCTCCTGTGTTTTTTTGGCTTGTCCCGACTCACCGTAATTTCTAAACCTAACTTTAGGTCAAGGTGATTTTTGTGAGCGTGTGATGGCTGTTTCAGAGGGGCTGGCGATTGGCGCATTGGCCCGGCGCACAGGGCTGGCCGTGTCGGCCATCCGGTATTACGAAGCACAGGGTCTGATTTCGCCCTGGCGCAACGCGGGCGGGCAGCGACGTTACCAACGGGCGGATATTCGGCGGCTGAGCTTTGTCATGATTGCGCAGCAGTTCGGCCTGACCCTGCCTGAAATCCGTGAGGTGTTGTCGGGCCTGCCGGGAAATCGCACACCGACGCCGCAGGACTGGAAGGCCATTAGTGTACAGCTTCGGGCCCATCTGGATCAGCGAATCGATACCCTGACGCGGTTGCGCGACAACCTCGATGGCTGCATCGGGTGTGGGTGTCTGAGCTTGCCGAAATGTGCGCTCTATAATCCCGATGACCGCGCAAAATCGAATGGTAGCGGTCCCAGATACCTGATGGGGGACACACCGGAAGGTTGATGTGTCGAATAGCCCTCTTGTTACGCCGTGTTTCGATTGACCAATGTCTTTGAGACCATGTAATCAGCCGTGAAACAAAATTGCGCAGATCATGCGGTGACAGCGCCAATTCGGAAAGTTAGCTAGGGAGCCCGCGATGGCCGAGATTGAACGCGAAGCGATGGAATATGACGTGGTGATCGTGGGTGCAGGTCCTGCGGGCCTGTCTGCGGCCATCCGTTTGAAACAGCTGGATGCCGACCTGAACGTTGTGGTTCTGGAAAAAGGTTCGGAGGTTGGCGCGCATATCCTGTCGGGCGCGGTTCTCGACCCGTGTGGTCTGGATGCTCTGATCCCGGACTGGAAGGAAAAAGGCGCGCCGCTGAATGTACCGGTCAAGGACGACAAGTTCTACATGCTGGGTGAGGCGGGTCAGGTCCGTATCCCGAACTTCCCGATGCCGCCCCTGATGCACAACCACGGCAACTACATCGTGTCGATGGGCAATGTCTGCCGCTGGATGGCCGAACAGGCCGAGGAACTGGGTGTCGAGATCTTCCCGGGCATGGCGTGCTCGGAAATGGTCTATGGCGAAAATGGCGAGGTCAAAGGCGTGGTTGCCGGTGTCTTCGGTCTGGAACCAGACGGTTCCTATGGCCCCAACACGGAACCGGGGATGGAGCTGCACGGCAAATACGTGTTCCTGTCGGAAGGCGTCCGGGGTTCTCTTTCCAAGGAAGTGATTGCCAAATACGATCTGTCTGCCGGCAAAGAGCCGCAGAAATACGGTGTCGGCATGAAAGAGATCTGGGAGATCGACCCGGCCAAGCACAAGGAAGGCAGCGTCACGCACACAATGGGCTGGCCGTTGGGCAGCAACGCAGGCGGCGGTTCGTTCATTTACCATCTTGAAAACAATCAAGTTTACGTCGGCTTCGTTGTTCACCTGAACTACAAGAACCCGCACCTGTATCCCTACATGGAATTCCAGCGGTTCAAGCACCACCCGATGGTTGCTGATCTGCTGAAAGGTGGCAAGCGCGTCGCCTACGGGGCCCGCGCGATCACTGAAGGCGGCTATCAGTCAATGCCACAGCTGGTAGCTCCGGGCGTGGCGCTGTTGGGCTGTTCGGCGGGCATGGTCAACGTGCCGCGCATCAAAGGCAACCACAACGCGATGCTGTCGGGCAAAGCTGCGGCCGAAGCTGCTTATGACGCCATCAAGGCCGAGCGTTCGGGCGATGAACTGACGGCTTACGAGACTGAAGTTCGTAATGGTGCGATTGGTTCCGACCTGAAAAAGGTTCGCAATGTCAAGCCGATGTGGTCGAAGTGGGGCCTGACCGCCAGCCTGATGTTGGGTGGTCTGGACATGTGGACCAACACATTTGGCTTTTCACTGTTCGGTACGCTGGGTCACGGCAAAAACGATGCAGAATCTACCGAAGAAGCCAGTAAGCACCAGCCAATCGATTATCCGAAGCCGGATGGAACGCTGTCTTTCGATCGTTTGACGAATGTGTCGTTCGCAGCGACCAACCACGAGGAAAGCCAGCCCTGCCATTTGCGTCTGACCAATCCTGATATCCCGGTAAAGGTCAACCTGCCCAAGTTCGACGAACCGGCGCAGCGTTATTGCCCGGCAGGTGTATATGAGATGGTCGAAGACGAAGACGGTCCGCGATTCGTGATCAATTTCCAGAACTGTGTTCACTGCAAAACCTGCGACATCAAGGATCCCAGTCAGAACATCACCTGGACCACACCGCAGGGCGGTGACGGACCAAACTATCCGAACATGTAAGCAAAAAACGGGCAATGGCAGCGTCATGAAGGCTCTGCCATTGCCTCTTGCCTGCCGAAGCCCTAGCTTAACCTTCAGTCAACGATAGCAAGGCAGGATTTCGGTGGTTTCCCTGGTTCGTCGCGCGGCTTTGTCCGTGCTTCTCATGTCGTCGGTCGCAGTCCCGGCCTATTCGGAATCGAGTGCCGGATCATATCTGGCCGGGCGACAGGCGATTTACGAAAGCGACTATTCTGCCGCTGAACGGTACTACGCTCAGGCCCTCAGGTTTGATCCCCAAAATGCGCTGCTGCTGGAAAGTGTTGTAGTTGCCCGCATCGCTTTGGGGGAAGTGGCCCGCGCGCTGCCTGTCGCCCAGCAGATCGAGAAAGCCAACTTGCCCAGCCAGGCTGCGCGAATGGTGATATCGGTCAATTTGATTGCCCAGGGAAAATTTGACGAACTACTGGCCCGTGACCCTGAAACACAGGGTGTCGGTCCTCTTGTTGATGGCCTGATGATCGCCTGGGCTTATCTGGGACAAGGTGAGATGACGAAGGCGATGGATCAGTTCGATTCTGTCGCCACTCAGGATGGCCTCAGGGAATTCGCGCTTTATCACAAGGCGATGGCATTGGCGTCTATCGGTGATTTCGAAGGCGCAGAGGCGATACTTGCGGACAATGATGGAACGGTTGCCCGATTCTCGCGTCGGGCTGCGTTGGCCCGCACCGAGATTTTGTCGCAGCTTGATCGCAACGAGGACGCCATTCAGTTTCTGGACGAGGTGTTTGTGGCAGGCAGTGACCCGACCATCGAGACCTATTTGAGCCAATTGGAAGCAGGAGAAACCTTGCCGTTCACTCATGTCCGATCCGCTCAGGACGGCATGGCCGAAATATTCTTTACCGTCGGTGCCGCGTTGAACAGCGAAGCTTCAGCCGACTATGTTCTGCTGTACACGCGCTTGGCCAGTTTCCTGCGACCCGATCATGTGGACGCCATTTTGCTGAGTGCAGATCTGCTGGAAAACTTGCAGCAATATGATTTGGCGGTTGAGGCGTACCGTCTGGTCCCAGCGGACAGCAACGATCACCACGCGGCCGAATTGGGCCGGGCCGAAGTTTTGGACCGTTCTGGAAAAACCGATGCCGCCGTCGAAGTGTTGCAAAACCTGGCTGCGCAAAACCCCGACTTGCCGGGTGTGCACGTCGCTTTGGCAGACCTGCAGCGGCGACAGGAAAACTATGCGGCCGCGGTGGCCTCTTACGACACTGCGATTGCCCTGACGGATAGTGCAGCGGGTGGGAACTGGTTCCTGCATTACGCGCGTGGAATCAGCCATGAAAGGCTGAAGCACTGGGATCAGGCCGAAGCTGATTTCCGCCGGGCGCTGGAGCTGAACCCGGATCAGCCCCAGGTTCTGAACTATCTGGGTTATTCGCTGGTTGAGCGCAAAGAAAAGCTGGACGAAGCACTGGACATGATCGAACGCGCTGTAGCTGCTCGTCCGGATAGCGGCTACATCGTGGACAGTCTGGGTTGGGTTCTGTTCCGTCTGGGGCGTTACGACGAGGCCGTCGAACACATGGAGCGTGCGGTTGAGCTAATGCCGGTTGATCCGGTGGTCAATGATCATCTGGGTGACGTCTATTGGGCTGTCGGGCGCGCACGTGAGGCCGAGTTCCAGTGGAGCCGCGCCTTGTCCTTTATCGACCCGGAAGATGCCGATGGCGAAGCTGATCCCGATCGCATCCGGCGCAAGATCGAAGTCGGGCTGGATGCCGTCTTGGCCGAAGAAGGTTCGGAGCCATTGAAAGTCGCCAATGGAAATTAAGGCGTTTGCGCCCGCCAAGATCAACCTGACCCTACATGTCACAGGCCATCGTGAGGACGGTTATCACCTGTTGGATTCGCTGGTGGTTTTCGCTGATCTGGGTGATCAGCTGACATTCAGACCCGGTCCAGAGCTGTCTTTGGACGTGCGTGGCGAGTTTGCCGATGGAGTACCCTCAGACCGTCGAAATCTGGTCTGGAAAGCGGCTGAGGGCGTTGGTTGGACCGGGCATATCGACCTGAGAAAATCTCTGCCGCATGGGGCGGGCATCGGGGGTGGCTCTTCGGATGCTGCCGCAACACTTGGGACTTTGGCAGGGCAGGGTTGCGACATCCCGCCGGAGCTGCCGTTGACACTGGGGGCAGATGTACCCGTCTGCCTGAAGGGCTGGGCGATAAGAATGCAGGGCATTGGCGATCGGTTGGCGGCGGTGAACCTTCCGCACCTGCCCGCCCTTTTGGTCAACCCGAATGTACAGGTGCCGACAGGTGCCGTTTTCGACGCGCTAGCGTCCAGAGACAATCCGCCGATGCCTGAGGTTATCCCGGATTTTGCAAGCGCTGACGATTGCGCCCAGTGGCTGGGCGAACAGCGCAATGATCTGCAAGTGCCTGCCATGGGTGTTGCGCGTGAGATTGAACAGGTGCTGGACGAGCTGAACATGACCAATCGCGCTCTGGTGGCGCGCATGTCAGGGTCAGGATCAACTTGCTTTGCGCTTTATCCGACGATGAAAGATGCGCATTTCGCGGCGTATGATATCGGCGCAGCCCATCCCGATTGGTGGTGCCGTGCCACGCAGCTTAACTGAGGCGCGAAACCACGTAGTCGGCCAGTTGGCGCAGCAGACTGCGAACTTCGTGGTCCGGCAATACAGCCAAAGCGGTTTTGGCTTTATTTGCCCAACCTAAAGCATCTTGCCGGGTTTCTTCGAGCGTGGCGTATTTGTTCATCAGACCCAGCGCGTGATCCAGATCACCGTCCTGCTGCCAGCCTTTTTCAATCGTACGCTCCCAAAAGGCGCGTTCTTCCGGCGTGGCTTGCGCCACGGCCTTGATGACAGGCAGGGTCAGTTTCCGTTCACGGAAGTCATCGCCAACGTTTTTTCCGGTCGTTTTGCTGTCGCCCTGATAATCCAGCAGATCATCGGCAATCTGGAACGCGATGCCCAATGAATCGCCATAGTCGAAAAGCGCTTGGATCTGCTCTTCCGAGGCGCCTGCGATCACACCGCCCACCTCGGTTGCGGCCGAGAACAATGCCGCCGTCTTACCACGCACAACCTGTAGATAAACGTTTTCATCCGTACGCAGATCGGTTGCGGCTGTCATTTGCAGCACTTCGCCTTCGGCAATTGTTGCAGAGGCATTGGCAAGGATGTCCAGAACCCGAAGCGAACCCGTTTCGACCATAAGCTGGAAACTGCGTGAAAACAGGTAATCGCCAACCAGAACACTGGACTTGTTGTCCCACAGCAGATTGGCGGTCGGGCGGCCGCGTCGCTGCGCGCTCTCATCCACTACGTCGTCATGCAGCAGGGTGGCGGTGTGGATGAACTCGACCGTCGCCGCAAGGCGCAGGTGGTGGTCGCCGGAATAGCCAAACAGGCGTGCTGCGGCCAATGTCAGCATCGGGCGCAGGCGTTTTCCACCGGCTTCGACCAGGTGCTGCGTCACTTCCGGGATACGTGGCGCATGGTCCGACGCCATCCGCGTACGGATCAGCCCGTTCACGGCCTCCATCTCGCCCGCCAGAATTTCGGCCAGGCGCTCATGCGGTTTCGAGATCATGTCGACGGTCATCACACTCCTGATACAAGGCTCGACTTCCGCCTCGCCTTGCCCTTACATCCATCCCCATGAAAGAACTATTGCGCAGTACCGATCCGACGATCCTAGCCTTTGCATCCGCTCTCCTTGAGGGCGAGGATATAGACTGCTTTCAGATGGACGTAAATATGAGCATCCTCGAAGGCGGTATCGGAATCTTTCCCCGACGTCTGATGGTTCGGACCGAAGACCTTACCCGAGCCGAGCGCGTGATGCGCGATAACAAGATCCCGCTGGGCCGATGACGCGCTTCAAAGACAGTGAACTGACGTGCAACGATTTCCTGGGTGGTCGGGTGCGATTGCTGCAACCTGCGTCAGGTTACCGCGCCGGGGTAGACCCTGTTTTGCTGGCTGCATCCGTCCCTGCCAAGGCCGGACAGTCCGTGCTGGAGCTGGGATGCGGCGCGGGGGCTGCCATTCTGTGCCTGTCCGCGCGGGTACCGGGGCTGCAAATGGTTGGGGTCGAATTGCAGCCTGCCTATGCAGATCTGGCGCGCCGAAATTCGGAAATCAACGGCTTTGATATGGACGTGATTGAGGCAGACCTGAACGCTTTGCCTGATGATGTTCGACAGCGCCACTTTGATCACGTTATTGCGAACCCGCCCTATTACCGTGCAGGGGCGCATAGCCCCGCCTGTGACACGGGGCGGAGCATTGCCCTGGGCGAAGAGACTCCGCTGATCGACTGGATCGCCGTGGCGGCCAAACGCCTTGCCCCTCGGGGGTTTCTGCACATGATCCAAAAAGCTGATCGTCTTCCCGATATGCTGACGGCCTGTCAGGGGAAGCTGGGTTCAATGGAGGTGCTGCCGCTCAGCGCGCGGGCGGGCCGCCAGGCCGAGTTGGTCATCCTGAGCGCCCGCAAAGGGGGACGCGCGGCATTTCGCCTCCATGCGCCTTTGATTCTGCACGCAGGTGAGCGCCACGAAAAAGACGGTGAAAGCTATACCGAGGCGGTCTCTGCCGTGCTTCGGCAGGCCGCCCCTTTGCCTCGGATCTGATGCCATCGGCAATGACCAGCCGAATTTGTCGGATTTATTACAGATTCTGTGCGTCTGCAGCGTGACAGTGTGGAAACGATGTGGTCAAATTCTTACGTGACATACAGACACGTAAACAAGGAGGATCGCAATGAGCGTGAGCGCACATCTGACGGAACTGAAGAAAAAGCACGAATCTCTCGGTCTAGAAGTGGAACAAGCCCAACGCTCGCCAGGCATCGATGATCTCCACATAGCTCAGCTGAAAAAACAGAAGCTCAAGCTGAAAGAAGAGATCGAGCGCCTGTCTGCTTAAGTTTTCAGGCTTGCGCGGGCCGCTATCAAGGCCCCGCCGGTAATCAGGAAAGCCGCGATCGCAAGCCCCCAAGATGGGGCGGCGATCCCGGCCGCCACCAAAGCTAGGGTCGACAATAACGGGGCCGCATATGATGAGGTTCCGAGGATTTGTATGTCGCCTTGCTTTACACCAATATCCCAGACGTAAAACGCCAACCCGACTGGTCCAAGGCCGAGTGCCAGCACCGACGCCCAGCCCAGTGCCGTATCGGGCAATACAGTGTCTTCCACCGCCAGGTGCAGCAGCCCCGAGGCGAGCGCAGCCGCAAGGCAGAATACCGCCACGGAACTTGTCGGCGTGCCCTCCAATTTGCGCGATAGAACCGAGTAGCCCGACCATGTCAGTGCGCAGAGCAAGGCCAACGCATACCCCGGCAGGTATTGGGCCTGAAAGCCTGCACCGCCGCCTCCGGCGATGATCACAGCGGCCCCGGAAAACCCAAGACAGGCGCCGATCAGGTGACCGATACGCAGGTGTTCACCTGGCAAAAGTCCCGACAAAAGCACAATGAGCAGAGGCCAGAGATAAGCGATCAGCCCAGCCTCGGCAGCCGGTGCCATGCGCAGAGCTGAAAAATACAGCGCGTGATAGCCAAATAGGCCCAATGCGCCAAAAAGGTAAGTTGTCCAGGGGACCTGCTTCAAACCGCTCAGACCACCTGTTGCCGCCGCCCAGATCAGTCCAAGCGCCCCGCCGATCGAAAAACAGATCGTGTTCAGCAGCAGCGGCGGCGTGGGTGCCGACCCAACAGTGAACAACGCCAGTAAGGCCCACAGCAAGACGGCCACGAAACCTATGGCCGTTGCACGCATTTTGGTCATGGGGAGGAAACCTCTTCAATCGGAACGATTTTGAACTCATCCGATATATGCGCGGTTTTTTCAATCTCGGCCAGGAACCAATCGCGAAACGCTGCGATCTGAGGTTTGTTTTCAGCCCCCGGCAGGCAAAGAAACCGGAACCGGCCTAGGGTTTCCAGGGCCACTTTGAAAGGCGCAACCAAGCGGCCTTCGGTCAAGTCCTTGAGAATCATGGCGCGCCGCCCCAGTGCGACGCCAACCCCGGCAACAGCCGCGTCAATCGCGTGATCAGCATTAGAAAAATGTGCGCCATGGGTCGGAGTAAAGTCCATTCCCACGGCACGGAACCAGGCGGGCCAATCGCAGGGCGGAGTCAAAAAACTGATCGAATCGTCATGGATCAACGGCGCCTCTTGAAGGCTTTCCGGCGTGGTGAATTGTTCCGCAAGTTCCGGGGTCATGACAGGGGTCAGCCATTCCTTTCTGACGGGAACGGAATACAGCCCGTCATCCGCCGAATTCCCGAACCGGATGGCGACGTCCACGTCGTCTCGCTCCAGATCCATGTTGCGCAGCGTGGCCGAGAATTTCAGATCGATCTCGGGATGCGCCCGAGCAAATTCGTAGAGCCGTGGCGCCAGCCACTTGGCGGTCAAAGCTGGACCTGCAGTGACGGTCAGGCTTGTGCCATCTTCCTGTCTGCGCACTGCGCGCCACGCGGATTGCAATGTGGCAAACCCTTCTGCCGCACCGGGCGCGAGGGCACGGCCCGCCTCGGTCAGTTCTACGGCGCGGTTCAGGCGGCGAAACAGCGGCCGTCCAAGGTGTTCTTCTAGCGATTTGATCTGAAAGGACAGGGCGGCTGGCGTCACATGCAGCTCTTCCGCCGCCTTCGCGAAAGACATGTGCCGGGCTGCGGCGTCAAAAGCGCGCAGCGCGGTCAGCGGTGGAAGATAGTCGCTCATAGTGAAGTAAATCTTAACTGAAGATCCAAGAAAGCTCGTTTGTCTCTTTCTTTCGTAACCCTCATATTCACATCAGGTCAAATAAAACTGATTTGAAAAGGAGACTGCCATGATCGAGATGACGACAAATCCCGCCGCCCAAATGGCGATCCTGCGCGCCCATCAAGAGCGCAGCCGGGTGGTCTGGCAGTTTTGGGGATGGGTATTCGGTTCCCGCTGATCGCAGCGCGCGCGATCTTACGGTATTTCAAAGGGCCGGCCCAAAGGGACCGGCCCGCTTTTTCTTTCCAAGTCTGGATCAGACGAAGAATTGCGCACCGTTGGCCGAAATCGTCGAGCCGTTGATGAACTGCGAATCATCCGAGGCCAGGAAAACCACACAACGCGCAATTTCCTCTGGCTCACCCAGACGTCCGGCCGGGATCTGGCCGATGATGGACTCGCGCACTTTCTCAGGCACAGCCATGACCATTTCAGTTGCGATATAGCCGGGGCAGATTGCGTTGGCAGTGATGCCCGCTCGCGCGCCTTCCTGCGCCAGAGACTTCACGATGCCCAGATCGCCCGCCTTGGTCGCAGCATAGTTCACCTGAGCGAATTGTCCTTTCTGACCGTTGATCGAGCTGATGACGATGACACGACCGAACTTGCGCTCGCGCATGCCGGGCCAGACGGGGTGTACGGTGTTGAACACACCGGTCAGGTTGGTGTCGATCACGTCCTTCCACTGGTCGGGAGTCATTTTGTGGAACGGAGCATCGCGGGTGATGCCTGCATTGGCGACAACGATATCGATGGGGCCAACCTCGGCTTCGACCTGTTCGATGCCTACTTTGGATTCGTCGTAATCGGCGACGTTCCATTTGTAGGTCTTTATACCGGTTTCTTCGGTAAATTTTGCGGCGGCTTCGTCATTCCCTGCATAGGTGGCCGCAACGTTATACCCTTCGGCTTTGAGCGCCTTGGAAATTGCTGCGCCAATGCCGCGGGAACCGCCGGTTACGAGTGCTGTTCGTGCCATTTATGACTCCTTCAATTTTAGTCGTCTTGGTAATGCTGTTACTCTGAGAGATGATCGTGCGCAATATTGTTTCGTCATGAATTTCAGATTCCGGGCGGCAATATCGTCGCATCCAAGAGGTAGAACCTCAATGTAACAAAAAAGGCGCCCAACTGGGCGCCTATTTCTATTTGATTGTCAAAGCGCTTAGTCGCGCTCCACACACAGGGCAACGCCCATGCCGCCGCCGATGCACAAGGTCGCCAGACCCTTTTTTGCATCGCGACGCTTCATTTCGAACAGCAAAGTGTTCAAAACACGGCAGCCCGAAGCGCCGATCGGGTGACCGATGGCAATCGCGCCACCGTTTACGTTCACGATCGACGGATCCCAGCCCATATCCTTGTTCACGGCGCAAGCCTGTGCGGCAAAGGCTTCGTTGGCTTCTACTAGATCCAGATCGTCAACCGACCAGCCTGCTTTTTCCAGCGCTTTGCGCGACGCGTAGATCGGGCCGACACCCATGATCGATGGGTCCAGACCGGCGGTCGCGTAGGATGCGATGCGTGCCAGAGGTTCGATTCCACGCTTTTCGGCGTTTTCGGCTGACATCAGCAACGTGGCCGCAGCGCCGTCATTCAGGCCGGATGCGTTGGCCGCGGTGACAGAGCCGTCCTTGGTAAAGGCCGGGCGAAGCTTAGTCATGGCCTCCATTGTTGCGCCGTGGCGAATGTATTCGTCCTTGTCCATCACGATGTCGCCCTTACGGGTCTTGATAGTGAAGGGCATGATTTCGTCTGCGAATTTTCCGGCTTTCTGAGCAGCTTCTGCCTTGTTCTGCGAGGCGACGGCGAATTCATCCTGCATCTCGCGGCTGATCTGCCATTTTTCAGCAACGTTCTCAGCAGTCTGACCCATGTGATAGCCGTTGAAAGCATCCCACAGACCATCGCGGATCATCGTGTCGATGTATTTCATGTCGCCCATCTTGTGACCGGCGCGCAGGGCGGCAGCGTGGGGTGACAGAGACATGTTTTCCTGGCCACCAGCAGCGACGATTTCCGCGTCGCCCAACTGGATATGTTGAGCGCCCAATGCAACGGCGCGCAGGCCCGAGCCGCAAACCTGATTGATACCCCATGCGGCGCTTTCCTGTGGCAGGCCGGCATTGATATGCGCCTGACGCGCGGGGTTCTGGCCTTGGGCGGCAGTCAGAACCTGACCCATAATGGTTTCGCTCACTTCGCCTTTTTCTACTCCGGCGCGCTCGACAACTGCTTCCAGGACGGCAGCGCCCAGATCATGGGCAGGGGTGTTCGCAAACGAACCACTGAAGCTGCCGACACCTGTTCGTGCGGCGGATGCGATTACTACGTTGGTCATATGATCAGTCCTTTACCGTCATGGGCCAGCGGAATTTCTGACGGCGCAGGTCAAGAGGTGTCCTCTCGAAACAAGAGCGCCCCGTGATCCCCCGCTCAAGTACTCTTGCAATAGCGTAATGCTGCACATGCAGCAACGGGCAGCTTGTCTCAGTGTCTGAAAAGACATTAAAATGTCGGTCAAAAGGCGTTCAACTGCCTGTTTTTGATTTGTTTTCCTGCTTCCAGGGTTCCGCGACACTGGGTGCGCCAAACAAGAACCCTTGCAGGCAATCCACACCACTTGCGACCAAAAACGCGGCATCCTCCTGCGTTTCAACCGATTCGGCTGTGACCAGAATTTCAAATTCACGGGCCACCGCGATCAGGGCCCGCACCAATGTCTGGTTGTCAGGATTGTTGCTGATACCCCGCACAAACTGGCCATCGATTTTCGCCGCGTCGAACAGAAATTCGCGAAAATGGCGGAAGCTGAAGTTGCTGGCACCAAAGTCATCCAGCGCAAAAGCGATGCCGCGATCCTGCAATCGGTCCATGAAATCGACAACCAGCTCAGGTACCTGCATGGCCGAGCTTTCGGAAATCTCGAGAATCAACCGTTCGCCCAAGCCGGCATCTCGTTTCAGAAACCTGTCCAGTATTCTGGACCAGTTGGAAAAACCGATTGAGCGAGCAGACATGTTGATCGACAGACGAATATCCGGGTTCTTTGCCAAGGTACGCAGCCCGAGTTCCAGCGCCACGCAGTCGAGTTCGCGGCCGATAGGTGTGTTTTCAACCTGAGGCATGAACTCGCGCGCCGGGATGACGCGACCGGTTTCGTCCAGAACCCGAATGAATCCTTCGTAAAACGCGACGCCACGTGGGGCGTGCGCTTGGATCACGGGCTGAAAGGCCAGCTTGCACTGCTTATGCTTCACTGCATCGGTTGCCATCTGCACGACCGAACGATCCCGTGTCGATACTGCCGCGTTCAACGGGCTGTCCGACCCCTCAGGCAGATGTGCCAGTTTTTTGTTTCCCATAGCGCGGATTCCCATGTGACCGGGACAAGTGTCCGGTCACAATCTCGGGGCAAAGAGATGAATCTAGGGTTAAAGGTTCAGAAAAAAATCTGCGGCGCGGTCTCAGCGGGCGGATTGCCACGCGCGCGCCAGTGAGGCTGCTGCACCAAGTATCGCGCCCATTGCGCCAAGGGCCATCATTGCAAAACCAAGCGCAATCAGGGTTGCAACAGCGCCGCCCAGGGCTGCGAGCATGGCAATCATCAAGCCGAACAACCCAACAAAGGTTGAAATGGTTGCCAAACGGTTCATGCCGACCCTCGCTCACTCTTACACTACGCCTATCGACCGATATGGCACACAAAGACCAGATTTCAAGGTAGAAGCAGGCTTTAGTCAGCAGGTTCAGGCCTTTTCTGCTTGTCCGCTGGGCAACTTTCGGTCCAGATTCTCAAAACCGGGCGTTCCGCGATCTTCTGGATGGCGCGTCAGATGCTTGGCCTTGATCTGTTCCGAATTGTCCCGGCTGCCATCGTGGCTGTACCCCGGTGGGGCGAAGCAATAGGCCAACCGCTGGCGCAGGGTCAGCCCGGGCTGCGTGGCATCGTTCCAGATGCCGACCCATTCGTGAAACGCAACGCGCAGCGGGTTGAACGTGCCGATATTGTGAACCAACCCGTAATCTACCCGGTCGTTTTCCTGTTCTGGCACAAAAGTGCCAAACATCTTGTCCCAGATGATGAACACCCCGGCATAGTTGCAATCCAGATAGCGAGCGTTGCGGCCATGATGTGCGCGGTGATGGCTGGGCGTGTTCATTACTGCCTCGAACCAGCGGGGCATCTTGCCGATGGCTTCGGTGTGAATCCAGAACTGATAGATCAGATTGAGGCCACCGACGAACAAAACCATCGCCGGATGGAACCCAAGCAGGATCAGTGGAGCGCGTACGACCATCATGAAGGTGAATGTATAGGTCCATGTCTGCCGCAGTGCGGTCGTTAGGTTATAGTGCTGTGAGCTGTGATGGTTTACGTGGCTGGCCCAGACCCAGCGGATGCGATGGCCAAAGCGGTGGACCCAGTAATAACGCAGATCATCCAGGACAAAGCACAGGATGATAACGGGAATTGATGTACCCAGGTTCATCGGAGTGATCTGCCACAGCCACATGAAAAACGCATAGGCGATAAAGCCCAGCAAAAAGCCCGACGCGATGTTTCCAGCGCCCATTATCAATGAGGTCACCGCATCGCGTGTTTCATAGCGCCCGCCTTTGCCTTTGACTGCGATCCACAGAAACTCGGCCAGAATCGCTGCGATGAAAAAAGGAACGGCCCATTGTACCGCATCGGGAAAACTAATCTGGTTTGTCATGCGGGCTCCATCAGGTAACGCCAGTGATGGCGTTCGAATTCGTCCAGTCGGATGAGTGTTTTGGGTGCCGAGAATTCGTGAAACAGAATCTCATAACCTTCCGGATGATCCAGAAGGTCATAGTCCAGCAGATGCCGGGCAACGGTGTCGGCCCCGAAGGACCAAAGCAACCCATTGCCCGTACTGGTGCGCACCACCGCGGCGTGGCCATCATGGGAAACCGTGACGTCGACCACATCATCGTCCGGAAAGTGACGTGCCCATTGTGAGCGTGCCGTGTCGGGCGTCAGCATCACCTGTTGCGACCTGCCGGTGAGATGCAATAACAGGGTGACGCCAGCTATGCCGCCGACGACCAGCGCCAATAGTATTTCAAGTGGCATTCCATCCTCCTGAGCGTAGAGTGCAAAGGAGTTGAAACTCTGTCAAAGGTGGCGTGACGTCAGCTGTTTTCCAGCCGTTCCAGTATCTCGTGTTGCACCACACGTTCGACGAAGCGTACCAGCCCCTCGGGGCCGGATGCCCGGTCCTTCAGGTGGATGCAGATATCCGGGCGGCGGGCGGCAATTATGCCCACCATTTCACCGCGGATCGTGTCGTCAAGTCCCGCGCCCAAGATGGCACAGGCAATCCGGGGCTCGGCATCCAGCTGTTTTCGAACCTCGTCGGTGTCATGTGCGCCCAGCCACTCTATCGGCAGGTGATCCAGTTGCCGCGCCACATCTCCGATCACATTTGGCAACCGTCCGATCAGCAGTACGACGGGTTTCATCATTGCCTCCATTCCAAACAATATGCCTGCCCTGCCCGGCAGGGCAGGAACAGTATATCATGAGATTGATAGGGGGTGATGCCTTTAGTTGTTGATCGAATAAATGGTTGTTTTGCCCTTGCCTTTTTCACGGGTCATTCGGGCAGTGTCCCCGTCAGTTTCCCAAAGCTGACAATCCGTGCCCAGTGCCTTGCCGTCCAATACCCCGTTTCGGCACCAGAATTTTTTGTTCCAGACCCAGGTTCCGCTGAACTTTTTCCCGCTTTTGAGTTTGGCTGAAATCGTGCCATCGGCATTCGCGACAAAAACATTGCCTTGTTCGTCGGTCAGCTTTTTTCCAACAATATCTGAATTGAACTGCTTTGCGGTCTTGACCCGTTTGTAGTCGGCATGTGCGGCGCCAGCGATTGCCAATGTGCCTGCAACAGCAAGGAATAGAATTGTATGTTTCATAAAAAAACCTCCCACTCTTAATACGTGGGAGGATACCACAACTCCGCGAATTTTTCTAAATGCGTTAACTTTCAGCGCCAACGAGCGCCGAGATAATCGCCTTCGCACTGTCCGAGTTCCATTCTGCGTCGCCGATCAGCCGGGCGATTTCCTGCCCTTCGGGGTTCAGGATGACTGTGATCGGCAACGCGATCACGCCAAACTCACGCGCAGCTGCCGAACTGGGGTCTTGATGACGGGGCAGGTTGGCAATGCCATTCTCTTCAAAGAATTTCTTGATACCGGCAGGTGAGTTGCGACCCGTGGCCAACGTCAGAACCTGAAACTTGTCGCCGCCGAATTCTTCCTGAAGCTCAGCAATCTGAGGCATTTCCTTGCGGCAAGGTGCACACCACGTGGCCCAGAAATTCAGCAGCACATATTTGCCCTCATAATCCGCAAGCGTGCCAACACCGCCATCGTCCTCCAGCTGGAATTCGATCGATTTGGCGGGTTTGGGTTCCTTATGCAGGATCAAACGCTTCAGGCTGTCTTCCCGCAGCGGGGCGAGTGTCTCGGCATCGGTCGCTAATGCGGCGTTTGCACCCAGCGCAAGGGCCATATAAAGGGGGATCAGACGAAATAGGCGCATATCAACTCCGGGTTTTCTTACATGACCGATCAATCTTCGAACCAGATGTGGGGCGGCCGCTTTGCCGCCGGTCCAGACGCGATCATGGAGGCAATCAATGCCTCGATCGGGTTCGATCAGCGGATGGCAGCCCAGGACATCGCAGGCTCGCGCGCCCATGCTGCCATGCTGGCTGCCACAGGCGTTATAAGTGATAGTGATGCGCAGGCTATTCGGGAAGGGCTGCTCACCGTTTTGTCAGAAATCCAGAACGGAGAGTTTCAGTTTTCGACTGCGCTGGAAGACATCCACATGAATGTTGAGGCGCGCCTGAAAGAGATCATCGGCGAGCCCGCAGGCCGTTTGCACACAGGCCGGTCGCGCAACGATCAGGTCGCAACCGATTTCAAGCTGTGGGTCCGCTATCAGCTGGACGCGGCTGAATCCGGCCTGTTGGCCCTGATCCGCGCGCTTTTGGCGCAGGCCCAGGCCGGGGCCGATTGGGTTATGCCGGGTTTTACCCACCTGCAAACGGCGCAGCCGGTGACATGGGGCCATCACATGATGGCCTACGTCGAGATGTTTGGCCGTGATTTGTCCCGCGTTCGTGACGCCCGCGCCCGGATGAACGAATCCCCGCTGGGCGCAGCTGCGCTGGCTGGCACGTCGTTTCCGATCGACCGTCATATGACGGCTGAGGCGCTGGGCTTTGACCGCCCCGCTGCCAACTCGCTGGACGCCGTTAGCGACCGGGATTTCGCGCTGGAGTTCCTGTCGGTGGCCTCGATCTGCGCCATTCACCTGTCGCGCTTTGCCGAAGAGCTGGTGATCTGGTCCTCGGCTCAATTCCGCTTTGTCACCCTGTCAGATCGCTTCTCGACCGGATCATCGATCATGCCGCAGAAAAAGAACCCCGACGCGGCCGAACTGATTCGCGCCAAGGTGGGACGGATTTTTGGGGCCAACACGGCTCTGATGATGGTGATGAAGGGCCTGCCGCTGGCCTATTCCAAGGACATGCAGGAAGACAAGGAACAGGTCTTTGACGCCGCCGACAACTGGATGCTGGCGCTGGCGGCGATGGAAGGCATGATCAGGGACATGACCGCCAACCGCGACAGCCTAGCCGCTGCGGCGGGTTGGGGTTTCTCGACGGCGACCGATCTGGCCGACTGGTTGGTGCGCATACTGGGCCTGCCGTTCCGTGATGCGCATCATGTGACTGGATCTCTGGTGGCAATGGCCGAGAACAAGGGCTGTGACCTGCCGGATCTGACGCTGGATGACATGCAGTCGGTCCATGCCGAGATCACAAAGGACGTCTACTCTGTCCTTGGTGTCGATAATTCTGTAAACTCACGCCAGTCCTATGGTGGCACGGCCCCGGATCAGGTCCGTGCTCAGGTTGAACGATGGAAGGCAATCGTGTGATGACCGCGCTGCGTGCGAGCTTGTTTATAGTTTTCGGCCTGATACTGGCCGGATGCGGAGCCGATGGCGAGCCCGTTCACCCCGCGCCCGCACAGCCAACTGTCAGTGCGACAGTTGGGGTTGGCTCAAGCGGAGCGTATGTTGGCGGCGGTGTGGGTCTGAGCCGTGGACCGCTGGGTATTTACCTGGGATTCTGAGCCACTTTCATATTGCGCATCGGTTTTTGATCTACCAACGCGAGGTGGCATGTCGATGCGCGTGTCATCCAAAGAAAAGATACTGAAATGAGAACACTAGGACTGTTTTTGGTATTTGCGGTTTTGACGGCTTGCGAACCTACATCGGCAAGACGCCCGGAACCTGCGGCCGAACCCAAGCAATCGGGCACCGGAGTTTCGATCTCGGGCTATGGCCGGGTTGGAGTTTCAACCCGAAATTAAACCTGGTCGATGGGTTCGGAATCCATTGATTCGAAGCCATCTTCTGGTCTAAGCGCGCAGGTATGGATCATTTTCTCTACCGCGACGGCGCGCTTTTCGCCGAGGATGTCCCTGTCTCCGAAATCGCTGCTGCGGTCGGAACGCCGTTCTATGTCTATTCCACCGCAACCTTGCTGCGGCATTTCCAGCTGTTTGACGATGCGCTTGACGGCACGGACCACCTTGTCTGCTACGCGATGAAAGCGGCCAGCAATCAGGCGATCCTGAAGACCCTGGCGCAGGCAGGCGCGGGGATGGACGTGGTCTCGGGCGGTGAGTACCTGCGGGCCAAGGCGGCGGGAGTTCCGGGAGAAAAAATAGTGTTCTCGGGTGTAGGTAAAACGGCGGAAGAGATACGTACGGCGCTGACCGGCGGCATTCGTCAGTTCAACGTCGAATCCGAGCCCGAGATGGAAGTGATCAACGCCATTGCACTGGAATTGGGTGTGGTTGCTCCGATCACTGTCCGGGTGAATCCTGATGTGGATGCCAAGACCCATGCCAAGATTGCGACCGGCAAGTCCGAGAACAAGTTTGGAATACCGATTTCCCGCGCCTCGGAAGTCTATGCGCATGCGGCCAGCCTGCCCGGGCTGGAGGTGATCGGCATCGACGTCCACATAGGCTCGCAACTGACCGAACTGGAGCCGTTCGAGCTGGCCTACACGAAAGTGGCCGAACTGACCGAGCAGTTGCGGGCTGAAGGCCACAACATCCGCCGTCTTGATCTGGGCGGTGGATTGGGCATCCCTTATACCCGCTCGAATGACGCGCCGCCGCTGCCGGTGGAATATGGCGCTTTGATCAAGAAGACACTGGGCCATCTGGGCTGTGAGATCGAGATAGAGCCGGGTCGCCTGATCGCAGGCAATGCAGGGCTGATGGTCAGCAAGGTGATCTATGTGAAGTCGGGCGAAGGCCGTGACTTCCTGATTGTCGACGCCGCCATGAATGACCTGATCCGTCCGGCAATGTACGAAGCGCATCACGATATTGTCGCGGTACAGGAGCCGGCGGCAGGCGTGGAACAGCAAGCCTATGACATCGTCGGCCCGGTTTGCGAATCCGGTGACACTTTTGCCAAGCAGCGCAACATGCCGCCGCTGAAATCGAGAGATCTGATCGCCTTCCGCAGCGCGGGTGCCTATGGCGCGGTGATGGCCAGCGAGTACAATACCCGCCCGCTGATCCCCGAGGTTCTGGTCAATGGCGATCAATTTGCAGTCATTCGTGAACGCCCAAGCTTTGACGAAATCATAAACCGCGATACCATACCTACGTGGCTTTGACGCGATAACCGCGCGGGCCAAACCCCGGAGGCCCGTCTTGTCCGACCGTTCCAACCTGCCCATTCCGCGCCTGTCCCTGTGGCTGACCCATGTCGGCATGGTGGCCGAACAGGTGCTCCGCGCATTCTGGCCGGTGTTCTCGATTGTACTGGTTCTGCTTGCGGCGTTGATGCTGGGGCTGCAGGACCACGTTCCGGTGGAAATCGTCTGGGGTGCCGGTGCGCTGGCGTTTTTGTCGCTTTTGGTGGCGGTTGCTCTAGGCCTGCGAAAGTTCAATCTACCCTCGCGTGTGGACGCTCTGATACGTCTGGATGAGACCCTTCCAGGCCGGCCGATTCAGGCCTTGATGGATGATCAGGCCATCGGTGCGGCCGATCGGGATTCCGTGGCGCTATGGCAAGCGCATAAAGCCCGGATGGCGCAACGGGTCGCGACGGCCGAGCCTGTCAAACCAGACCTTCGGTTGGCATCGCGAGATCCGTATGCGCTGCGCTACGCGGCATTGCTGGCTTTTGTCGTAGCGCTGGTTTTCGGCTCTTTGTGGCGCGTGGGGTCGGTGGTGGATATGGCACCGGGTACTGCAGCCGCCGGGCAAGGACCGACTTGGGAAGGATGGGTTGAACCACCCCGTTACACGGGCCTTCCGACGCTGTACCTCGCGGATCAAACGGATGCGGAGCTTTCCGTGCCCAAAGGCAGCCGCATTACCTTACGGCTTTACGGCGAGGTTGGCGCACATAGCCTGACCGAAAACAGCTCGGCCCTGGGCGTCGAAGCTGCGACCGACCCAGAGCAGGAATTCGTGGCCGAACGCTCTGGTCAATTGCGCATCGACGGGCCTTCGGGGCGGGAATGGGCCGTTGATATCATTGACGACACGGCACCACAGATAGCCGTGGCCGGATCGGCTGAGGCCGAGGCGGGCGGGCAGATGAAGCTGCCATTCATCGCAGGAGATGACTATGGTGTGGTTTCAGGTTCAGCCCGGATTGAACTGGATCTGGCTGCCGTTGATCGCCGTTATGGTCTGGCAGCAGAGCCCGAACCACGGGAAGCGATCGAGATTGAACTGCCGATGCCGATCACGGGCGACCGGGCGGACTTTGCCGAAGATCTGATCGAGGACTTCTCGCAACACCCCTGGGCGCATTTGCCGGTCCGGATCACTTTGATGGCTACGGACGCGGCGGATCAGCAATCTTCCTCCGAACCATATGTGACCGACCTGCCGGCCCGACGGTTTTTTGATCCGTTGGCTGCTGCGGTGGTCGAACAACGGCGTGATCTGCTCTGGTCGCGCTCCAACGCGCCTCGCATCGCGCAACTGCTGCGGGCTGTGTCTCATCTGCCAGAGGACCTGTTTCGTTCGGACACTGCCTATTTGCGCTTGAGGGTCGTACTGCGGCGGCTTGAGACCTTTGATCAATACGGGTTGAAACCTGAACAGCAGGCAGAGATCGCTCAGGCCCTCTGGGATCTTGCCGTGTTGATCGAGGATGGCACGCTGGCGGATGCGCTGGAACGAATGCGCCGCGCGCAGGAACGTCTGACCGAAGCGATGCAGAACGGGGCCAGCGACGAAGAAATCGCGGAACTGATGCAGGAATTGCGCGAAGCGACGCAGGATTACCTCCAGCAGTTGCAGCGGCTGGCTCAGCCCAATGGTGAAGATGGCGAGCGTCAGCCCGGCCAGAACGGCGAATCCCTGCAAATGACGCAGGATGACCTGCAACGAATGATGGACCGCATTCAGGAACTTATGGAACAGGGCCGGATGGCCGAGGCCCAGCAGGCATTGGAAGAGTTCCAGCAGATGATGGAAAACATGCGTGTGACCCAGGGACAGGGTCAGGGCCAGCAGTCCGAGGGTCAACAGGCCATGGAAGGATTGGCGGAAACCCTGCGCGAACAGCAAGGTCTGAGCGATCAGGCCTTCCGTGATTTGCAGGAACAGTTCAACCCCGGCGCCCAATCCGGTGAAAGCCAGGGCAATGAGGGGCGCAACGGCGGGCAGGGCCGGGGGCAAAGCCACGAAGGTCAGGGCGGTCAGGGGGAAGGCTCGGATCAGGCTGGCGAAGGCCAGCAGGGTCAAGGTTCACTTGCGGATCGTCAGCAGGCTCTGAGAGATGAGCTGGGCCGCCAGCAACAGGGGCTGCCCGGCGCAGGCACACCCGAAGGCGACGCCGCGCGTGAGGCGCTGGACCGGGCCGGGCGTGCGATGGACGAGGCGGAACAAGCCCTGCGCGGTGACGATCTGGCTGAAGCCATCGATCAGCAATCCGAAGCCATGGAAGCGTTGCGTGAAGGCATGCGGTCGCTGGGCGAGGCGATGGCGCAGAACCAGCAAAACCAACCGGGTCAGGGAACGCAGGATGGCGATATGCAAGCCAATAACCGCGATCCACTGGGCCGAAACCCGGGTGCCGCCGGTTCGATTTCAACGGATGAGAATCTGCTGCAAGGCGAAGACGTGTACCGCCGGGCGCGGGAACTGCTGGATGAAATCCGACGCAGAACCGGGGAATCGGACCGCCCCCAGATCGAACTGGAATACCTGAAACGTTTGTTGGAGCGGTTCTAGACCTTAGTTCTGGGTGCCCGACCCAACCTGTGCTTCAAGCCAGATTCGCGCCTGATCCACAAGTGACACATATGAACTGAGCAACGGTTCGGTCTGGGGGATCACCTCGCTGATCTGTTGGGCATTTCCATAGATCAGATACAGAATCACGCCGATGATCAGCATCAGCGCAAAACCGCGTAAGAACCCTCCCGATTTGCGCGGTGTTTGCGCGGCCTCTTCCGGCTCATCTGATCGCATAGAGGAATTGATTGCCTCGACATCCGGTAACGCGTCTTTCTGCCCAGCATCAACTGCGGTTTCCGAAGCCGAAGGCCGTTTGGGTCGCACCTTGGGCTCTGGCGGCGTATCCAGTCCCAGATCGGGCTGGCTCTCAAGGCTACTGCCTTCTTGCGACCGAAGTTCCGCTTCGCGAGCAGCTTCTTCTTTCAGAATGCTGGCAACGGAAGGATCGACATTTCCGGTGGACGCAACGGGTTCGTCAACTTCGGGCTCATCTTCGGATACCACCTCTTCAACGGGTTCCGGTTCGGCATCCTGCTGAGCTTCGACCACGTCGGACGATGCGTCATCCGGTTCAGGCCCTTCTGCTTTGTCGTCTGGTGTGCTTGCGGGCTCCGTGGGGTGCTTCGCTTGAAACCAGGTCTGATCGCAGTTGGAACACTGCACGTCGCGGCCTTCCTCGGGGATGACCTCGTCAGGAACCTCGTACTGCGCACTGCAATTCGGACATGTAAGACGCATGCTGCCTCCTCAGCCGGGTGAAGGGCCGATAATAGTTTTTTCAGGAATGATATTCCGTTAAGACCCAACAGCAAAGAGCGTTTTCGGTTTCACGGGTCAAGTGTCACCAATTGGACTCGGTAGAGCCATTGAAACCAAGACCATGCTCGGGCAAGAAGAGCGGCAAAATAATGGGGGCACGTGTGATCGAGCTGGAAAATGTCAGCTACACCTACGGTGGCGGTGAGTTGCTGAGCGATGTCTCGGTGCAATTGCAGCCGGGTTCGTTTCACTTTCTGACCGGGCCTTCCGGGACGGGTAAGACCACGCTGCTCAAGCTGTGTTATGGCGCCTTGCTACCAACTTCGGGGCGGTTGAGCGTGTTTGATCAGGATATTTCAGCCCTTGATCGCGACCAGCTGGCGGTACTGCGCCGCCGCGTGGGTGTCGTGCATCAGGATTGTCAGTTCCTTGACCACATGACGCTCGCCGAAAACGTCGCGTTGCCTCTGATGGTGTCTGGGCGCGCGGAATCATCCGAGCAGGACAACCTGAGCGAACTGCTCAGCTGGGTGGGTCTTGGAGCCAGGCTTGAAGCCCATCCACCCGAACTGTCCGGAGGCGAACGCCAAAGGGCTGCTCTGGCGCGCGCCGTTATCCTGTCGCCTGATGTGGTTTTGGCGGATGAGCCGACAGGAAACGTTGACTGGGAGATGTCGCAACGGCTGCTGCGTCTTCTGATTGAGTTGAACCGGATGGGCAAAACCGTCCTGATCGCAACTCATGACCTGAGCCTGATCCGTGCGGCCAAAAGCCAGGTGCAGGCGCGTGTCTTGCGTATTTCGCAGCGCAAGCTGCAACTGGCGGGGGCGGATCTATGATCAGCCCTGACCTGCGAAATCTGTTGCGTGGCGACAAGCGGGCAGACCGGGTTGTTCCCCCAACGGGATACACGGCGCACCTGACCCTGTTTGTCGCGGGTGCGATGGCGTTTCTTGCAGTATTCGCTTTGGCCCTGTCTCTGGCGTCGGGGCGCATTGCAGATCGTTGGGCTTCGGAGCTGGCCGGAGCCGCAACCCTGCGCATCAACGCGCCCGCGGAACAGCGCGCAGCCCAGACCGAGGCTGCGTTGACGGTTCTTAGCCAAACGCCCGGCGTGGCCTCGGCCCGTGCTTTGACGCAGGAAGAGCAGGCGGCGTTGCTTGCCCCGTGGTTCGGGCCGGATCTGCCGCTGGATACGCTGCCCGTGCCGCAACTTATCGAGATCATTGAAACCGAACCGGGCATTGATGTGGCCGGGTTGCGTTTGCGGTTGGGGGCAGAGGTGCCGGGCGCCGTACTGGATGATCATTCTCGATGGCGGGAACCTCTGGTTGATGCGGCGATGTCCCTGCGTCGTCTGGGGTGGATTTCGATCCTGCTGATCGGCGGTGCGACCGCGGCCATGATTACCCTTGCCGCCAATGCCTCGCTTGCCGCCAATGCCCAGATCATCGAAGTGCTGCGCCTGGTCGGCGCACGCGACGGGTTCATAGCGGGGGCATTCGTAAGGCGGTTCACATATCGCGCGTTTTTCGGGGCTTCGGTCGGTACATTGCTGGGGATGACAGGTGTCCTGTTGTTGCCCGAAGCCTCGGACACAGGCGGTTTTCTGACCGGCGTGGGCTTTCAGGGCAAAGACTGGGTGTTGCCGGTACTTATCCCGATCCTTGGTGCCATGGTCGCGTTTTTTGCCACCTGGGCTGCGGCCCGACGCAAATTGAAGGAGCTTTCCTGATGTTGATGGCTGTTCAATGGGTCCGGTCGTTGATCTTCATGATCGTGATCTACGCCTGGATGCTGATCCTTGGCATTGTTTTCCTGCCCTACGCGCTGTTTTCCAAGGCTGGCGCCCTGAAGGCGTGCAAGACCTACGCGCGCAGTACGATGTGGCTGGCCCGCTGGATGGTTGGCATCCGGTGTGAAGTGCGAGGTACAGCCCCAACGAATGAGGTGGTCATAGCGGCAAAACACCAGTCATTTCTTGATATCATCATGATTTTCGATGCCATTCCGCACGGCAAGTTCATTATGAAGCGTGAGCTCTTGTTTACGCCCGTCATTGGCATGTATGCACGACGTCTCGGCTGCATTCCTGTCAATCGTGGCAAGCGCGGTGCCGCCGTGGCCAAGATGGTCAAGGATGTATCGAAGGAGTTCTCGGAACCCGGTCAGCTTGTGATTTACCCGCAAGGAACACGCGTGGCGCCCGGCGCAAAGAAGCCCTACAAGGTTGGAACCTCGGTTCTTTACGAAGGGCTCGGTTTTCCCTGCGTTCCGGTCGCAACGAATGCCGGCGTCTTCTGGCCCCGCACAGGTGTCATGCGTATACCGGGCCTTGCGATCGTGGATTTCCTGGACCCGATCGAGCCGGGTGTTGGTCGGGACGACTTCCTTGCCCGGCTGGAAGAGGTGATCGAAACACGTTCTAACGAGTTGATGCGGGAAGTTGGGTTTGATCCGGATGGAGCACATTAGTGACATTGAAACGCTTGAAGCGTTGTATGGTCGGCCCGGCGCGCCGTCCTTGCGAAAGGTCGTTCGTCAACTGACGCCTCTCTATCGCAAGTGGATTCTCGCATCACGCCTCTGTGTTCTCAGCACCGTTGGTCCTGAAGGTGTGGATGGCAGCCCTCGGGGTGATGATGGCCCGGTGGTGAAAGAGTTGGATGAGAATACGCTGGCGCTACCGGACTGGCGCGGCAACAACCGTCTGGACAGTCTGCGCAATATCGTACGCGACCCACGTGTTTCGCTCATGTTCTTTGTTCCGGGGTCCAACAACGTCGTTCGGGTGAATGGGTTGGCGTTTGTAACGGTAGGTGAGGGGCTGCGACATCAATTTGAAAAGGGCGGCAAACGCCCGGCGACTGTTATCGTCGTTAAAATCGCCGAGATTTACAGCCAATGTGCCCGTGCTCTGATCCGGGCGCGTATCTGGTCCAGCGGTGATGAAAGCGGCAATCTTCCCACGATAGGTCAGCTTCTGTCCGAGGCATCAGGTGGTGCGGAAGGCGGCGCGCAATATGACGAGGAATGGTCTGCACGCGCCGCAAAAACGATGTGGTAGATCTGGGTGGCGGCAGTGGTTCAAACCGCAGCGGCTCCGATCCTGGATACTTTTTCAATCCAGCGATCAACGTTGCCGGGCTTGGGATAGCTTGCGCCAGCAAAATAGGTGAACCGCGTTGGTTTGAAGCCGACGAACCCAAGGATCTGGTCCCGTACCTGACGGATAAGCGCCTGCCGGTATATCAGGCGCATGAACCATCCCGGCGTGTCTGAGGTCAGGATGACGCGTGCAGTACGCCCAGTCAGCATGGGCGCCGGGAACCCGATCTTTGTCGTATTCCGGGTGTCGAAAGTCCGCCCGGGGATAAATGTCCGGTCGATCAGTCCCTTGAGTTTTGCGGGAAGGCCGCCCCACCACATCGGTGTGGTCAGAACCAGATGGTCGCTCCACTCAAAGTCTTGCAGCACTTGTTCCAGAACCGGCTCAAGCGGTTTGAAATCGTGGTAATTGCCCTGACCGAAATCAAAATCGAACTGCAGATCGCTCAGATGGACCAACCGGACGTCATGGCCCTTTTTACGGGCGGCGTCTCCATACGTTTCGGCGAATATTCGTGACAGGCTGCTTTCTGCGGGGTGTCCGTCAAGGATGAGGATTTTCTTCGATTGCATTGTGATTCTCCTGAAAATGACCGTGGTCAGTTTGTAGGTAAAAAAATGACCACGGTCAATATAAATTTGACCACGGTCAAAAACTGTGCAATTGAGAGGTATGCAAAAGACGATCCAGAAACGTACGATCAAGACCCGCGCCAAGCTTCTCTCGGCTGCCGAAGAGGTTATCCAAAATGGCGGATATGAAGCTTTGCGGGTGGAAGACGTTGTGAAGGCTGCAGGTGTTGCGAAGGGCACTTTCTTTGCGCATTTTCGCGACAAGGATGCGCTTATGGAAATTCTGATCGCGGACAAGCTGAATGCGTGTTTGGATCAGGCCGAGGCCGGAACTTCACCCAAAACTGTTGCAGAGATCATCATGGCGCTGGAGCCGGTTCACAGTTTCATGACGTCCGAGCGGTATGTATTCGATCTGTTGATCAGGTATTCCGGTGCAACGGCTGTCGCTGAGATAGGACCGGTCGCCTATTGCTTTGAGAGATATTTCCGTGTCGTGATGCTGTGGCTCGAAGCTGCAGAGGTGCGAAAGGACGTGCCATGCGAGTTATTGGCCGAAGGTGTGCAGGCTTTCGCCATTCAGGCCATGTCACTAAAGTTTTGCGCGTTGCATTCAGCGACGACATTTACAGACAGGTTGGAGACCTATCTGGATGCCTGGTTGACCCCGACAGGCTGATCGCTGCCGGGGTCAAGGTTGTCAGCTGTGGATCGGGCCGTCGCCGCAAGCCAGTGCCGCTTCACGCACCGCTTCGGAATAGGTCGGGTGCGCGTGGCAGGTCAGGGCCAGATCCTCGGCGGATGCGCCGAATTCCATGGCGACGCAGACCTCGTGGATCAGATCGCCCGCAGCCGGACCGATGATATGGGCGCCAAGGATACGGTCGGTCTCTTTGTCTGCCAGAATCTTTACGAAACCGTCAGAGGCAAAGTTGGCTTTGGCGCGGCCATTGCCCATGAACATGAACTTGCCGACCTTGTAGGCACGACCCTGTTCCTTGAGCGTCGCCTCGGTCTCACCGACATTGGCGACTTCGGGCCACGTATAGATCACGCCCGGAATGACACCATAATTCACATGGCCATGCTTGCCGGCGACCACTTCGGCGGCGGCCATGCCTTCATCTTCGGCCTTGTGGGCCAACATCGGGCCTTCGATCACGTCGCCAATGGCATAAATGCCAGGTACGTTGGTTTGCCAATCCGCACCCACCTTGATCTGCCCGCGCGGGGTCATCTCGACTCCCAGCGCATCCAGCCCCAGCCCGTCGTAAAAAGGTTTGCGGCCCGTGGCCACCAGCACGGTATCGGCGTCGATCACATGCTCGCTGTCGTCCTTGAGGAGCTTGTAGGTCACCTTGGCCTTGGTCTTGGTTGCTTCGGTTTTCTGCACCGCCGCACCCATGATGAAATTCAACCCCTGTTTCTTGAGGATACGCTGGAATGTCTTCTGCACTTCCGGGTCCATGCCGGGGGTGATTTCCTTGAGAAACTCGATCACGGTTACTTCAGCACCCAAACGGCTGTAGACCGATCCCAGTTCAAGACCGATCACACCCGCGCCGATCACCACCATCTTTTTGGGGATCTTGCCCAGAGACAGCGCACCGGTGGACGTCACGACCACCTTCTCATCCACTTCGACACCAGGCAGCGAGGACGGTTCGGAGCCTGAAGCGATGATGATGCTCTTGGCCTCGTGCACCTCATCGCCCACTTTGACCTGACCGGCGGCAGGGATCGATCCCCAGCCTTTCAGCCAGTCGATCTTGTTCTTCTTGAACAGGAACTCAATGCCCTTGGTGTTGCCCTCGATCACCTCATCCTTGTAGGCTTGCATCTGCTTCCAATCGACCGAAGGGCTTTTGCCCTTCAGGCCCATCTTGGCAAAGTTGTGTTCGGCTTCGTGCAACTGATGGCTGGCATGCAGCAAAGCTTTCGAGGGAATGCAGCCCACATTCAGGCAAGTACCACCCAGCGTTTCGCGCCCCTCGACAACAGCAGTCTTCAGACCCAGTTGAGCGCAGCGGATCGCGCAGACATAGCCGCCGGGTCCGGCGCCGATTACGATGACGTCATAATTTGCCATTAGATTCTCCTAAACCGACCGGACGATCCGGTGCTTCCCCGACCCGATTTGGTGGGTCAGGAATATCTTTTGTCAAACGGGTTCCAGCAGCTTGATCGAGATATGCGCAATGCCGCCTCGCTCGTGGTGCATTGCCAATTCCTCGGACCCGAAAAAGGCGCGCGCCTTTTCCAGATCCGTAACCTCGAACATCGCGATTGCATGGTCCTTCTGATCGGGATCGCGCCAGACATGCAGGTCGCGGATACCCGAGGCCTTGCGCATCGGCTTGTCCTCGCGGAACACTTTCAGCCAGGCGTCGAAATCCGCCACATCGGCCTGCCAGAGTACATGTGTCGCCATGGTTACAGATCCATCAGCAGGCGGCGGGGGTCTTCCAGCGCCTCTTTCACACGAACCAGGAACGTCACCGCGCCTTTGCCGTCAACGATCCGGTGGTCATAAGACAGGGCCAGATACATCATCGGGCGGATCTTGATCTCGCCATTGATGACCATCGGTCGTTCCTGGATCTTGTGCATGCCAAGAATGCCCGACTGCGGGGGGTTCAGGATCGGCGACGACATCAGCGACCCGTAAACACCACCGTTCGAGATGGTGAAGGTGCCGCCCTGCATCTCGGCCATTGAAAGCTTGCCATCGCGGGCGCGCTTGCCCTTTTCGGCGATGGCTTTTTCGATGGCTGCAAAGGACATGCTGTCCGCGTCGCGAATGACCGGTACGACCAGACCCTGCGGCGTGCCGGCAGCAACGCCCATGTGAACGAAGTTCTTGTAGACGATGTCGGTGCCATCGATCTCGGCATTGACCTCTGGCACTTCTTTCAGGGCATGGCAGCAGGCCTTGGTGAAGAAGGACATGAAGCCCAGGCGCACGCCGTGCTTCTTCTCGAACTGGTCCTTGTACTGATTGCGCAGGGCCATCACCTCGGTCATGTCCACCTCGTTATAGGTGGTCAGGATCGCGGCGGTGTTCTGCGCATCCTTCAGGCGCTTGGCAATTGTCTGACGCAGACGAGTCATCCGTACGCGTTCTTCGCGGGCCGCGTCTTCGGCAGCAACCGGTGCGCGTGGAGCCTGAGCCGCTGGTGCAGACGCAGAAGCCGCAGGTGCCGGAGCAGAAGCGGCTGCAACCGCCTTGGCAACGTCTTCCTTCATGATACGGCCATCGCGACCGGTGCCGGTGACCTGATCGGCTGACAACCCGGCTTCTGCCATCGCCTTTTCAGCCGATGGTGCGTTTGCAACATCTTTGCCGGTGCTTGCCGCTGCAGAAGCTGCCGCCGCCGCAGGAGCTGGCGCAGGAGCTGCGCCAGCGGCCGCGCCAGAGATGACTGCCAGCTTTGCGGTTGCATCCACGGTTGCACCTTCCGGCGCGACAATCTCTGCCAGAACACCGGAAGCCGGGGCCGGTACTTCGACCGAGACTTTGTCGGTTTCCAACTCACACAACATCTCGTCCTGCGCGACGCTGTCGCCGACTTGCTTGAACCAGGTTGAAACAGTTGCTTCCGTCACGGATTCGCCAAGTGTCGGAACCATCACGTCAACCGACCCGCCAGATGCGGCAGGTGCGGCCTCCGGAGCTGCTGCGGCTGTTGCTGGGGCAGGCGTGGCTGCGCCTTCGCCGGCAGTAATCGTCGCCAGTAGAGCATCGACACCAACCGTTTCGCCTTCGGCGGCTACAATCTCACCCATCACACCAGCAGAGGGAGAGGGCACTTCGACCGTGACCTTGTCAGTCTCCAGCTCACACAGCATCTCATCCACGGCGACCGCATCACCGGGCTTTTTGAACCATGTTGCAACAGTGGCTTCGGTGACCGACTCGCCAAGCGTGGGAACACGAACTTCAATCGTCATCGCTTATTTTCCTTCGATGCTCAGCGCTTCGTTAACCAGCGCTTCTTGTTGGGCTTTGTGTTGGCTGGCCAGGCCCGTTGCGGGCGAAGCCGAGGTTGCGCGACCGACGTAAGCCGGACGGGTATGTTTCGCGCCGATCCGGGACAGAACCCATTCGATATTGGGCTCAATAAAGGTCCAGGCGCCTTGGTTTTTGGGCTCTTCCTGACACCAGACCATTTCGGCATTCTTGAATCGTTCAAGCTCGTTGATCAGCGAATGTGCCGGGAAGGGATAGAACTGTTCGATCCGCATCAGGTAGACGTCGTCAATGCCACGTGCATCGCGTTCCTCCAGCAGGTCAAAATAGACTTTGCCGGAACACATCACCACGCGTTTGATCTTGTTATCCGCCACCAGCTTGGTGTCGGAATTACCCTTCTGTGCATCATCCCACAGCACGCGGTGGAAGCTGGAGCCGGTAGTAAAATCCTCGGCCGTGCTGACCGCTAGCTTGTGGCGCAGCAACGATTTAGGCGTCACCAGAATCAACGGCTTGCGGAACGTCCGGTGCAGTTGGCGGCGCAGGATGTGGAAATAGTTCGCGGGCGTGGTGCAGTTCGCCACGATCCAGTTGTCCTGACCGCACATTTGCAGGAACCGCTCAAGCCGCGCGGATGAGTGTTCGGGGCCCTGTCCTTCAAACCCGTGCGGCAACAGCGTGACCAAACCGGACATCCGCAGCCATTTCGATTCACCAGAACTGATGAACTGGTCGAACATGATCTGCGCGCCGTTGGCGAAGTCCCCGAACTGGGCTTCCCATAGAACAAGTGCATTGGGTTCGGCCAGCGAGTATCCGTATTCGAACCCAAGCACTGCATATTCGGACAGCATCGAGTCGATCACTTCGTACTGCGACTGGCCTGCGCGAATGTTGTTCAGCGGGTAGTACCGCTCTTCGGTTTCCTGATGAATGAACCCCGAATGTCGCTGGCTGAAGGTGCCGCGCGTGGCGTCCTGGCCAGAAAGGCGTACCGGGTACCCCTCGGTCAGCAATGACCCGAAGGCCAGCGCCTCACCAGTGGCCCAGTCAAAGCCTTTACCGGTTTCAAACATCTGCTTCTTGTGCTCAAGCAGCCGACCGACCGTCTTGTGCATGGCAAATCCGCTCGGTACGCGGGTCAGGGCGCCACCCATTTCGGCCAGAGTGTCCGGCGCGATCGCCGTCTCGCCGCGCATGTATTCGTCTTTGTTCTTGTCCAGATGCGACCAGCGCCCGTCCAGCCAATCGGCCTTGTTGGGTTTATAGTCTTTACCGGCCTCGAATTCGTCGTTCAGATGGGCCTGGAAGGCCGCTTTCATATCCTCGATTTCACCTTCGGGGATTAGGCCATCCTTGACGAGGCGTTCTGTGTACAGAGACAGCGTGGTCTTATGCGTCTTGATCTTCTTGTACATGATCGGGTTGGTGAACATGGGCTCGTCGCCCTCGTTGTGACCAAACCTGCGGTAGCAGAAGATATCCAAAACCACATCCTTGTGGAATTTCTGGCGGAACTCGGTCGCCACCTTGGCTGCATGAACAACCGCTTCGGGGTCATCCCCGTTCACGTGGAAAATCGGTGCTTCGACCATCAGCGCGATATCCGTCGGATATGGGCTGGAGCGTGAGAAATGCGGCGCGGTGGTAAAGCCGATCTGGTTGTTCACCACGATGTGCATTGTCCCGCCGGTGCGATGCCCGCGCAGACCGCTCAGGCCAAAGCCTTCGGCGACGACGCCCTGACCGGCAAAGGCCGCATCCCCATGCAGCAGAATGGCCATAACCCTGGTGCGATCAGTGTCGCCCAATTGATCCTGCTTGGCGCGGACCTTGCCCAGAACCACAGGGTTCACCGCCTCAAGGTGCGACGGGTTTGCAGTCAGCGACAGGTGTACGCTGTTGCCGTCGAACTCGCGGTCGCTTGAGGCACCCAGATGGTACTTCACATCACCCGAGCCATCCACGTCTTCGGGCTTATAGCTGCCGCCCTGGAATTCGTTGAAGATGGCGCGATAGGGCTTGCCCATCACGTTGGCTAGAACATTCAGACGACCGCGGTGCGGCATGCCGATGACGATATCGCTGAGACCCAGCGCGCCACCCCGCTTGATGATCTGCTCCATCGCCGGAATAAGCGCCTCACCGCCATCGAGACCAAAGCGCTTGGTGCCCATGTACTTGACGTGAAGGAATTTCTCAAAGCCTTCGGCCTCGACCATCTTGTTCAGAATGGCTTTGCGGCCTTCCTTGGTGAACTGGATTTCCTTGCCATAGCCCTCGATCCGTTCTTTCAGCCATGCGGCCTCTTCCGGGTTTGAGATATGCATGTATTGCAGCGCAAAAGTGCCGCAATAGGTCCGCTTCACGATCTCGACGATCTGCCGCATCGAGGCGACCTGCAGCCCCAGCACGTTGTCGATGAAGATCGGACGGTCCATGTCCGCATCGGTGAAGCCGTAGGTTTTGGGATCCAGTTCCGGATGATTGCTGGCCGCGCGCATGCCAAGGGGGTCAAGGTTGGCGGCCAGATGGCCCCGGATCCGGTAGGCTCGGATCAGCATCAGCGCCCGCAGACTGTCCAGCACTGCGCGTTTGATCTGGTCATCGCTGACTTCGACACCTTTATCGGCAGCCTTGTCCTTGATCTTCTTGCCTGCGGCCTTGGCGTCAATCTCGGCCCACTCACCGGTCAACGCACCGGTCAGATCATCGGCCGGCATGGGCGGCCAGTCCGTGCGCGCCCACGAAGGCCCTTCGGCCTCACGCTGAACATCAGGCGCGGCGTCACCCATGGCCTTGAAGAACTCGACCCAGGCAGCGTCTACCGCACCGGGGTTCTTGGTGTACTGCGCATAAAGCTGTTCCAGGTATTCGGCGTTGTGCCCCTGCATGAAGCTCGAGGCGTGAAAGGCAGTATTGGGCGAGTGTTCGGTCATTGGGCTACCTCATGTGGGTTGGGACCGTATTGATTGGTGCCTGGCTGGCTGGGGCGGGTCAGCCACCACAGCACCAGAAGGGGCGACACCACCAGAACGATAAGTGTCGGGATGACGATCAGCAATGTTGCGCGGGTGAACAGGATGTCCAGATTGCCGCCGTGCTGGAAACTGGAGGCAAGGCCGATGCCAAAGATCAGCACCGCAAAGGCCCCGAGGATCAGAAGGATCGGCAACAGAGCATAAAGCCCGCTGCGCCCGGTATCATGCATCCGCCGCCACGCGACGGCCAGATGCGGGAAAAAGACGATCAGTCCAACGATGCTTTGCACCGGCGCTGTGGACGTTGCAGTGACGGCTTTAACCTCGTCGGTCTGGCTGACCGAGACCTGCGTGAAGAACTGCCAGTCGATGATCCCGGCAATAAAGCTCCAGATCACGATGAACAGGAAAAAGAACCAGTATTCGGAGCGTGAGGCACGCCCTGAGAAGGAGAAGAACTTGGAGAAACAGGTGCGTATGGCGTCGGAGAAAGTCATGCGGTCAACTCCGAAGCATTTGGCCCGTATTCGTTGGTTCCGGGTTCAGAAGGAGTTGTGCCCCACGATACGATTACTACGAATGCCAAGAGCGAAAGCACGAGTTGTGGTACCCCTAGTAAGAAAGCAAAAATCAACGCGATGTTCACTGATATCAGCCCTAATAGACCCACAAAAAAGGACAGCATAGGGCCAAAGAAAAATGCTAGAAAAAGCGCGAGCCAAGCATACCAACCCGGGAATCCAATATCATGCATTCGACGAGTGAGCATTGCCGCAAAAGGTATGAGGACCAAAAGCGACACAACAAGGCTTCCAATTCGAGGGCTGTAATCAGTGACATTGGATATCTCGTGCGTCTGTTCACCGGTCAGCAAATCTGTAGTCGTGGTAAATTCTTGATAAGTCGTTGGACCAAGAGCCAATAAATCGAATGTCAGAGCAGCTAACAGCAACAACAGTATCGGAGTCACATACATCCAGTATTCCGAGCGGGAGGCCCGCCCGGAAAATGACAGAAGTGTTTTGACACTAAACTGCATAGCTCTGCGCTGATTCCTATCAACCAATCGCTTCCAACACAGCCTCACCTAGCTGCGCCGGGCTTTCGGCTACGACTATACCGGCCGAGCGCATGGCTTCGATCTTGTCCTCGGCACCGCCCTTGCCACCGGCGACAATCGCGCCTGCGTGGCCCATGCGGCGGCCCGGAGGGGCTGTGCGGCCAGCGATGAACCCTGCAGTCGGTTTCTTGCGGCCTTTCTTGGCCTCGTCCGCCAGGAACTGCGCGGCTTCTTCCTCGGCCGAGCCGCCGATCTCACCGATCATGATGATCGACTCGGTTTCGTCATCGGCCAGGAACCACTCCAGAACGTCGATATGCTCCGTGCCTTTGATCGGGTCGCCGCCGATGCCGACGCAGGTGGACTGGCCCAGACCCACATCGGTGGTCTGCTTGACGGCCTCATAGGTCAGGGTGCCCGAACGCGACACAACGCCGACCGAGCCGCGCTTGTGGATGTGGCCGGGCATGATGCCGATCTTGCAGGCGTCGGGCGTGATGACACCGGGGCAGTTGGGGCCGATCAGGCGCGAGCTTGAGCCTTCCAGCGCCCGCTTCACCTTCATCATGTCCAGAACCGGGATGCCTTCGGTGATGCAGACGATCACTTCCATCTCGGCATCAATCGCTTCGAGAATCGAATCCGCGGCAAACGGCGGCGGTACATAGATCACCGAAGCGTTGGCTTCGGTCACGTGCTTGGCTTCGTGAACCGAATTGAACACGGGCAGGCCCAGATGCTCCATCCCGCCTTTGCCGGGGGTGACGCCGCCGACCATCTTGGTGCCATAGGCAATGGCCTGTTCGCTGTGGAATGTACCCTGCGAGCCGGTAAAGCCCTGACAGATCACTTTGGTGTTTTCGTCGATGAGGACTGCCATTTTGTCCCTTTCTCTAGGCGGTGTTGGATTGATTGGGTTCAGTCGCCGGCAGAACCTGCGGCGCATAGGTAATCTTCTCGAGCGTGGCACGTCCCAGGGCAAGGTTGGCCGTCGTGCGAAGGCCGCTGCTGATTTCGGCGATGCCACGCCTAACTTTTTGCCGGATCAGGGGCCAGCCGTTGGGACGCGCGCGTGGCGCACCCATCTGGTATTCGCCGGGCGCTTCGTTGCCCTGTTCGACCATGGCCGGGATCACCTGATAGATGTTGATCTGACGCGCCGCCGGCGAGGCGGAAGGGTTGAACAACAAACCATCCAGCGTAATGTCAAAGGGTTTCTGTGCCAGAAAGTGCCGGGCCGCTTCGCGTGTCAGCGCATAAGCTGCACCACCGGGATGGCGCGAGCGCATCAGGCGCAGTTCCCGTCCCAAATGGGACAACCGCTTGCGTCCAAGTGCCACGTAAAGCTTCGTGCTGCGCCAACGTTCGAACCGAACGATGTCGGCATCCTCAGGCCACCAGGACGGATCGTTCAGCCAGTCTGCCAGTTCCGGTGTCAGGAAAACATCATCCTCAAGGATCAAGGCCTGTTCCGCGCCCGAGGCAATCACCGCCTCCCACGCTTTGGCGTGGCTGAGGGTGCAAGCCATGTCCTTGGTATGGAAATAGCCCCAAGGTCCTTCCGCCCGGCATTCCCGCAGAAAGTCCTCACGGGTGGCGGCATCGCAGTCAACAGCGTTGACGCGCGTCGCCGACAGGCCTGCCGTTTGCAGCTCCTGCTCCATCAAGCGCGCCCGCCCTGTGGCGCGTTCGAGGCCTATGAGGAAGATGGGGATGGTCATCAGATCGATTGCTTCTTTCGGCCTTGCGCGGCAGTGATTTGCAGCTTGGTATTTGCCGCGATGGGGCGGGCCCGAGGCCAGCCCCACTCAAACAAGCTTACCCCTTAACTGCCTTCACGATCTTCTCGGCACCGTCTTTCAGGTTGTCTGCCGCGATCACGTCCAGGCCAGAGGTGTTGATGATCTCTTTGCCCTTCTCGACATTCGTGCCTTCCAGACGCACGACCAGCGGCACTTTCAGGCCGACCTCTTTCACTGCGGCGACAACGCCCTCGGCGATCACGTCGCAACGCATGATGCCGCCGAAGATGTTGACCAGAATGCCTTTGACCTGCGGGTCCGAGGTGATGATCTTGAACGCCTCGGTCACTTTCTCTTTGGTGGCGCCGCCACCCACGTCGAGGAAGTTGGCAGGCTCTGCCCCATACAGCTTGATGATGTCCATGGTCGCCATCGCCAGACCGGCACCGTTGACCATGCAACCGATCTCACCATCCAGCGCGATATAGTTCAGGTCGTATTTCGAGGCCTCCAGTTCCTTGGGATCTTCCTCGGTCGTGTCGCGCAACTCGGCGATGTCGGGGTGGCGGTAGACCGCGTTGCCGTCAAAACCGACCTTGGCGTCCAGCACTTTGAGGTCGCCCTTGTCGGACACGATCAGCGGGTTGATTTCCAGCATCTCCATGTCCTTCTCGACGAAGGCAGCGTACAGCTGGCTCATCAGTTTGACGCACTGTTTGACCTGCGCGCCTTCCAAACCCAGCGAGAAGGCGATGCGGCGGCCATGATAGGGCTGATAGCCTGTCGCCGGATCGACCGAGAAGGACAGGATTTTCTCGGGCGTTGCCGCGGCAACCTCTTCGATGTCCATTCCGCCTTCGGTCGAGCAGACAAACGAGATGCGGCTTGTCTGGCGATCCACCAACAGGGCCAGATACAGTTCACGCTCGATGCCGGAACCGGCTTCGATGTAGATGCGGTTGACTTGCTTGCCCGCGGGGCCGGTTTGATGCGTGACCAGCGTACGGCCCAGCATCTTCTTGGCTTCCTCGGATGCTTCTTCCACCGACTTGGTCAGACGAACACCGCCTTTTTCACCGGCGTCAGCCTCTTTGAAGGAGCCTTTGCCGCGGCCGCCCGCGTGGATCTGTGCTTTGACAACCCACAGCGGGCCATCCAGTTCACCGGCTGCGGTTTTGGCTTCCTCAGCGCGCAGAACCGCGCGACCTTCGGAGACCGGAGCGCCATAGCTGCGAAGAAGCGCTTTGGCCTGATATTCGTGAATGTTCATCGAAACTGTCCCGTCTGACTGCGTTTAAACGTTATAGGGGTGTTTAAACGTCAGATTTAAAGGGTTTTCTGACTCCTCGGGGTGATTAGCCAAAGATTTTCAGCTTTTGTGATCACGGTTTTTTCGCGTGTGATCACAAATTCAGTGCGCTGCGACGCTTGATTCGACAATCCGAGGATTTGTGCAAAAAAACTCATTCTACGCTGCTCAGCTTACTGCTTACGCTAACAACATCGGTCACACTTGTGGAGCGTACACCGTATGCGAGCGCGGGAAAACGCAGCGGCGCTGACTGTCTCGGGCGTCGCTTGGGCTTGGCGGTCGTCAGTTGGTTGGATAGTGTCCCGATGCCGCAAGGTGCGGTAGATTGATAGCCAGAAGGGTCCAACAGGATGAATGCACAAGGCCACAGCCTTCCGGATGCCTTGACGCTTGTCTTTGATGGTGCGGGTCGGGCGACGACGGTAAACGACGACAGTTTTCCGGTTTGGTCACCGCCGGAAACCGGGGTTGGGTTCGCATGGCAGCACCTGCGACTGGAAGCGCCAGCCACTCAATCGCTTCTGCGCGCCAGCGGGTTGGACGAATTTGTGATTGACGCGCTGATGGCTGACGAAACCCGGCCTCGGTGTACCGTACACGGTGACGGCGTCATCCTGAACCTGAGAGGCGTAAACCTGCTGCCGGATCAACTACCCGAAGATATGATTTCGGTCCGGATGTGGCTGACGGAAGCCAAAGTGATAGGTGTCTGGCGTCGGCCACTGGACGCGGTTTCCGATTTGCTGGCGTCGATAGAACGGGGGCAAGGCCCAAGAACACCCGGTGATTTTGTCGCGCGCATGGCGCTTCGGCTGGCCGACCGGGCCGAGCCGGCGATCACAGATCTAAACGAGCGCGTGGATGATCTTGAGGAAATCCTTTTGGAACCGGATGCTGATATCTCGCGGACAGAGCTTTCAGCGATCCGTCGGTCGTCGATTGTTCTGCGCGGTTACCTCGTACCCCAACGCGATGCGCTGACCACCTTGGAAATCGAAGACCTGCCCTGGCTCCAGGCGCAAGATCGTTCACGTTTACGCGAAGCATCGGAACGCATCTACCGGATCGGCGAGGACCTTGCTGCGGTTCGCGAACGAGTCCAGATCATTCATGACCAATTGATGGATCAGCGCGCCGAACGCATGAACAGCCGGATGCTAGTTCTGTCGGTCGTGAGTGCGGTGTTTCTTCCGCTAAGTCTGGTCGCGGGGGTTCTTGGGATCAATGTCGGCGGCGTGCCTGGCGCAAGCAACCCAAGCGCCTTCTGGGAGGTGTGTGTCCTGTTAGTCGTTTTAGGGGGGCTGCTTCTGGCCGTAGCTAGATGGTTAGGCATGTTCCGGTAGGTTGGGTTTAGGTCGGGCAATGTAAGTCGGGCAATGTAAAAAGCCCTGCCACAATCTCGGGCAGGGCTCTATTCTGTCCTGGCTCTCCTGTCGCCAGATCCACAGGCGACAGGGGTAGGCTACTATGCCAGCGAGCTGTCGATACCCTTGCAAGCGTCGATCAGACCCTTCACTGCGTTCACAGAGTTGTCGAAACCTGCCTGCTCGTCTTCGTTCAGCTTGATGTCAACGATACGCTCGACACCACCAGCACCGATGACGGTCGGAACGCCGACATAGAGGCCATCGACGCCCAGCTCGCCGTTGCAGTAGGCCGCGCATGGCAGAACGCGTTTCTGGTCTTTCAGATAGGCCTCGGCCATTTCGATCGCCGACGTGGCAGGCGCGTAATAGGCAGAACCGGTCTTCAACAGGCCAACAATTTCAGCGCCGCCGTCACGGGTGCGCTGCACGATGGCGTCCAGTTTCTCTTGCGTGGTCCAGCCCATCTCGACCAGATCAGGCAGCGGAATACCGGCAACCGTCGAGTAGCGTACCGACGGTACCATGGTGTCGCCGTGGCCGCCCAGCACGAATGCGGTGACGTCGCGCATCGAGACGTTGAACTCTTCCGACAGAAAATGTGCAAAGCGGGCCGAGTCAAGCACCCCAGCCATGCCACAAACCTTGTTGTGCGGCAGGCCCGAGAATTCACGCAGGGCCCAGACCATGGCATCCAGCGGGTTGGTGATGCAGATCACGAACGCATCGGGTGCGTGGGCAGCGATGCCTTCACCGACCGACTTCATGACCTTCAGGTTGATGCCCAGCAAATCATCGCGGCTCATGCCCGGCTTGCGGGCCACGCCTGCGGTCACGATGCACACATCCGCACCAGCGATATCGGCATAGTCGCTGGTGCCTTTCATCGAGGCGTCGAACCCTTCCGAAGGGCCGGATTCAGCGATGTCGAGCGCCTTGCCCTGCGGCAGCCCGTCTGCGATGTCAAACAGGACAACGTCACCCAGTTCTTTGACAGCTGCGAGATGTGCAAGCGTGCCGCCGATGTTCCCCGCGCCGATCAGCGCAATCTTGGGTCTGGCCATTTGGAATATCTCCGGTCGGTATTGAAATCGCGGCTGTGCTAGTCGTTAAAACGTCAATAGGCAAGGGTTCTGCGACGTGGCATACAACCGCATACCGTTTGCAGGCCCTGCTTTGATTGCGCTAAACGGCCTTTGAGATAAGCCAAAACCGGGACCGTCACATGTTCGAACTGAACCTGATGTTTTTTGCCGTGGCGATCCCGGCAGTGATCTTTGCCGGTATCTCAAAGGGTGGTTTCGGTTCTGGCGTGGCCTTTGCCTCTTCGTCGATTCTGGCCTTGATCCTGACGCCCGGGCAGGCTTTGGCCTTGATGCTGCCGATTCTGATGGTGATCGACGTGGCCACACTGGGTCCGTATTGGAGACGGTGGAGTTGGCCGGATTCACGTCTACTGATTCTGGGCGCGGTACCCGGCGTGGCGATGGGTGCGTGGCTTTATCGTGCAACGGATGATGACCTGCTGCGCCTGCTGATCGGTGGCATCTCTGTCGGGTTCGTGATTTGGCACATGGCGCAATCGCAAGGTTGGGTGCGCGGGTTTGCCAGGCGACTGCCGCCGTCTTCTGGTCTTTTTGCCGGGCTGGTCGCGGGTTTCACAAGCTTCGTCAGCCACGCCGGCGGCCCCCCGGCGGCTGTCTATCTTTTGTCTCAACGGCTGACCAAAACCGAGTTTCAGGCCAGCACGGTATTGGTTTTCTGGGTGATCAATATCGCGAAATTTGTACCCTACGCTTATCTGGGCATGTTCACATGGCAGACGTTGTGGGCGGACTTGTTGCTGACACCCTTTGCGATCTTGGGGGCATGGCTGGGCGTCCGGGCACATTTCATGTTGTCCGAACGCCTGTTCTTTGGGCTCGCCTATGTGCTGCTGACACTTACCGGCAGCAAGCTGATCTGGGACTCGTTTACCTGATCAGGCATTGGGGGGCAGCGCCTCGGCCACATCTTCAAAAGACTGACCCGAAGCCACAAGGCAGGTGATCCCGTTGGGCATGGTCACCGTGATGGTCCAGCTGCCGCTTTCGTTCGAGGCAAAAAGCTCCATTACTGCGCCTTTCCGGGCCAGCCCCAAACCTCTGCGCGTTTCACCATAGGCCTCGTGCAACCGTTCCAACACATCTTCTCGAGGCGCACAGTTTTGACCCTGAGCGTGCACGTGCTGCGCGGCCAGAACCATGATTCCAAGCCCCATTGTCATCTTGAACACCGTCTTTTGCATCCCGTACCCTTTTTCGGTTCCTTCTGCCGATCAGGGTGGATGGCAAGGGACGAAATCCAGTTAAGGGAACGCACGTTGCGTCGGGCTTGCTGCAGTGCGGCGATTTTATGCTTGAACTTTACTGCAAAAAATGCCCCATTCCGCGCAACTTTATTTCAATGGGAGTGGTCTATGGATTCTCGTCAGCGCCCCTATCGTTCAGTTCTGTACATCCCTGGCTCGAAGGATAGAGCCCTGGACAAGGCCCGCACTCTGCCCGTGGATGCGATCATCTTTGATCTGGAGGATGCAGTTGCAGCGGACGAAAAAGAAAACGCGCGCGAAACGCTGAAAGGCGCCCTGTCCGAAGGGGGCTATGGCGCACGGGTCAAGATCGTCCGGATCAATGGGCTGGACACCGAATGGGGGCGTGCCGACGCCGAGGCGGTGCGCGACATGGATGCCGACGTTGTTCTGTTGCCCAAGGTGAATTCGGCGACCGACGTAGATGCACTGGCGGCGATCACCGGAGAATTGCCGATCTGGGCCATGATGGAAACACCGCGCGGAATGCTCAACGCGGCGGAAATCGCTGCGCATCCGCTGATGGCCGGGTTCGTGATGGGCACAAACGATCTGGCCAAAGAGCTGCAAACCCGCTTCCGTCCTGATCGCTTGCCGATGATGACTTCGCTGGGTCTGTGCCTGTTGGCTGCCAAAGCCGAGGGGTTGATCATCGTCGATGGCGTGTACAACGCTTTCAAGGATGCCGAGGGTCTGGCCGATGAGTGTGCACAAGGCCGAGACATGGGCTTTGATGGCAAAACGCTGATCCATCCGGCCCAGGTCGATGTGGCCAATAAAGCCTTTGCGCCATCGGATGATGAGATCGACCTGGCCCGCCGTCAAATCTCGGCATTTGAAGAGACCGAAGCGCAAGGGCAGGGTGTTGCTGTCGTGGATGGCAAGATTGTTGAAAATCTGCACGTTGTAACTGCCCGCGAAATTCTGGCAAAAGCAGAGGCAATATCAGCTTTGCAAGCGGGGTAAGCCAGCATGGGCTTTTTTCTTCTGATCTTGGGCGTCGCGTTGTGGTGGGCAGCGCATCTATTCAAACGTGTGGCACCCGAACGCCGCGCCGCAATGGGCGACGGGGGCAAAGGGGCAGTTGCTCTGGCACTGGTCGCGTCGATCCTGCTGATGGTGTTCGGCTATCGTATGACCGACTTCATCTATGTCTGGGCGCCGCCGACCTTCCTGATTCACGTCAATAATCTGTTGGTTCTTATCGCGATCTACATGATGAGCCCTGCAGGTACCAAAGGTCGGGTGCTGAACAAGTTTCGCCATCCGATGCTCGGCGGGTTCAAGCTGTGGGCCTTTGCGCATTTGCTGGTGAACGGAGATCTGGCTTCGATCATCCTGTTCGGCGGTCTTCTGGCATGGGCTGTGGTCGAAGTCATTGTAATCAACAAGTCCGAACCTGACTGGGTGCCGGGTGAGCCCGGGACTTACGGCAAGGATGCGATTTTCTTTGTGGCGTCGATCGTGCTGCTGGGGATTATCGGATATATCCACGGCCTGGTCGGTCCGTCTCCGTTCGGCTCATGAGGACCTGACCCCATGGCGAAACTCTATCGTTTGTTGACCGAAGAGGACACGTCAGCCTTCTGTCACAAGGTGTCGGATGCGCTGGCAAAGGGATGGGAGTTGTATGGTGACCCGTCCTATACGTTCGATCCGTCCACCAATAAGATGCGCTGTGCGCAGGCCGTGACCAAAGAGGTCGCGCCCGATTATTCCCCCGACATGAAACTGGGACAGCAGTAATGGTAAAAACAAATCCGGGCCGATTTTTCGAGGATTATTCCGTAGGGCTGGTACTGCAACACGCCGTGCCACGCACAGTGACCGAGGGCGAACGCGGTTTGTATCACGCGCTTTATCCCGCACGCCACGCTATTTATTCCTCGGACGAATTTGCCCGGGATTGTGGTTTACCGGAAAGTCCGCTTGATGATCTGGCCGCGTTTCATCTGGTGTTCGGCAAGACAGTACCGGATGTCTCGCTGAACGCGGTTGCCAATCTTGGCTACGGCGAAGGTCGCTGGCTGAAACCTGTCTACGCCGGTGATACTCTGCGATCCGTGTCCGAAGTGATTGGTCTCAAACAGAATTCCAACGGAAAAACAGGTGTCGTTTGGGTCCGCACCCGTGGATTGAACCAATTGGACGAAGTGGTCATCGAATATGTCCGTTGGGTCATGGTGCGCAAAGCAGACGTGAATGCGCCTGCGCCCGAAACGGTTGTTCCCGAATTGAAGAAGGCATTGACACCTCAGGACTTGATCGTGCCCGAAGGTCTCGATTTCTCGAATTACGACTTTGCTTTGGCCGGCGAAGCGCATCGTTGGGGCGATTATGAAATCGGTGAGAAAATCGACCACGTGGACGGCGTCACCTTGGAAGAGGCCGAACATATGCTGGCCACGCGATTGTGGCAGAACACCGCCAAGGTGCATTTCGACCTGACGTTCCGCCCGGAAGGCAGGTTGATCTATGGTGGGCACGTGATCTCGATGGCGCGGACCTTGTCGTTCAATGGACTTGCGAACGCGCAGATGATTGTTGGCCTGAATGGTGGCGCGCATGCCAACCCCTGTTTCGCGGGCGACACGATCAAGGCCTGGTCCGAAGTACTGGATAAAGCGGAAACCGGTGTTCCCGGCGTGGGTGCGATCCGTCTGCGCATGGTGGCGACCAAGGGCGCTGTTCCATTTGAGTTGAAGACCGACGAGGGGCGGTATTTGCCCGATGTGCTTCTGGACCTCGATTATTGGGCGCTCATGCCGCAATAGGAGAGCTGACGGTTATGTGAACCATTCGCGTGCAAGCCGTGCTAGGCTTGCACCATGCATCTTCTGCGCGCGATATTAGCCAGTATTTGTCTGGCCCCGTCGGCTCAGGCCTGCGATCTGGCATTGGCCCTGGCGGTGGACGTTTCCGGCTCGGTCGACAGCAACGAGTACCGCATACAGATGGACGGGTTGGCCGCCGGTCTGCGCGACCCGGTCGTGTCCGAGGCTTTGGTTCGTGGTCAGGCGCAGTTGATGCTGGTGCAATGGACCGGGTCATCGCGTCAGCAGGTCACGATCCCCTGGACCCGTATCGACAGTTTCTCTTCACTGGACCGTTTTGCCGATCAGGTTGCCGCAGATCCACGCATCTGGCGGAATTTCTCGACGGCGATAGGTGAGGCGCTGCACACGACTCTGGATGCTTTTGATGCCGTTTCAGATTGCAAACGACGTCTGATCGATCTGTCGGGGGACGGCGTATCCAATGAAGGGGTCGAACCAACGCAGGTGCATGCCGCTCTGCGGAACCGCGGCATTGTCGTAAATGCGTTGGCGATCGAAGAGAGTGAACCGGATCTGACGGCATATTTCTTTGAGAATGTCATTGTGGGCGAAGGTGCTTTTGTCGTTTCGGCCTCCGGGTTCGCCGACTACCCGGATAGAATTCGCAAAAAACTGCTGCGCGAAGTGACGCAGCAAACGGCTGGCCTTAAGTGACAGGCTGAGAGATTCGTGATCACATCGCTTTGGCCTTGAAATCGCTAACATTGATGAAGCAGAATGTAATATGTGATCACGAGAATATTTTGTGTGATCACATACCTGAATTATCCGTCAATTTGCACTGAATTTAGTGGTTTTTGCACCCGCAGCACGTGACAGTGTCGCAAAAACCAGTAAAACGTTCGGTAGCCAACCGAAAAGGAGCCGCCATGGCCGATGTAAATCGGGGCAACCGCCCACTTTCGCCGCATCTGTCGATCTATCGTCCGCAGCTGACGTCGATCACATCCATCCTGACACGCATCACAGGCAACGCGCTTCTACTGGCGGCCCTGTTGATTGTCTGGTGGTTTCTGGCCGCAGCGACTTCGCCCGAGGCTTTCGCCGTGGCAAACGGCGTAATAACCTCGATGCTTGGGGATCTGGTGATGGCACTGTCTGTTTGGGGTCTTTGGTATCACACGCTGGCCGGTGTTCGGCACCTGATCTGGGACAATGCGGTTGGTCTGGACCTTCCCACAGCGACAAAGCTGGGCTGGGCGGTTGTCATCGGATCGGTCGTTCTGACCCTTCTGACCCTTGTCATCGTCGCGTGATTGGAGGCCTGACATGCGTTATCTGACCGACCGTAAGCGCGCCGCTGGCCTTGGCTCGGCAAAATCAGGCACAGCCCATTTCTGGGCGATGAAAGTCAGCTCGGTGGCTCTGCTGATACTTGTGCCATTGTTTGTCTTCACGTTTGGCCCGGTTCTGGGCCAGCCGTTCGATGTGGTACTTGAATATTACTCGCGGCCTTTCCCAGCCATCGTGGCAGCACTGACGCTGGCGGTTGGCTTCAAACACTTCGCAGACGGTGCGCAGGTGATGCTTGAGGACTATGTTCACGGTACGCTTGAAAAGGTCCTGATCATCTTGGTCACCTGCCTGTCCTACGGTGCGGCTGCGGCCGGCATCTTCGCCATCGCGCGCATTGCCCTTTAATTCCCGGAGCTGAAAGAAATGGCTGCATACGAATACGAAACGCATGAATATGACGTGGTCGTTGTCGGCGCCGGTGGGGCCGGTCTGCGGGCGACATTGGGTATGGCAGAACAAGGTCTGCGCACGGCTTGCGTAACCAAAGTTTTCCCGACGCGTTCCCATACCGTGGCCGCACAGGGTGGCATTGCCGCGTCGCTGTCAAACATGGGCCCCGACCATTGGCAGTGGCACATGTACGACACCGTCAAGGGCTCGGACTGGTTGGGCGATACCGACGCGATGGAGTATCTCGCGCGGGAGGCACCCAAGGCAGTCTACGAGCTGGAGCACTATGGCGTTCCGTTCAGCCGGACGGAAGAGGGCAAGATTTATCAGCGCCCCTTCGGTGGGCACACCACTGAATTCGGAGAGGGTCCTGCGGTACAGCGCACTTGTGCAGCCGCCGACCGGACAGGCCACGCGATTTTGCATACTCTGTACGGGCAGTCGCTCAAGAATAACGCCGAGTTCTATATCGAATATTTCGCCATCGACCTGATCATGTCCGAGGACGGCCAGTGTCAGGGGGTCGTCTGCTGGAAACTGGACGACGGCACCATGCATGTCTTCAACGCCAAGATGGTGGTTCTGGCGACCGGCGGCTATGGCCGTGCCTATTTCAGCGCGACCTCGGCCCACACCTGCACCGGCGATGGTGGTGGCATGGTGGCCCGAGCAGGGCTGGCCTTGCAGGATATGGAGTTCGTTCAGTTCCACCCAACCGGCATCTACGGGTCAGGCTGCCTGATCACCGAAGGTGCGCGCGGCGAAGGCGGTTACCTGACAAACTCGGAAGGTGAACGGTTCATGGAGCGCTATGCGCCCCAGTACAAGGATCTCGCACCGCGCGACTACGTTTCGCGCTCGATGACCTTGGAAATCCGCGAGGGACGGGGCGTAGGGGCCGAAGGGGATCACATTCACCTGAACCTCAGCCACTTGCCTGCCGAGGCTCTGGCGGAACGCCTGCCTGGCATCTCGGAAAGCGCCAAGATTTTTGCGGGTGTGGATGTTACCAAGGAACCGATACCGGTTCTGCCCACCGTGCATTACAACATGGGCGGTATCCCCACGAACTATTGGGGTGAGGTTCTGAACCCGACCACCGATGACCCAACGGCGATTGTTCCTGGATTGATGGCCGTTGGCGAAGCCGGCTGTGCCTCGGTCCACGGGGCGAACCGACTGGGGTCGAACTCGTTGATTGACCTTGTGGTCTTTGGCCGGGCGGCAGCGATCCGGGCTGGCAAGGTTGTCGACGCCGAATCCGCGAACCCGGTTCTGAACCAGGCGTCGGTAGACAAGGCGTTTGACCGTTTTGATGCGGTGCGTAACGCCAGTGGTTCAATCCCAACCGCTGATCTGCGGCTTGAGATGCAAAAGACCATGCAGGCGGACGCGGCCGTGTTCCGAACCGCCAAGACCATGGCCGAAGGCGTCGAGAAGATGACAGCGATTGCCGCAAAGATGGACGACCTGAAAGTCACAGACCGTTCATTGGTCTGGAACAGCGATCTGATGGAAACCCTTGAACTGGCCAACCTGATGCCAAACGCGCTTGCCACCATCGTCGGCGCCGAGGCCCGCAAGGAATCCCGAGGGGCCCATGCGCATGAGGACTTCAGCGAGCGTGATGACGAAAACTGGCGCGTTCATACGGTCAGCCGGGTTGAGGGCAACAAGGTTGAGCTCGGCTACCGTCCGGTTATCGTTAATCCACTGACGACCGAAGACCAAGGCGGTATCAGCCTGCAGAAAATCGCGCCAAAGGCGCGGACGTTCTAAGGGCTGGTCAGGAATAGGGGCGAGATGGCTGAGTTTTCTTCGACTGATTATTGGCAACGCCGATATGAGCGCGGCAAGACCTCGGGTGCGGGGTCTTACGGGCGTCTTGCTGTCTACAAAGCGAATTTCATCAACACGATGGTCGAGATGGAAGGCCTGGAATCGGTTGTGGAATTGGGGTCGGGCGACGGGAATCAGGCGCAATTGTTTGATATCCCGAAATATACCGGTTTGGATGTCTCTGACCTTTGCGTTCGGCGCTGCAATGAAGTTTTTCGATCCCGGTCCAATTGGGTGTTCAAAAACGCTGATTCTGAGGTTGAGCCGCATGACATATCTCTTTCGCTGGATGTAATTTATCATCTGACAGAAGACAGGGTTTTCGAAAACTACATGCGGCGGCTGTTCGGACTGGCAAAGCGTTTTGTCTGTATCTATTCGTCGGATTTTGACCAGAACCCTTCCAATCAACATGTTCGCCATCGCCCGTATTCCGCCTGGATTGAAGACTTCATGCCCGGCTGGCAACTCTATTGTGAAGAAGAAAACCCGTTTGCCGTCAAAGGGCATGCTCATGCCTCAAAGAACAGCTTTGCCGCGTTCAAAGTGTTCGAGCGGAGATGAACGAGTGACTGGCACAAGCACCATATCGACCCGGGAAGCCAAGCCTACCGCTTTTGGTCCTTTCAAATGCCGGAAGGACGTTCAAAAAAGCGCATGTAGTGCTGAGACCCCAGGCGGACGGCGGCGTATGTTTTGCTGGTGCTCTCAATGACAGTCGAGAAGCTCCAATCCGGGCAAAGCGATCCCAAGATAATCCTGATCGGCTTGAACCGATGTGCGACGACCTCGTTTCACAAGCTGTTTCAGAACAGTGGGATCCCTTCGGTGCATTGGGAAGATGATCAGGGAAAAAACCTTGCCCTTCGAATGGTTACAAACATTGCCATGGGCCGCAGGCCACTGGATGGGTTCGGGGCAATCCGGGCCTTCACCGATATCGCCTTTGTCAATTCGCGTTTCATGCTGGACGGCGCGAGGTTCTTTCGAGAGCTGCACGCGGCTTACCCGGACGCCTTTTTCTTGCTGAACACGCGCAATCGCGATGACTGGATCGCATCCCGTGCCAATCATTCCGGCGGTAGGTACCTTGAGCGATGCTGCAAGGCCAATGGACAAACGGCCGATGAGGTGAAACGGGGTTGGGCACATATGTACGATGTGCACCATTCCGAGGTCGAAGCTTTCTTTGACGACAACCCACGCTTTCTGCGTTTTGATATCGATCAGGACGATCCGCAAAACCTTGCGGATTTGCTCTCTCCGGATTTCGACGTGAACATCGCCCATTGGGGGCATTATAACCGAGGGGCGTCTGACAGCGCCCGGACAGGCTGAAAGGCGGCCTTGTGCTGAATGGAGAATTGACATGGTTCAACTGACCCTGCCCAAGAATTCCCGGATTATCACCGGCAAGACCTGGCCAAAGCCGGACGGCGCCACGAACGTGCGCAAGTTCCAGATCTATCGTTGGAACCCCGATGACGGGCAGAACCCGCGTGTCGATACGTATTTCGTTGATATGGATACGTGCGGTCCGATGGTTCTGGACGCGCTGATCAAGATCAAAAACGAGATTGATCCGACCTTGACGTTCCGCCGGTCTTGCCGCGAAGGCATCTGTGGATCCTGCGCGATGAATATCGATGGGATCAACACGCTGGCCTGTATCTATGGCATGGATGAGATCAAGGGCGACGTGAAAATCTACCCGTTGCCGCACATGCCGGTGGTCAAGGACCTGATCCCTGATCTGACCCATTTCTATGCCCAGCATGCGTCCATCATGCCATGGCTGGAAACCAAGACCAATCGCCCTGCGAAGGAATGGAAGCAGTCCATCGAAGACCGCAAGAAGCTGGACGGTCTTTATGAATGTGTGATGTGCGCCAGCTGCTCGACTTCATGCCCCAGCTACTGGTGGAACGGTGATCGCTACCTTGGCCCCGCAGCCTTGCTGCACGCCTATCGCTGGATCATCGACAGCCGGGATGAGGCGACGGGTGAACGTCTGGATGAGCTGGAAGATCCGTTCAAGCTCTACCGCTGTCACACAATCATGAACTGTGCCAAGACCTGTCCGAAAGGTCTGAATCCAGCCAAGGCGATTGCCGAGATTAAGAAGATGATGGTTGAGCGCGCGGTTTAATCACGGGCGCGGTTTGCGATTTTCGCATGTCCATCTTGCAAAATTAGGCGATGCAGCCCCGGCTGCATTGCTATATTTTTTTGGGCAGGGAGGAGTGATGAGCTTTAATCAGGATCACTCCAATGAGCAAAGACACATTCAAACAGAAAACCGACGCCCAAGAAGCGCTGTACCTGCTTGAACAGGCATGGGCCTATTACACGCCCGAACCTGCCAAGGCTGACAAGGAACCAGAGCTGTTCGAATACGCAAACGCAGCCTGATACGGGCGGCAAGACTTGAAAACTGACGGTTTATCGGCAAAGCAGAGGGATGCCTGTTCTTCTGCTTCTTCTGGTGGCCGGCGTGTTTGCCTATTTCCTCTGGCGCTCGCGCCATTCCGGGCTGACACGTGAGTGTAGGTGGCGGCAGGACAAGAGACACGGCATCTGGCGGTGCAGCTTCTGCGGTGCCGAAATCACTGCACTGGACCAACCTTTGCGGTGTTTGAGGGCGCGTGATCCCTGAAAGATAGTGCTTTTCGCGGGCTGAATAATGCGCCACTCTGCCCGGCATGACCGTTTCAGAAAACACTATCCATCCTCCCGAAGATGCCGAATCCCGTCGCGCGGTGGCCCCTGTCATCTGTTACCCGAACGGGGCATTGCCGCGACCCGATGTGCGCTGGATGAGGTCCCTTCGCGAACGTGCAAGCAAAACGGGCGAAGTGCTGGTGCCGCCACGTGATGCGCGTTGTTTTGAAGTGCCTGCCGGCCATTTCTTTCGCATCACTTCCGTCGAGGGGCCGCAGGTTGGCGATCTGAACGTCTGGAACCTAAACGACTTGTCGGAACGCTTCTATTCCGGAAAAACCCGGGCGCTGCATGGCACGCATCTGACCACCGGAGAGCGGATGTGGTCCAGTTTCCCTCATCTACGCCCGATGGCCACGATTATTGCGGATACGCTGGAGTGGTACGGGATCGATACCTATGGGGGGGCGGTTCATGACGTCATCGGCACGCGATGCGATCCGTATACGGGCAACCTTTTGTCCGGCACGCAATACCACCATTGCTGCCACTCCAACCTGACCCGCGCGCTTGCGGATCACCTCAATATTCCGCTGATCGAAGCCGAGCCTGCGGTGCACGATGTTTTGAATGTCTTCATGTGCACTGGTTTCACCCGCGACACTGGTCAGTACTTCATGAAAGCCTCACCCGTACGTCCCGGAGATTTTCTGGAGTTCTTTGCCGAGATTGATCTGCTGGGCAATCTCAGCACCTGTCCGGGTGGGGATTGTTCATCCGAGCATTCCTCGGACACAGCTGCGTGTTACCCCTTGCTGGTCGAGGTTTTTGCGCCGGCTAGAGGCGATTTGGAGGGGTGGGAAAGCCCCGCGAGCAATGGTTATGATCGCTCGCACGGGCGTTAGGATCGGCAGGTACCAATATTCGGTACCTGCGTTTAGTCAGCTGTTCGGGAATGCGGCCTGAAGCGCGATCTCGACCATATCGCCAAAGCTGCTTTCACGTTCTGAGGATGGCAGAGCCTCTCCGGTCAACAAGTGATCCGAAACCGTAAGTACAGCCAACGCCGTGCACTTATGACGCGCGGCCAGAATATACAGTTCGGCTGCTTCCATCTCGACCCCCAGAATGCCGTGACGCACCATTTGTTCGTTGAGATCTGGACGCTCGTCATAAAAGACATCTGACGAGTAAATTCCACCAACATGGGTTGGCGTTCCTTTGGCGGCAGCCGCTGTGGCGGCAGCTTGCAGCAGCTCCCAATCGGCGCAGGGCGCAAAGTTGAGCTCTTTCATGATGCCGCGCGACGGTGTGCTCAGCGTGGTTGATGTCATGGCCAGAATAACGTCACGAATTTTGACGCTGTCCTGCATCCCCCCGCACGAGCCAATGCGGATCAGGGTTTTTGCATCGTAATCGCGGATCAACTCGTTCACGTAAATTGAAAGAGACGGCATTCCCATGCCACTTCCCTGTATTGTTACGGGATTTCCCTTCCAGTTTCCTGTAAAGCCAAGCATTCCTCGAACGTTATTGACCTGTTTAACATCGACCAGAAACGTCTCGGCTGCCCATTTTGCCCGGTACGGATCACCAGGCAAAAGAACGGTTTCAGCTATTTCGCCTTTTTCGGCACCAATATGAATTGTCATTTTTCCAAAACACTCAGACTAAATTTCCAATTCCGAAATATCTGCTCCTGCCGTCAGCGCGTCATGCACCCATTGAGGTTTGCGGCCGCGGCCGGTCCAGGTTTGATCGGGATTTTCCGGATTGCGGTATTTTGCCTTTGTTTTTGTTGGCTTTAAACTGCGCGGTGCTTCTCCGGACAGTTCAGACAAAGAGAAGCCAAATTCTGCCGCGGCCTTTTCTGCGGCTTTCAATGCTTCCTGACGTTCGCGCTTTTCTGCCTTTATCAAAGCTTTTTCAACGTCATCACGCAAAGCCAAAAGGTCTTTACGTGACATTTGCTCAAGATTGATCCCCATCAGTCTTCTCCATTAGATAATAATTACGGTGCACATGAGCGCGCACCGTAATTCCAAAAATCAGCTTATTCCATCCCGAATATTTCAGGGACTGAAACAGGAGAAAAAGTGCCTTAAACCTTAATTACTCTGCTGCGAGGTTCTGAGGATCTGCCAGAGTAACAATATCGCCCATTATCGAATTGAGTTCGAAGTTTTTCGGGGTGTAGACCTTGGCAACACCCATGGTTTTCAGTTTTTCGGCATCTTCGTCCGGAATAATGCCACCAACCACGACTGGGATATGAGACAACCCCGCCTGTCGTAGACGTTCCATGACGTCTTTGACCAGCGGCAGGTGGCTGCCGGACAGGATCGACAATCCAATGACATGCGCGTCATCTTCGCGGGCGGCCAAAACGATTTCTTCGGGTGTCAGGCGAATGCCTTCATAGCTGATGTCCATACCGCAATCGCGGGCACGGAAGGCAATCTGTTCGGCACCATTGGAATGGCCGTCCAGTCCGGGCTTGCCTACCAGAAACTTCAGGCGGCGGCCCAGCTTGTCGCTGACGGCATCAACGGCGGCACGCAGGTCGTCCAGCCCTTCGGTCTTGTTCGAAACGGACCCCGAAACGCCGGTTGGGCCGCGATAGGTTCCGTATACCTTTCGCATCTCTTCGGCCCATTCGCCCGTTGTCACGCCTGCCTTTGCGGCGGCGATGGAGGGTTCCATGATGTTTGCCCCGGTCCGTGCTGCTTCGCGCAGCGCAGCCAGGGTGGCCGCTACGGCCGCTTCGTCCCGCTCTGTGCGCCACGTATTCAGGCGGTCGATCTGTTCTTGTTCCACAGCAGGATCAACAACCATGATGCCACCGTCTTCGGTCTGCAGGGGCGATGCCTCGCCTTCGATCCATTTGTTCACACCGACAACAACGGTTTCGTTGCGCTCGATCCGGTTCAGGCGTTCAGCGTTGGAATCCACCAGTCGGGACTTCATGTATTCGATCGAAGCGACTGCGCCGCCCATCGAATCCAGGTTGGCCAATTCGGCCCGCGCGCCTTCTTTCAGCTCTTGCACCTTGGCATCAACAGCGGGGTTGCCATCGAACAGGTCATCGTATTCCAGCAGATCGGTTTCGTAGGCTAGGATTTGCTGCATCCGCATCGACCACTGCTGGTCCCATGGGCGCGGCAGACCCAGCGCCTCGTTCCAGGCGGGCAACTGCACCGCACGGGCGCGCGCATTTTTCGAAAGGGTTACGGCCAACATCTCGATCAGGATGCGGTAGACGTTGTTTTCCGGCTGTTGCTCGGTCAGCCCCAGAGAGTTCACCTGCACGCCATAGCGGAATCGACGGAATTTCGGATTCTCTACGCCATAACGCTGTTGCAGAATTTCATCCCAAAGATCAACGAACGCGCGCATTTTGCACATTTCGGTGACAAAGCGGATACCAGCATTCACAAAAAAGGAAATTCGGCCGCAGAGTGCGGGGAAATCCTCGGCAGGTACTCGTGGGCGCAATTCGTCCAGAACGGCGATGGCCGTGGCCAGCGCGTAGGCCAGTTCCTGCTCTGGCGTCGCACCCGCCTCTTGCAGGTGATACGAGCACACGTTCATCGGGTTCCATTTCGGAGCATTGGTGTAGCAATACTCGGCCACGTCCGCGATCATCTTAAGTGACGGCTTTGGCGGGCAAACATAAGTGCCGCGGCTCAGGTATTCCTTGATGAGGTCGTTTTGAACTGTGCCCTGCAGTTTCGACACATCCGCGCCTTGCTCTTCCGCGACGGCGATATACAGCGCCAAAAGCCATGGGGCAGTGGCATTGATGGTCATTGAGGTGTTCATCTGTTCCAAGGGTATCTGGTCGAACAGAACTCGCATGTCACCCAGATGGCAGACTGGTACACCCACCTTGCCGACTTCACCGCGCGCCAAAGTGTGGTCGCTGTCATAGCCTGTTTGTGTCGGCAGATCGAAGGCAACGGAGAGACCGGTTTGGCCTTTCGCAAGGTTTCCCCGATAGAGCGCGTTCGAGGCTTTGGCCGTGGAATGACCAGCATAGGTTCGGATGAGCCAGGGGCGATCTTTCTGCGTCTGCGTCATTGCGGGGCCTCGCGTTTCAGTGGGCAATAAAATTACGTCTTGAGGTTCTAAAGCGCAATTTTCGGGATATGTCAATTCGCTGCGTTGCGGCATGTCGCAATTGTTCAGATTGTGGGTCAGTGTGATTGGTGGCAATGTGCAGCCATGACGCAAACCGTGGAACTTCCGCTTTGGCTTTTCGTGCTGATCGTGGTCTTTGCCATGGTCACTTTCGCATCGCATTTCCTGTTCCCGTCTGTCCGCTGGTTTTTCCGCCGGAGGCTGGAGCGCGCGGTGGCACGTCTGAACCAGCGCCTTCAACGCCCGATCCAGCCCTTCAAGCTGGCGCGTCGACATGACATGATTCAGCGATTGATTTATGATCCGCAGGTCGGTCAGGCGGTTCAGCAACATGCCCGCGAAACTGGTATGCCCGAGGCTGTCGCCTCGGAGCAGGCGCGCCGCTATGCCCGTGAGATCGTGCCATCCTTTTCGGCCTTCGCCTATTTCAGCTTTGCGATTCGACTGGCCCGGCTGCTGAGCAACACATTCTACGAGGTGCGGCTTAGCTATCAAGACGAAGAAACCGTCAAGACCATCGACCCTGAAGCAACCGTTGTCTTTGTCATGAACCACCGGAGCAACATGGATTACGTATTGGTCACGTATCTTGCCTCCCATCACTCCGCTTTGTCCTATGCAGTAGGAGAATGGGCGCGTGTCTGGCCGCTGAGCCGATTGATTCGGGCGATGGGGGCTTACTTCATCCGGCGCAAGTCAGGCAACGAGCTCTATCGTCAGGTTCTGTCCACTTATGTGCGCCACGCAACCGAGGCCGGCGTGACCCAAGCCATGTTTCCAGAAGGCGGGCTGAGCCTGACCGGGGCCATTGCCCGCCCAAAGCTTGGGCTGCTCAAATATATTATGGATGGAGCATCGCCACAGGGACGTGATGTAGTGTTTGTTCCGGTGGCACTGAATTACGACCGTGTGTTGGAAGACACTATCCTGACCCGGGCGGCGCTTGGCACAGAGCGGCGATTTCGCGCGCGGATCGGCGTCATCACGCGCTGGATATTGAAACAGTTTTGGCGTCGTTTGATCGGCCGATACAAGCGGTTCGGTCTGGCGTCCGTCCGGTACGGGAGGCCGATCTCTCTGAAGGACTTCCGGGCTGAGGGCAGCGACGACATGATGACTGATTTGGCTCGGGCGCTGATGCAGCGTATCCAGCATGCTATTCCGCTGGTGCCGGCACCAGCGGCCTGTTTGCTGGTGCGCGACAACGGGCCAATGCCCGAAGAAGACGTGCTGTCACGTATCCAACAGATGATGGAACGCGATGACCCGCAGACAGAGGATAATTCGCAGGCCATATCAATTGCTTTGGATCAATTGGTTGAACGCCGGATTCTGAGCCGACAGGGGAACATGCTGATGGTATCAGGTCAGCGACGCGATCTTCTGGATTATTATGCAGCATCCGTTCCAGCTGGTTCGGGGAGCGGTATTTCTGCATCCGCGAAATAACTTTCTGCAACCGCTGGGTCATAAAATTTCAAAGTGGAGCCAAAAACAGTTGCAATATTTCGCAACGGCCAATATTTCATTCTGTGAAGCGCGCGATTCTGCGTCGCGGCAAAGGTACTGAAAAGAGGAGGCCAGCATGGCTTTGGACACCGAAAGTGGTATCGCGTCGTACGAGGCACCCGAAAAAGATTTGTATGAAATGGGTGAAATCCCACCCATGGGATATGTCCCAAAGCAAATGTATGCTTGGGCCATCCGTAAGGAACGTCATGGCGAGCCGAACACGGCCATGCAGCAGGAAGTTGTCGATGTTCCGGCCTTGGACAGCAACGAAGTTCTGGTTCTGGTTATGGCCGCTGGGGTCAACTATAACGGCGTCTGGGCTGCTCTGGGGCAGCCGATCAGCCCGTTTGATGGTCACAAGGCACCTTACCACATTGCCGGTTCGGATGCGTCGGGCATCGTTTGGGCCGTTGGTGACAAGGTAAAGCGCTGGAAAGTTGGCGATGAGGTCGTGATCCACTGCAACCAGGACGATGGCGACGACGAGGAATGCAACGGCGGCGATCCGATGTATTCGCCCAGCCAGCGGATTTGGGGCTATGAAACACCTGATGGCTCTTTCAGCCAGTTTACCCGCGTGCAGGCACAGCAGCTTATGCCGCGCCCCAAGCATCTGACATGGGAAGAAGCGGCGTGCTACACCTTGACGCTGGCAACCGCGTACCGGATGCTGTTTGGCCACGAGCCGCACGATCTGAAACCGGGTCAGAACGTTCTGGTCTGGGGCGCGTCGGGTGGCTTGGGCTCTTACGCGATTCAGTTGATCAATACCGCAGGCGCGAATGCGATCGGAGTGATCTCGGACGAAAGCAAACGTGATTTTGTTATGGGTCTGGGGGCCAAGGGTGTTCTGAACCGACGGGACTTCAACTGCTGGGGTCAGCTGCCCACAGTCAATACGCCGGAATACGCCGAGTGGTTCAAAGAGGCCCGCAAGTTCGGCAAGGCGATCTGGGACATAACCGGCAAGGGCAACAATGTTGATATGGTGTTCGAGCACCCAGGCGAAAGCACTTTCCCTGTGTCGACCTTCGTGGTCAAAAAAGGCGGTATGGTCGTGATTTGCGCCGGCACCTCGGGTTTCAACTGCACGTTTGACGTACGCTACATGTGGATGCACCAGAAGCGTTTGCAGGGCTCACACTTTGCCCACCTGAAACAGGCGGCAGCTGCGAACAAGCTGATGGTAGAACGTCGTCTGGACCCCTGCATGTCCGAGGTGTTCGCATGGAACGACCTGCCGGAGGCGCACATGAAAATGCTTCGGAACGAGCACAAGCCGGGCAACATGTCCGTTCTCGTGCAGGCGCCCCGCACCGGTCTGCGCACTCTCGAGGAAGTCCTGGACGCAGGGTGATCGCCCGTAAGGGTTGTAGACAAAAAGCACCCGTGAATCGCCTTTTCGGTTCGCGGGTGTTTCGCGTTATTGAGCCCTTTGATGAACTTTCAAATGCTTGTGTTTTTTCCATCGCTATTTTTGGGGAGTAGAAACCGGTGAATAGGCCAAAAAAGATCATACATGTTATGGTTGTGTTAACCCTTCGTTAACTGTTTCAGAGAGACCCTGATGGCGCAAAATGAGTGGATATTGGACGTATTGTCGGACCTCAATGCTTTCGCCGTTGCGAATGGGTTGAGCGCGCTTGCAGAGCAGCTTGATGACACAAGACTGATCGCGGCGGCCGAGATTGCGTCCTTGAAGAACGAGGCACGGGCGCCCGCGGATGGCAACAAAGGTCGATTTGAGTCAAATCCTGCAGGATTTGGAAAACACCAACACGCTTGAAGAACTCAGCGCAGTAGCTGAGCGTCTGCGGGACGCATTGAAGGTCGAGCACCTGACGTATCACTGGGTTGACGGTGCCGGAGATCAATACGGCTACACCACCTATTCAGACGCCTGGGATGAGCGCTACAGAGAAAAAAACTATCACCGCATCGACCCCGTCATCTTGGGGTGTTTCCAGCGATTTCACCCGGTTGACTGGAAGTCGCTGGATTGGTCCAGCAAAGTGGCAAAATCCTTCCTTCTGGATGCGCAAAACCATGGCGTTGGCAATCAGGGGTATTCCATCCCAATTCGGGGTCCAAATGGTCAGTTCGCCCTGTTTACGGTCAACCACAGTTGTGATGATCCAACCTGGAAAAGCTTTATCTCGACTTACGGGCGTGATTTGATTCTTGTTGCGCACTACATAAATCGCAAGGCGTTGGAGTTTGAAAAAGACAGGCAACCGGACTGCCCACGCAGCTTGTCACCAAGGGAAATAGACGCGATCACACTTTTGGCCTTGGGGTACAGCCGGGCCCAAGTGGCCCATTCCCTGACGATTTCCGAGCACACGTTACGCGTTTACATTGAAAGTGCGCGGTCGAAACTAGGCGCTCATAACACAACCCACGCAATCGCCACGGCACTAAGCCGAGGATTAATAGTGGTTTAAGGGCTGAACGGCCTCCAAACGCAAAATTAACCACGACTCTGTACTCCCTTCGTTCCTGCACAGGACGACAAGGGGAACAAGTCATGTTGCGTTATCTATACGCCGATGAGTTACACAGATTTCCGATTCTGGCAGAGGGGATGTTCAAAGATCGCGCGGATCAGTTCAAGACCCGGTTGGGGTGGGATGTCCACGTCAACGAGAAAGGGGAAGAGCGGGACGAATACGATGATCTCAATCCGCTTTATGTCATCTGGGAAGAGCCGGATGGCAGCCACGGAGGGTCGATGCGGGTATTGCCCACAACAGGTCGGGTCATGATCAATGAGGTTTTTGGCCATCTGAATGGCGGCAAGCCGATTTGCAACCCTCTGATTTGGGAGGTGACCCGGTTCTGCCTGTCGCGAACAGCCAGCCCGCATACTGCCGGCGCCATCATGCTGAGCGGAGGCGAAATGATGGAAGGCTTCGGCCTGACTCATATTGCTGGCGTATTCGATGCCCGCATGATCAGAATCTATCGCCTGATCGGGTCGTCGCCAGAGGTTCTGGGAACCCAGGGCAGCGGGCGCGATCAGATTTCAGTCGGCTTGTGGCCCTATTCAGCGGGCGACTGCAACCGAGTGGCCGAGCGTGCGGGCATCCCGCGCGACCTGTCGCGGATGTGGTTCAGGACCGCATTTGGCCCCAGGAAACAGCACCGGTTCGCCCTGTCCGCTTAAGTGCCGGAAAACGCCAATCCACATCTGGTGATGGCTGGCGCGGCCCTGTAGGGTCGCGCCATGTCTTTGCCGAATGTGACTTTCTCCGAAGATCAGGCCGCCGCGTTTGACAGCATCGCCGAGATGCTGCGATCGGCAGGTGTTGATCTGGAAGATGATGCCCTTCTGAAACTGCCGGGCACAGGAAAATCCGGTGTGATGGCCGTAATCGGCAAAGCAGGTTCGGGCAAAACGCTGCTGTTGGCCGAGCTGTACAAGGCACTGGCAGAGACGGGTGTTCAGATCGTGTCCGGCGATTATGAAAGCCGCAAATCGAAAGACAAGCGCAGCCTTGCCATCCTGGCGCCGACGAACAAGGCTGCAAGCGTTCTGCGATTGCGCGGCGTGCCTGCGACCACGATTCACCGCATATTGTACACGCCGGTCTATGATCCGGAATACGAGCGTATTGCCGAATGGTTGGCCGGCAATGACGAACGCCCCAATATCGAAGGTTTGACAGATGAAGCCTTGGATCGTGCGGCTGCTTTTTATCAAAACAACAAATCGATCCCCGGGGCGTTGGCCGCCGCTGGATTGCGGGGATCGGATTTCATCACAGGGTGGAAGCGCCGTGATGAGCCGCTGGATATCGGGTTGGTCGATGAGGCGTCGATGCTGGATGACCGTCAGTTCGACGATCTCAAGGAGATTTTCCCGACCCTTCTGTTGTTTGGGGATCCGGCTCAGCTGGCTCCGGTTAATCAGTCCGGTAGCATGGTGTTCGAGGCTTTGCCCGAGCCCAGGAAGCTGACACTCCAGCGGGTGCACCGCCAGGATGCGGACAATCCAATTCTGGATCTTGCGCATGCGCTGGCCGATCCGGCAATGGGCTTCGAGGGTTTCGAACGACTGGTAGAAGAATCCGCTCGTCGGGATGACCGGGTTGTCTGGGGCCAGCGGGTTGAAGTGGATTTGATGGCTCGAAGCCCGGTTCTTGTCTGGCGCAACGCCACTCGCATTCGGTTGATACAGGCTTTCAGGCAAGTTTACGGTGCGCCGGATACGGAACTGCTGGCCGGTGAACCGCTCATTTGTGATGGGATTGAGTTGCCCATGAAACATCGCAAGAAACGGCTGGATCTTGAGGCGCGCGGGCTGATCAAAGGGGCCCAGGTCGTATATCTCGGGCCCGGTCGGAAACCGGGTTTTTCACGCCTGCATGTGATTGGGGCCGAAGACCCTCAGGTCAGTGCCGCCTCGATCGTTCAGATCGAAAAACCCGACGAGGAAGAGCCTTTTATTCCCTACGCTGCCCGCATGGGGGCGACCTTTTTGCACGGGGCGGCCGTTACGATCCACAAGGCGCAAGGGTCCCAATGGGATACGGTTCAGGTGTTCGCTCCGGATCTCTATGCCGCCGCTCGCATGGGCCGGACCGAGGCCGGTCAGCCATTGTGGAAACGTTTGGCATATGTCGCGATCACGCGCGCGCAGGAACGTTTGATCTGGGTGGTGCGCAATCGCCTGTCAAAACCTACGCACCCCCTGCGTGTGGACGATTTGCGGGCGATCCCGGCCGCTTCGCTGACATTGGAAGTGGAAGAGACATGAAATCCATCATCGTAACGGGTGCCAGTTCAGGTATTGGCCGTGCAACAGCCCAGCTGTTCTTGTCCGAAGGGTGGACGGTTGGGCTTTTGGCCCGCGGCAAGGAAAAGCTGGAAACTCTGGCAAAGGAGCAACAGGCGGTTGTTGTTCTGCCTGCGGATGTGACCGACCCGGATGCGGTCGAACGGGCTTTCCGGTCCTTCGTGGACCGCACGGGGCGGCTGGATGTTCTGTTCAACAACGCCGGGATATTTGCACCGGGCGGCACGATTGACGAGATCGCTTTGGACGATTGGTACCAAAGCGTCAACGTGAACCTGAACGGCATGTTCTTGTGCGCTCGCGAAGCCTTCAGATTCATGCGCTACCAAAACCCGCAAGGCGGGCGGATCATAAACAACGGCTCTATAGCCGCGCATGTTCCACGCCCGAATTCGGCGCACTATTCGGCCACAAAGAACGCCATTACAGGGCTGACGCGCAGCCTTTCGCTGGATGGGCGACCCTTTGGAATTGCCTGCGGGCAGATCGACATCGGAAACGCGCGCACGCAGATGGTGCAAGGCCTTGTGGATGCGGCGCAAGCCGCTGGCGAGACACCAGACCCGACGATGGCTGTGGAAGACGCCGCGCGCTCGGTCCTGCATATGGCAAGCCTGCCGCCCGAGGCCAACGTGCAATTCATGACCGTCATGGCCACGACCATGCCCTATATCGGCCGAGGTTGACCGTTATTTTTCACGCAACAGCCGGAAGGCTGTTGAGGCTCCCCAGCCTGCCGCAATCGCTATGACCAGCGACATCAGGCCGTACCAGACGGGCTGTTGGCGGGACATATTGTACAAAAAACGCTCCAGGCCAACTTTCCGGACATCAATGATCGCTTCATATTGCGAGACGACCTCTCCGCCCCGGGTCAGGAATATCCGGGCGGCATAATCGCCTTCCGTCAGGTCTGCAGGCATGTCGATTGAAGTACGGAACAAGGTCTGTTCATCCACTGCCACGGTCTCTTCGCGGATGGAATAAAGGTGTTCGTTCTCACGAATCCTAATCACGGCATCTGCAAAGTCCTGTGCGCCCCGGATGTGCATCGCGGCACCGACTGAGCGGATCGCGCGTTCGATGGAAATCCGGTAGCGCAGGTCCTCGGTGTCGGACAGGATTTCGTCGAAGGGCCCGCTGGTCGCAACAGCATAAAAGCTGGGTGCAAGGTCGACCAGAACGCTGTCGGTGTTCACCCAAATCCCAAGTTTGCGTTCCTTGCGTCGCACGGTGACAGGTTCGGACGGACCCGCAACTGCGACGATGACTTCAACTGGTGGGCCGGAAGGGATTGGGGTTTCCCGTTTGATGGCCCCAAAAATCAGAAGTTCCGATCCGTCGAATGTAGCGGTGATGGCAACCCGGTCCTGGCTGAGACCAAGGACAACCTGCTCTTCCGCTGCCAAAGCGGGCGTGCAGAACAAGCATAGGGCGGCAGTTAATGAACGCAGCATCCTCAGTGCCCTCCGCCATTGCCAAGCGAGTAGAGCTCGGCGGGTTCAAGAAGCAGATCAAGTGCCAGCTTGCCGCATACGACCAGAACCAGCGCAGCCAGCAACACGCGCAATTGTTCCGCCGGCATCCGCGCTCCGATCACGGTTCCGATCTGGGCGCCAATGACGCCGCCTACCAGCAACAAGACCGCCAGAACAACATCAACCGTATAGTTGGTGGTGGCGTGCAACATTGTGGTGAAGGCTGTCACAAAGATGATCTGAAACAGCGACGTGCCGACAACAACCTTGGTCGGCATACCGAGTAAATAGATCATGGCAGGGACCATGATGAAGCCACCGCCGACACCCATGATCGCGGACAAAACCCCAACGCACAGACCAACCAAAGCCGGTGGAATGACCGAGATATACAGGCCTGAAGTGCGGAAACGCATTTTGAAGGGCATGGCGTGAACCCAGCCACGCTGTCGGCGTTTGGCTGGGGCCGCGCCGCCCTTCTTGGCTTTGCGCAGCGCCCTGAGGCTTTCGATGAACATCAGGCTGCCAATGACGCCGAGAAAAACAACGTAACAAAGCGTCACCAGCAGATCGACCTGACCCAGGCTTTTGAGGTAGTTGAAAACAACCACACCCAAAGCGGCCCCGATCAAACCGCCGGTCAGCAGCACCGTTCCCATTTTGAAGTCCACGGTTTTTCGTCGAAAATGCGCCAGAACACCGGAAAAGGACGATGCGACAATCTGATTGGCCTCAGTTGCAACAGCCACTGCCGGGGGAATGCCGATGAAGAAAAGCAGCGGGGTCATCAAAAAGCCGCCACCGACACCGAACATTCCGGATAGGATGCCGACCATGCCGCCCAGACCAAGGAGTAGAAATGCGTTCACCGAGACTTCGGCTATGGGCAGGTAAATATACATGATACCGTCACTTTGCGTATGCGCGTGGCTTGCCTGTTAATGGTTGCGAATTCAAGTGTGGTTATTGTCGTGTGCTGCGGGTCAAACACATCATACCCCCCCGGGTTCTGCCAGAGAAAAGATCTCTCCCGGCGGTAACAGAAGGTCAAACCCGATCTTTCCCGCAACGCCCATAACAAGAAGCGCTAAAAGAATACGCAACTGTTCGGCTTTCAGACGTGCGCCGATCTGAGTCCCGAATTGCGCACCCAGAACACCGCCGAGCAACAGGAACAGGGCGAGGACCACGTCGACACTGTAGTTGGTCGACGCATGTATCATCGTTGTGAACCCGGCGACGAAAATAATCTGGAACAGGGATGTCCCAATTACCACTTTTGTCGGGATACCAAGGACATAGATCATTGCGGGCACCATGATGAACCCACCGCCGACTCCCATGATCGCCGACAGAACGCCAACGCCAAATCCGACCAGCGCCGGGGGTATGACCGAGATGTAAAGGCCCGATGCCGGGAACCGCGTCTTGAACGGGAGGGCATGAATCCAGGTTCGCTGGCGTCGCTTGGGGGCAGGTTCATTGCCTGACTGGCTGACCTTTCGGATCGCCGCCAGGCTTTCGATGAACATCAGGGTCCCGATGGCCCCCAAAAACACGACATAGCAAAGCTGTACCGCCAGATCGACCTGTCCGAGATGCTTGAGGAAATTGAAAACAACCATCCCAAGAGCCGCACCAAACAACCCTCCGGCCAGCAGAACGCTTCCCATTTTAAGGTCCACGGTCTTGCGTCTGAGATGCGCCAACAAACCCGAAATAGACGAGGCAACAACCTGATTGGCTGATGTTGCCACAGCAACCGCAGGGGGTATGCCAATAATGAACAGCAACGGAGTGATCAAAAATCCACCTCCGACCCCGAACATGCCGGACAGAATGCCCACAGCCCCGCCGATCCCCAAAAGCAGGAATGGGCTGACAGAAACTTCTGCTATGGGAAGGTATACGTGCATACCCTCTTAGAACGGTTGCGGCATGCAAAATCAACTCTGCATGCCGCTCTGCAGCGAACAGGACTGAAACTCAGTTCACAACTGGCCTTATCAGCGTTCTTTGACGTAGGGTTCTCCACCCGCCCGAGGTGGAATGGCTTTGCCGACAAAACCGGCCAGAATCACCACCGTCAGGATGTAGGGCAGGGCGTCCATCACCTGCACGGGAATCACAATACCACCCAGGTCGATGTTCTGGAACCGCAGCGCGACCGCTTGCAACAGACCAAACAGCAAGCAGGCCCACATGGCATGCCACGGGCGCCACTTGGCAAAGATCAGGGCAGCCAATGCGATAAAGCCACGACCGGCGGTCATTTCTTTGACAAACCCGGCCTGCAAGGCTGTGGCCAGATAGGCGCCTGCAATACCGCACAGCACGCCACAGATGGCGACAGCAGCGAACCGCAGGCCGACCACTGAGACACCAGCAGTGTCCACCGCCGCAGGGTTTTCACCTACGGCCCGCAGGCGCAGACCGAACCGGGTGCGATATAGAATCCACCAAGTGCCTGGAACCATCAGGAACGCGACATAAACCAGGATCGAGTGGCCCGAGAGCAATTCGGAATAGATGGGGCCGACAATCGGCACACCGCTGAGGGACTCGGCGAAGGGGAAGTTGATCGGTTCGAACCGCCCGCCGCCAAACAGCGATGGTGTCCGCCCACCCTGCTTAAACCAGCTTTGGGCGACCAGAACAGTCAGACCCGAGGCAAGAAAGTTAATGGCCACACCCGATATCAGTTGGTTGCCCCGGAAGGTGATCGATGCCAGCCCATGCAGACCCGACAGCAACAACGAGGACGCGATACCAGCCAGCAGGCCCAGCCAAACCGATCCTGTGACAGCAGCGATGGCAGCAGAAAAGAACGCTGCCATCAACATCTTGCCTTCGAGGCCGATGTCGAAGATACCGGCTCGCTCCGAAAAAAGACCGGCCAGACAGGCAAGCAGCAGCGGCGTAGACAGGCGAATGGTCGAATCCAGAACCTGAATGAGGGTAACGAAGATTTCCATCACTCAGCCCTCTTCCGCATACCAAGAAACAGTTTTTCAAGCGGCATTCGCACCATGTTATCCAATGCACCGGTGAACAGGATGACCAGTGCCTGAATAACCACGATCAGTTCCCGCGGGATCGAAGCCCACAGCGCCAGCTCGGCGCCACCTTGATACAGAAACCCGAACAAGAGCGCGGCCAGAAACACACCGAACGGATGTGACCGCCCCATCAGTGCCACGGCGATGCCAATGAAACCCGCGCCCTCGGTCGAGTTCATTACCAGTCGCTCAGCTTCGCCCATGACATTGTTGATGGCCATCAGCCCCGCTAGCCCGCCGGAAATCAGCATCGCAACAATCGTGATACGCACAGGTGAAATACCGGCATAAACAGCGCCGGTCTCGGAATGGCCGTAAGCCCGGATTTCATAACCCAGACGCGTGCGCCAGATCAGTGCCCAGACAACGACGCAGGCAAGCAACGCGATGAAGAAGGTTATATTCGCCGGCGCACCTCGGAAAACAACGTTCTCTGCGGTTGAGAACATCTCCTGGAAAGACGGCAGATGCACGCTTTCAGAGAACCGCGCGGTGGCCGGATCCTGCGACCCTTGGGGGCGCATGACATTGACCAGCATGTAATTCAGGAAAGCAGCGGCGATGAAGTTGAACATGATCGTGGTGATCACGATGTGGCTGCCACGCTTTGCCTGAAGATAGGCCGGAATTGCCGCCCATAGCGCGCCGAACAGCATCGACGCTGCGCAGGCTGCAAGCAAGGCAATGCTCCAATGCGGCCAATCGACATACAGACAGACCATGGCCACGCCCAGCCCGCCCAGCATCGCCTGACCTTCGCCCCCGATGTTGAACATACGGGCGTGGAAGGCGACGGCCACTGCCAGACCGGTAAACATGAAGTTCGTTGCATAATAGAGCGTATAGCCCCAGCCATAGGTCGATCCCAGCGCACCAGTGACCATCAGTTTGACTGCTTCGACAGGGTTTTCGCCGATGGCGAGAATGACCAGCGCCGAAAGGATTGCGGCCAGTATCAAACTGATCAGCGGGATCAGAATGACATCCGCCCATTTAGGCATTTTTTCCATGTTACGCGGCCTCTCCCGCAACACCGGCCATCAGCAGGCCCAGCTCTTTTTCATCTGTTTCATGGGGCAGGCGTTCTCCCATGATATGTCCGTCAAACATCACCGCGATCCGGTCCGAGAGCGAGAAGATTTCTTCCAGTTCGACCGATACTAGCAGGATAGCCTTGCCCTGATCGCGCAGCGCAACAATCTGTTTGTGAATGAACTCGATGGCACCGATGTCCACGCCACGCGTGGGTTGGCCGACCAGCAGCAGGTCAGGGTTGCGTTCAATCTCGCGTGCAACAACGATTTTCTGCTGGTTGCCGCCCGAGAAACTCTTGGCTGCCAACCATGGATTGGGTGGACGGACGTCGAATTTCTCGATCTTGGCTTCGGTATCGGCACGCAACGCCGCGTTGTCCATAAAGATACCGCGTTTATAGGCCGGGTCGCGGTGATACCCGAAGGCCACGTTTTCCCATGCGTGGAAATCCATGATTAGGCCTTCCCGCTGCCGGTCTTCGGGCACGTGGGCGATGTGTTGCGCGCGACGGGCCTGACCATCTGATCCTGCACCACTCAGTGCCAGCGGCTCGCCGTTCAGTTTGATCGTGCCCTGTCCCGGACGCATTCCGCCAAGAACTTCCAGCAGTTCGGATTGACCATTGCCGGCCACGCCGGCGATGCCGACGATCTCACCTGCGCGTACGGTCAGGTCGATACTCTTGACCCGTTCAACGCCGGCCGAATCGAAAACGCTGAGATTTTCGATCTCGAGGATGGGTTTGCCGGGCGTCGCAGGTACCTTGTCGACTTGTAGCAGGACCTTGCGGCCGACCATCAGTTCTGCCAGCTCCTCGGGACTGGTCTCGGATGTTTTGACAGTCGCCGTCATTTGCCCGCGCCGCATAACCGACACCGTGTCGGTGTTTTCCATGATTTCGCGCAGTTTGTGGGTGATCACGATGACCGTTTTGCCTTCGGACCTCAGTCGATCGAGGATGCGGAACAACTGATCGGCTTCGGCTGGGGTCAACACGCCGGTCGGTTCGTCCAGAATCAGTATTTCGGCCTTGCGGTACAGCGCCTTCAGGATCTCGACCCGCTGCTGCATCCCCACGCCGATCTCGTCGATGCGCTTGTCGGGATCGACGAACAGTTCGTATTCTTCCTCGAGCTCTTTCAGCTCTTTGCGGGCTTTTGCCAGTGACGGGGCCAGCAGCCCGCCATCCTCGGCACCCAGAACGATGTTTTCCAGGACGGTGAAGTTTTCCACCAGTTTGAAATGCTGGAACACCATCCCGATGCCCGAGGCAATGGCCGCCTGGCTGTCAGGGATGTCGGTCTTGGTGCCATTGATCCAAATCTCACCTTTGTCGGCTTTGTAAAAGCCGAAGAGGATGCTCATCAACGTGGATTTGCCTGCGCCGTTTTCACCGATAATCCCATGGATCGTACCGGGTGCAACACTGATCGAGATGTCTTTGTTGGCCTGAACTGGCCCAAAGGCTTTGGATATCCCTTTGAGCTCAATGGCTGGGACGGTCATGTCTTGCCCTCAACTGCCGAGAAACCCATCCGGCTGTCCGCTCGGATGGCGAAGTGGGTGGCGAGGCGGAAGGCGTCCTCCCGCCCCGCAGGTAATCAGAACTGCAGTGCCGGGCAGCTGTCGTTCTCGTAGTAGCTTACAACATTGATATCGCCGTTGATGATACCCTTGCGGGCTTCGTCGACAGCGTCGCTCATGCGAACTGAAACAAGTTCCTTGTTGTTTTCGTCCATGGCAACGCCAACACCGTCTTCAGCCAGACCCATGATGAATACACCGGTTTCGACACCATCACCCGCCTTCATCGCTTCATAAACAGCAACGTCCACACGCTTCAGCATCGAAGTCAGCACTTTGCCGGGATGCAGGTGATTCTGGTTGCTGTCCACACCAATCGACAGGATGCCTTCGTCAGCCGCAGTCTGCAGAACGCCAACGCCGGTTCCGCCGGCCGCGGCGTAAATCACATCAGCGCCCTGGCTGATCTGTGCTTTTGTAAGTTCTGAGCCTTTTACCGGATCGTTCCAGGCAGCAGGAGTCGTGCCAGTCATGTTGGCGACAACGTTGATGTCCGGGTTCACAGCCTTTGCGCCCTGAGCATAGCCGCAGCCGAAATGGCGAATCAACGGGATGTCCATGCCTCCGATGAAACCAACGGTGCCGGTTTTCGACGCCATGGCAGCCATCATGCCGACCAGGTAAGATCCTTCGTGCTCGGCAAAGCCAATCTGGCGGATGTTTGGTGTGTCCAGCCAAGTCACGTCAACAGCGACGAATTTGGTGTCAGGGTAATCACTTGCAACAGCGGCCAGGGCGTCAGCGATTCCGAACCCCATGGTGATGATCGGATTTGCGCCGGATTCCGCAAAACGGCGCAGAGCCTGTTCGCGCTGCGGTTCTGCCTGAATTTCGATTTCCAGATACTTGCCGCCGGTTTCGTTGGCCCAGCGCTGCGCGCCGTTATAGGCGGCTTCGTTGAAGGACTTGTCGAACTTGCCACCCAGGTCAAAGATTACCGCCGGCTCGGCCAGAGCCGCTCCAGCTGTCATTGCGACCGCAGCGGCAGCACCCATCAAGGATTTCATCAGGGTCATTTCAGTCTCCCAGTTTATTTTGTTGGCACAGGGTCAGATTAGCCCCGTTCACCCACTTTTAGCGAGCATAACTGTTGTGATGGCGGGTATTAAGGGGGTTTGCAACCACCATGGTCAACTGAATTCTGACCAAATGGTCTAAAAAACGGGCGATTGCCGTTGGGGCAGGCAGCATTCCATTACAAATGCATCAACTTTTTGGCCGTTTTCTCGGGCATAATAATCCTTGCGCAACCCGCACTGCCGATATCCGCATCGACTGTACAGGGAAATGGCCGCAATGTTGTCGGTTGCAACATCCAGAAAGGCACGTGTCGCCTGAAAATCGATCGCCTGATCATGCCATTCGTGCATGAGTCGAAGTGCCAGGCCCTGCCTTTGAAACGAGGGATGGGTCGCAATAGTCAGCAACTCGGCATCGCCCGCAATCACCTGAAACAGGGCAAAACACCGGGAATCTCCGATGGAATGAGTAAAGCGGTTTTCGAGAAGAGCGGTGAATTCACCTTCTGTCCAGCCGCGCGATTTTGCGAACGCAGCGGCGTGAATCGTTGCCATCTCGTGCGGTGTCATTTGTCCAGCAGTACAGGGGGTGTATCGCGGGAAGGGGCCGCGTCCGCAGGCCTCACGTATAAAGGTGCCGGAGGCGAACTGACACTGTCCCAGCGCTGCGCGGACAGAAGGGCGATGGCTTGTGCCTGCAAGGCTGGGTCAGAGCAGGAAAACAACGGCCCGCCAAGTTCTGCTTCGGCCCTGGGCAAAAGACAAGGATCGGCACCGGGCATTTTCACATAAACCTGGTCGCGCGGGGCAGGGATCGCCGGTATCTGCCCTTCTTCCGCCAGCTCACGCAGGGCATCGAAACCGGAAACCCCGACCGCAGGGATTTCAAGCCCAAGCGCAAGACCCCGCGCGGCCGAGACCGAAATGCGGATGCCGGTGAAATTACCGGGCCCTATCCCAACGCCGATTGCGTCCAGACCAGCCCAATCACATCCGGTTTCTGCCAGAACGTCTTCCAACAGCGGAATCAATCGCTCGGCCTGGCCGCGAGACATTGCTTCGGCACGGGACGTCACGATCTTGCCATCGCGCAACAAAGCGGCCGCGCAATGCGCGGCCGATGTGTCAAACGCCAGAATCGTCGGGTTAGACGGCAACAGGGCGAACCTCGGTCACTTCCGGAATGTAATGACGCAGAAGGTTTTCGATACCCATCTTCAGGGTCAATGTCGACGACGGGCAGCCTGCGCAGGCCCCCTGCATGTGCAGATAGACCACGCCGCGATCAAAACCGTGGAACGTGATGTCTCCCCCATCCTGAGCCACCGCAGGGCGTACGCGACTGTCCAGCAAATCCTTGATCTGGTTTACGATTTCAGCGTCTTCGCCAGAGTGCTCGGCATGGCCCGATGCTCCGGCGGCATCTGCGTCCATAACGGGTTGGCCGGATTGATAATGCTCCATCACCGCACCAAGAATGGCCGGTTTGATGTGATCCCACTGAACGTCGTCCGTTTTGGTAACGGTGACAAAATCATTGCCAAAGAACACGCCGGTCACACCGTTGACTGCAAATATGCGCTTGGCCAGCGGGGATTTTTCGCCCGCTTCCGCAGTTGGGAAATCCGCTGTTCCAGCTTCCAGCACCGTTTGGCCGGGCAGGAATTTCAACGTGGCCGGATTGGGGGTGGATTCGGTCTGGATGAACATGAGGGCGCTCCGTCTGATGTGCTTCTGATATGCGCGCAGGCGTACTGGAAGTCAAGATTTGGAACGATTCTAAATTGTCGAGGCGTATTCAAGTGCGTCATCCAGACGGTCATCGCCCCAGAACAACTCCCCACCGGCCAGAAAACTTGGTGCACCAAACAGGCCAAGCACCTTGGCACGGGCAGATTGTTCGAACAGGGCCTCTTTTATGTCCGTGTCCCCTGCGCGGTTCATCACGCTGCTGCACAACCCTGCCTCGCTGAGACAGGAGGTCAGAACGCTGTCCTCTGAGATATTCTGCCTGGCGCCGAATTCGGCGCTGTAGACAGCCCGAACAAACGCCGCCCGTTCCTTGTGATCTTCAATGGCCAGAACCAGACGCGCTGCCTTGAGCGAATTCTGCGGAAACGGATCAGGCTTTGAAAAAGGCAGTCCCCGCGCTTCACACAGACGTTCCATATCGCGCCACATGTACCGCCCCTTGGCCGGATACAGGTTGAAAGGTGAGGTGCGCCAACCCTGATCCGCGAAAATCGGACCCAGTAAGAAAGGGTGCCATTCTACGGCAACGCCCATTTCTTCTGCGGCCGCTTCGATCCGCATTGTGCTGAGGTAGGAATAGGTCGAGGCGAATTCGAACCAGAACTGTACTGTCTTCGCCATTGCCGCCCCTCAGGTGATTTCTTCCAGTTTCTCTTTGCTCAGATCACCTGGAACAATCGTGATCGGAATCGGCAGGCTGCCTGAATTCTTTGTCAGTTGAGTTACCAACGGGCCGGGGCCCTTCTTGTCGGTACCCGCTCCAAGGACAAGAACACCAATCTCAGGATCGGATTGAACATGCTCGATGATCTGCGTAACGGGATCACCTTCGCGAATGGCCAGTTCGGGTTCCACATTCTGTTTGTCCCGCATCCATTTGGCAAACACCTCGAAATGCGCGTGGATACGTTCGCGGGCTTCTTCACGCATGGTTTCAGCCACGCCGATCCAATGGTTGAACTCGTCAGGCGGGATGACAGAAAGGACTGTTACACCACCACCGGTATGGGCAGCTCGCATCGCGGCAAACCGCATTGCGTTCAGGCATTCGCGGCTGTCATCCAGAACAACTAGGAACTTACGCATGGGTATCCTCTTCAATTTTAAGGGATCATGCCCGAGCGATCGCGTGCTGGCAACTCGGACACGTCATAAGCGCTATGCTAGCGTTCGCTTGCAGCCCAATCCCAATAGAGCGCGCGGGCACGGCGGGCAATAGGGCCGACCTGAAATTGCGTGTCCTCCAAGGCGGTTACCGGTGTGACCTTACTCATGTTGCCGGACATGAAGACCTCGTCGGCTTCATGAAAATCCTCGAAGCTCAGAACCGTTTCGTGGACCGTCACACCATCTTCGCGCAGGTTTTTGATATGCCGTGCTCGCGTAATGCCAGCCAGGAAGGTTCCGTTCGGGATCGGTGTAAAGACTTCGCCATCCTTTACCATAAAGATGTTGGCCGTTGCCGTTTCGGCCACATGTCCCATCGCATCAGCTACCAAAGCGTTGGAAAAACCTTTCGAGCGCGCCTCTTGCAGCATGCGGGCGTTGTTGGGGTAAAGGCACCCTGCCTTGGCGTTTACGACCGCGCTTTCCAGAACCGGGCGGCGGAAGCGCGTTGTTGACAGAGTGGCCGACGCGGTTTCGGGCGCCATTGGGATTTCTTCCAGGCAGATTGCAAAACCGGTGCTGTTTTCCTGCGGGACTATGGCCGTGCTGTCGCCGTCGATCCCCCAATACATCGGGCGGATGTAAACGGCTGCATCCGGGTTGTAAGCCCGCAACCCTTCACGCACCAACTCGACCATCTGCTCGGTCGTCATTGTCGGCGTCAGCATTAAGGCTTCGGCAGACCGGTTCACCCGTGCGCAATGGGCCGCCAGATCGGGAGAGACCCCGTCAAAATACCGCGCGCCGTCAAAGACAGAAGATCCCAGCCAAGCGCCATGATCCGCCGCGCGCATGATGGGTGCATCCCCCTCATGCCATTGGCCTTGAAAATAGGTCCGGATGTTCGTGCCGGTTGCCATGACGCCCTCCTTTGATTCAGGCAAACCCTAGGAGGGCGTCAGGCGAAGGTCCAGTGCAATCAGCGTGATGCAGGTCCGACCATGCCTACGATTTCGTAGGTCTTTTGCAGGATCGGAGCCGCGATCTCGCGGGCGCGCTCAGCACCACGGGCCAGAATCCCGTCAATCTCGGCCTGATCCCCCATCAGACGTGACATTTCGGTCGAGATCGGGGCCAGTTTCGCCACTGCCAGATCGGCCAGCATCGGTTTGAAGTCACCGAACTGCTTGCCGCCAACATCGGCCAGAACCTGCTCGATGCTTTGATCGTTCAGGGCCGCGTAGATATTGACCAGGTTACGCGCTTCTGGGCGGTCCTCCAGCCCTTCGATTTCTGACGGCAGGGCATCGGGGTCGGTCTTGGCTTTGCGAATTTTCTTGGCAATCGCTTCGGCGTCATCAGTCAGGTTGATCCGGCTCATATCCGATGGATCGGATTTCGACATCTTCTTGGACCCGTCCCGCAGGCTCATGACGCGGGTGGCCGCACCTTCGATCACCGGCTCGGTGATAGGGAAGAACTCGACGCCGAAATCGTTGTTGAATTTGATGGCGATGTCCCGGGTCAGCTCAAGATGCTGTTTCTGGTCTTCACCGACCGGCACATGGGTTGCATGATAGATCAGAATGTCGGCTGCCATTAGGGCAGGGTAGGCAAACAAGCCAAGCGAAGCGTTCTGCTGGTTCTTGCCGGCCTTGTCCTTCCACTGGGTCATGCGCTGCATCCAACCCATACGCGCAACACAGTTGAATATCCAAGCCAGTTGCGCGTGTTCCGGCACCTGGCTTTGATTGAACAAAATCGATTTTTCAGGGTTTAGACCAGAAGCGATGTAACCGGCACAAAGCTCCCGCGTTGCATGCTGCAACTCGGTTGGGTCTTGCCAGACTGTGATTGCATGAAGATCGACCATGCAATAGATGGTTTCAAATTCCTCGCTTTGCATTCTCACCCAGTTCCGAAGCGCACCGAGATAATTGCCGAGGTGCAGGTTGCCCGAAGGCTGTGCGCCGGAAAACACGCGCGGCGTGAACTGGGTCTCGGTCATCAAAGGGAACTCCTGTCTGGAAAAATCAGCCTCCGTCGCTTACCCATGAGGCAAAGGGACGTCAACAGCCGCGAAAGGCCAGCCCAATGAGCAGTGCACATTACACACCGCCTGTGAACCCCCTTCCACCGGTCGTGGTGGCGCTGGTTCTGTTCATCATCGGCATTGAGCTTGTCTTCACGCTGGGCGCGCGGGGGCTGGTCGGGGGGCCAGCGGCAGTCGGCTGGCGCCTGGACGCGATACAGCACTATTCCTTCTCGGCGGATATTTTCGACTGGATGGTACTGAACGGACGTTGGCCGTTCGACCATGTGATCCGGTTCGTGACCTATCCCTTTGTTTCAGCCAATTTCACGCAGGCGATTTTTGTCTGTGTCTTTGTGTTGGCGATGGGCAAGATGGTCGGAGAGGTATTCGGGGGCTTTCCCATGCTGCTGATCTTCGTCGTCTCGGGGGTTGGCGGTGCGTTGACCTATGCCGTTCTCCTTGATCCACGCTATCCCCTGATCGGAGGGTTCCCACCTGTTTACGGGCTGATCGGAGCATTCACGTGGTTGTTGTGGCGCAAATTGTCGCTTGTAGGGGCAAATCAGGCGAAGGCGTTTCAGCTGATCGCCGTCCTTATGGGCATTCAGTTCCTGTTTGGTCTGATCTTCGGCGGCAACGCTGAATGGGTTGCCGATCTGGGCGGGTTTGTCACGGGCTTTGGCATGTCTTTTTTGGTGGCACCCGGAGCCTGGGCCCGGATCGTCGGGCGCATCCGCCGCGATTAATCAGGACCGGCGTAAGGCGCGTTTGAATTCTGACAGTTTGAATGCGCCCAAGACATGACCAAGACAGAGATACGAGACGGCGGCGACCACGATCAGGATCAAAAGCGCAAGATAGCGCCAGCCGGGAATGTCCAGCGTCCAACCATAAAAGTGGGTCGCTGCGAACAAGACCACTCCCATCCCGACCGAGGCCAGAACGATCCGGCCCGCACGTTTCCTGAACCGGTCATCGAAACGCGCTTCCTCGCCCATGCGGCGTGCGCCGAGCGCCAGCAGAACCACCATTGCCCAGCCGGCAGTTGACGCAGCAATCGCAGGGGCGATCCAGCCCACCAGCGGAAACAGGCCAAACGCCAGTGCCGCGTTCACCACCATTGCAACCATTGCGTAGCGGAACGGAGAACGCGTATCTTCACGCGCGAAGAAAAGCGGTTGCAGCAATTTTTGCAGCATGAATGCAGGCAGACCGATGCCATAGATCGCGACCGCCAGCGCTGTCGCAGCGGTATCCTCGGGGCTGAACTGTCCCCGTTCGAAAAGTACCGAAACCAGCGGGTTCGGGACGATCAGGAACGCCACGGTCGAGGGCAGTGTCAACAGCAGCATGAATTCCCCGGCGCGGGAAAACGCGTTGCGGGCGCCTTCCTTGTCGTCGGCGCGCAGGCGGCGGGACAGGTCGGGCAGCAGGACAATGCCAATGGCGATTCCGACGACACCCAAAGGCAGTTGGTACAGGCGATCCGCGGCAAACAGCCAACTCACGGCTTTTTCAGTTTTGGACGCCACCAATTGCCCGACCACCAGATTGACCTGAGTAACCCCCATGGCCAGAGCGGCCGGAACCGCGATGCGGACCATTCTGCGCATCTCGGGCGTCAGGTGGGGCAGGCCGGGGCGTATGCGGATACCGGCACGCTCGGTCGCTACCCAGACCAGTGCCAACTGCGCGACACCAGCAACCGGAATGACCGAGATCAGCCATCGTATCACCTCGCCGCCGGACATGGCCCCGGCGATCAGCGCGGTGCAGGCAAAAATGTTCAGCAAGACAGGTGCTGCTGCGGCTGCGGCGAACCTGCCGGTTGCGTTCAATACGCCCGAGAACAGGGCCGCCAAGGACATGAAAAGGATATATGGGAACACGACATAGCCGTAGTCCACGGCCAGATCGAACCGTTCATCACCATAAAACCCTTCGGCTGTCAGCCACACCAGGCCGGGCATGAAGACCATGGCCAGCCCGACCAGTGCCAGAACAGCCAGGGCCAAAAGGTTGAACGCATCTTGTGCAAAGCCCTGAGGATTCTCATCCGCTTCCAGCCGTTTCGAGAACATGGGCACAAAGGCGGCGTTAAACGCGCCTTCGGCAAAAAAGCGGCGAAACATGTTCGGCAGGCGAAAGGCCGCGACAAAAGCATCCATCACCGGCCCGGGACCGATGAAGGCGGTCAACAGTATTTCCCGCAGGAACCCCAGTATACGACTGGCCAGCGTCCAGAAGCCGACCGTGAACAGGCCCGAGACCAAGCGTATTTGCTTCATGACGCCGCACGCTCTGCGCCTTCGGTGATTGCCTTGCGCAGCTTGGCCTCAAGCCCACGTTGCTTGCTTTCCGAATGGTACTTCAAGCCGAACATATCCTTGACGTAAAACGTATCGACCACCTGTTCGCCATAGGTCGCGATCACCGCATTGGCGATATAAACATTCGCGGCGGCGAGGGTCCGGGTCAGATCAAACAGCAGGCCCGGCCGGTCGCGGGTGTCCACTTCGATGATCGTGTATATTTCAGAACCGTCGTTGTCGAAGGTGATATGCGTCGGGACGTTGAAGGCACGCTCGCGTTTCTTGATCTTGTCGCGTGATTTCAACGCCTCTTTTGCGACCACTTCGCCGCGCAGTGTCTTGTGAATCATCTGCGTCAGACGTGGCAGGCGCGAGGCTTCAAACGGGTGTCCCTCTGCGTCCTGAATCCAGAAGGCATCGGTGACGTAGCCGTCTTTGGTGGTATAGCTGCGAGCATCCACAACATTCGCGCCGACCAGGGCCAGCGCGCCGGCGATGCGCGCAAAAATACCGGGGTGATCGCCCATCGCGAAACAGGCTCGCGTTGCGTCGCGATCCTCGTCCGGCTGAAGGCGGATCTCCATCGCGCCGGGGTCGCCGCTTTGTTCCAGCGCGCGCAGCATGTTCGCAAACTCGACGTGTGTAGCCAGATTGAGACCCTGCCAATACGGGTCGTAGTGACGTCCTGTCTCGGATTTGAGGTCGGCCTTGGACCAGGCTGCCAGTTCGGTGCGCAGGGCTTTTTTTGCCTCGGCCCCGCGATTGGCGCGGTTGAGGTCCTCCATCCCGGTTTCCAGCGCGCGCTTGGTTTCAGCGTGAAGGGCACGCAGCAGCGTGGCTTTCCAATTGTTCCAAGTATTCGGCCCTACTCCGCGAATGTCGCAGACGGTCAGAACGGTCAACAGGTCCAGTCGTTTGACTGTTTGGACTGCTTTGGCAAAATCACGCACTGTGCGGGGGTCCGAAATGTCGCGTTTCTGTGCCATGTCGGACATGAGCAGGTGATAGCGCACCAGCCATTCCACCGTCTCCGTATCCGCTTTGTTCAGACCCAATCGTGGCGCGACCTTGCGCGCGATCTGTGCCCCAAGGATCGAGTGATCTTCAGGTCGTCCTTTGGCGATATCATGCAGCAAAAGGGCGACATACAGAACCTTACGATTGACCCCGCCTTCCAGAATCGACGAAGCAAGAGGCAAGGATTCAATCAACTCTCCGCGTTCTATCTGGGCCAGATTCACGATGCACTGGATGGTATGCTCGTCCACCGTATAGCTGTGGTACATGTTGAACTGCATCATTGCCACGATGGGCTCGAACTCGGGCAGGAAAGCGGACAGTACACCCAGTTCGTTCATCCGCCGCAAAGCGCGTTCTGGATTGCCGTGTTTCAGCATCAAGTCCAGAAAGATGCGCCGCGCCTCTTTGTCGTTGCGCATTTCGTCGTCGATCAGATGCAGATTTGCCGCCACCAGACGCATGGCATCCGGATGGATCAGCATTGCTGTTCGCAAACCTTCTTCGAACAAGCGCAGAAGGTTCACTTTGTCGGACAGAAATTTGTCAGGGTCTGCTACGTCCAAACGGCCGTGAACAACCTTGTATCCGGCTTTGACCCGCCGGCGTTTGCGGAAAATGCGCTCCAGCAATGGCGCGCCTTTCACGTGCAGCGCCTCAAGCTTTGTCAGAAAAATCCGCGTCAACTCGCCCACACGTGTGGCTTCGCGAAAATAGCGTTGCATGAATACTTCGACCGCACGGCGACCGGCGCGATCCTCATAGCCCATGCGCGCCGCGACCTCGACCTGCATGTCAAAGGTCAGCTGTTCGGTGGCGCGGCCTGTCACCAGATGCAAATGCGAACGAACAGCCCAAAGGAACTCTTCGGCCTGAACGAAGGTATTGAATTCTTCCGGAGTGAACAGACCCAAAGGCACAAGCTCGGCCACGTCCTGAACGCCGTAGATGTACTTTGCAATCCAGTAGAGGGATTGGAGGTCGCGCAACCCCCCTTTGCCTTCTTTCACGTTGGGTTCGACCTTGTATCGTTCCCCTTGTTTCAGGTGCCGCTCATCTCGTTCATTCAGCTTGGCTTCGATGAATTCCCGTTCGGTTCCCTTGAACAGGTCGGTTTTCAGCCGCCGCTCAAGCTCGTCGGCCAGCGCCTTGTCACCCGCCAGATAGCGTTGCTCCAGCATTGCCGTACGGATTGTGAAATCCTCGGTCCCCAGCCGGAGGCAGTCTTTGATCGTGCGTGACGAATGCCCGACCTTCAACCGCAGATCCCACAGGATATACAGCATCGATTCGATAACGCTCTCGGCCCAGGCCGTAATTTTGTACGGTGTGAGAAACAGCAGATCGACATCGGAAGACGGTGCCATTTCACCGCGCCCGTAACCTCCAACGGCCAGAACAGCGATCTTTTCACCCTGAGTTGGCGTCGCAATCGGATGCAGGCGTGTGCTGGAGACCAGCATTGCAGTTCCGACCAGTTGGTCCGTCAGGAAGGTATAAGAACGGGTCAGCGCGCGCGCGTCAAACGGATGCTCGCTGAAGGCATCGGCAATAGCTTTGCGACCAGCTTTCTGAGCGTCGCGCAGAATGCGCACTGTTTCAGAGCGCATTTCGCTGTTGTCAGAGCAGGTCTCGAAGGCCATAGCCAGCGCATCATTGACGCTGACGCTGTCAAAGATGTTTTCGGCTGGGCAAATCAGAGCGCCTTCAGGCGCCATAGTCACGCCCGATCGCTCAGAAACCGGCACCAGAGAAGCTTTGCGGGGCAGGGTCAATCACAACCACCTGTTTATTCTGAATCGTCGCTACGGCAAGGCCGCGTTCGTTAGTGCCGTTTGGACGCAGGCGGAAGATGCCGCCAACGCCCTGGAAACCGGCATTCTGAGTTAAGGCAGCACCGGTCAGGGCATCGGACTTGCCCTGACTGACCAAGGCACCAATCGCCGCTATGCCGTCATAGGCCAGACCGCTGATCGGGTGAGGCGCTTCGCCATACGTCGCGTTATACCGTTGACGATAGGCTTGTGCCTTGGATGGGTCGGGCAGGGCAAACCACCCCCCCTGCACACCCGGCAGTTCCAGCGTCTGCGGGGGGATATCCCAACGGGTCAGGCCGATGAATTGAGTTGTCGCCGGAGAAACGCCTGCCTCAGGCAGCAATTGCGAGAAAAGTGGCAAAGCACCCGCAGTTGTGGCCGTCATGAAAATCGAGTCCGCTCCGGTCGAGTCGACGGTGGCTTTGATCGTGGGAACCGAGTTGATAACGCCCTGTTGCGACCGGTCATATCCGACAGTTCCGGCATTGTTGACTCGGCTGTTTGCCAGCGCATTGGCGATTGCAGTTTGCCCCACTTGCCCAGCGGAATCATTGCTGTGCACGATAACCATGTTTGTTTTGCCTTGCCGGCCCGCGTAATTGACCAGCCGGCTGGCCGTGTTTTCAAAGGTCGGTCCCAGAACAAATACGTTGCCACCCGCAATGCTGGTGTTGTTCGAAAATGAAAGAACATTGATGTTATTGTTCAGCACCGCCAGTCCTGCAGCATTCGCGGCCTGGGCGTATACAGGGCCGACAATGATTTTGGCGCCTTCTGCAACGGCCTGCTGGGCCACGGCTGTCGCCGTGGTTGGGTTCCCCGCCGTATCGTAGACACGCAGGTCGATTTTGACGTTGGGCAGATCGGACATCGCCAGGCGGGCTGCGTTCTCGAGGCTCTGCGCCAGTGCTGCGTCGCCAGAGCGGGGAACCAGCAAAGCAACCGGAACAGGATTCGATGTGTTGATCGAGGGCCCACCCCCAACGCCACCCGGCTCACAAGCGGCCAGAAACGCTGCGGTCGTCAGGGCAATGGCGGCTTTCGCCAGCTTGCTTACGGGCTTGCAAACGGTAAACATCTAAATGAAAACTCCCTGATCCGGCGGCTGTGAATGCTTCTGTTCTGTCGAGCCGCGATAATAAACGTCACGCTGTGAGGGTCCAGCTTTGAATTTCCAAAAGATCAGATTGGCTGCGGGCCTATATTTTGTTGCCACTCCGATCGGAGCCGCGCGCGATATTACGCTCAGGGCGCTGGATGTTCTGGCCTCGGCCGATGTGATAGCGGCAGAGGACACCCGGAGTTTGCGCCGGTTGATGGAGATTCACGGCATCCCCCTGGAGGGTCGGCGTATACAAGCCTACCATGATTACAGCGGTGCAGGTGCGCGTGGCAGGCTTATGGATGCCCTGGCGCAGGGGCAATCGGTCGCCTACGCATCCGAGGCGGGTATGCCGCTGATCGCTGATCCGGGATATGACCTGGGCAAGCAAGCGGCAGAAGCCGGGCATATGGTGACCTGTGCGCCCGGTGCATCGGCCGCGGTAACGGCGTTGACATTGGCGGGCCTGCCAACAGATGCATTCTTTTTTGCGGGATTTCTACCAAATGCATCCGGTGCACGTCGGGCCCGGATTGAGGCATTGAAGACTGTTCCAGGCACCTTGGTTTTTTATGAATCTCCGAAACGCGTATCAGCCAGCCTTGTGGATCTTGCCGAGTGTTTGGGGGCAGACCGTCAGGCGGCGTTGTGTCGTGAACTGACAAAAAAGTTTGAAGAAATCCGTCGTGGAAGCCTGGCTGATCTGGCAACTGAAATTCAGGAAAAACCAGTTAAGGGTGAAATAGTTCTGCTGGTGGATCGCAGCCATTCGCAAAGCGTTAACGAATCCGACGTAGAAGAGGCCTTGAAGCGAGCCTTGGAAACCCACTCGGTTCGGGATGCAGCGGATCTTGTGTCAGAAATGTATGATCTGCCGCGGCGTCCGATCTACCAGAAAGCGCTGAAAATGGGAAAAGGGTGACATGGGGCAACGTGCAATTCAGGGCTCGGTTTCCTATCATGCGGGTCAGTCGGCCGAGCTTCGGGTCGCCTCGGATTACGAGCGTCGGGGTTTTGCAATTGTGCATCGCCGGTGGCGGGGTGCCGGTGGTGAAATCGATCTGATTGCCCGGGATGGCGACGGGGTTGTGTTTGTCGAAGTCAAGAAAAGTTCCACTTTCGAAAAGGCTGCGGCCCGGATCAGCCAAAGACAAATTGACCGAATCTGTGCCTCGGCCGCGCAATATCTGGAAAATGAGCCGGGTGGGCAGCTGACCAATGTCCGTTTCGACGCGGCACTTGTAGATGGCACTGGCGCAGTTCAAATCATCGAAAACGCCTTCGGTCATGCCTAAGCCCCATTGAACCCTCAGGCCTGCTGGGCCATGTATCTGGCATTAAACTGAGGGACACGCCATGAAAATAGCCTTTCAAATGGACCCGATCGGGGACGTGGACATCAACGCCGACAGCTCATTCCGTCTGGCGGAAGAGGCGCAGGTGCGTGGTCATTCGTTGTTTTTCTATGGGCCGGATCAACTGGCTTATCAGGAAGGACGCATTACGGCGCGCGGCCATGACATGACTGTGCAGCGGGTCGCAGGCGATCCGGCTGTTCTGGGCTCCGAACGTGAAGCTGACCTGGCCGACTTCGATGTGGTCTGGCTGCGTCAGGATCCACCCTTTGACATGCACTACATCACGTCGACTCACCTACTGGACCGCCTCAAAGGGCGAACGCTGGTGGTCAACGACCCGTTCTGGGTGCGGAACTATCCTGAAAAACTGCTGGTTCTGGATTTTCCCGACCTGACCCCCCCCACGACGATTGCGCGCGATCTGCAGACGATCAAGGCGTTCAAGGAAAAGCACGGCGATATCATCCTCAAGCCGCTCTATGGCAATGGCGGTGCTGGCGTGTTCCGACTGGATGCCAATGACCGCAACCTGACCTCTCTGCACGAGTTGTTCACGGGGTTCTCGCGCGAGCCTCTGATCGTGCAGAAATTCCTGCCAGATGTCAGCAATGGCGACAAGCGCGTGATCCTGGTGGACGGCGAACCGGTTGGTGCTATCAACCGGGTTCCCGCCGCAGGCGAAACGCGCTCAAACATGCATGTGGGCGGTCGCCCGGAAAAGATCGGATTGTCCGAGCGTGATCTGGAAATCTGCGCCGCCATCGGACCGCTGTTGAAAGAAAAAGGTCAGATATTTGTCGGGATCGACATTATTGGCGACTACCTGACCGAGATCAACGTGACCTCGCCCACCGGTATTCAGGAGCTGGAACGGTTCGACGGCGTCAATATTGCCAAGAAAATCTGGCAGGCGATAGAAGCCAAGGTTTAGGCCATGACCCGGGCGCTGATGCGAAAGCTTAGCGCCTCTGCCACATGTGGCCTGCGGATGTCGGCTGAACCGTCCAGATCGGCGATCGTCCGCGCCACTCTCAGGACGCGGTGAAAGGCGCGGGCCGATAGCCCGAACCGATCGGCTGCTTTCAGCAACAACGCTTTTCCTTCGGTATCAGGTGTTGCGATCTCTTCCAGAACCCTGCCTTCGGCGTCGGAATTCTGGCGCAGGTTCGGTGTTTCCCGAAACCGGTCTGCCTGAATGGCGCGGGCGTTTTCAACACGTACGGCAACTGTCGCCGAGCTGTCGCCGGATGGGGGCAGATCAAGATCGGTGAAACCCACAGGCGGAACTTCGATCCGCAGGTCGAACCTGTCCATCAGGGCCCCCGAGATACGGTTCAGATAATCCTCGCCGCAGCCGGGTGCGCGAGAGCAGGCTCGTGAAGGATCCGTAAGATAGCCGCATTTGCATGGGTTCGCAGCGGCCACAAGCATGAAGCGGCAGGGGTATTTCACATGGGCATTGGCCCGTGCCACCATGACTTCTCCGGATTCAATTGGTTGGCGCAGGGTTTCCAGAACTGTACGCGGAAACTCGGGGAACTCATCCATGAACAGCACGCCGTTATGCGCCAGTGAGATTTCACCGGGTTTGGCACCTTTGCCACCGCCGACAATGGCTGCCATCGAAGCTGTATGATGCGGTTCCCGAAAAGGACGTGTGCGGTTGATGCCGCCTTCGTCCAGCAACCCGCACAGGGACTGGATCATCGAAGTTTCCAACGCTTCGACCGCCGTTAGCGGAGGCAAGATGCCCGGAAGCCGAGCAGCCAGCATGGATTTGCCCGACCCCGGCGTGCCGATCATGATCAGGTGGTGACGCCCGGCTGCCGCGATTTCCAAGGCGCGTTTGGCGCGTTCCTGTCCTTTTACATCGCGCAGATCCCGCGCGCTGGGCGTCAGATTCACCTCGCCGGGTTGTGCCGCCGGCAAAGGGGACTGTCCCGAGAAATGGCGGACAACATCACCAAGGGAATCCGCGCCGATAACCTGAGTGGCGTCGACCCATGCCGCTTCGGCGCTGGAGGCTTTGGGACACAGCAACATACGATCCTCGGAAGCTGCCGTCATGGCCGCGGGCAGGGCACCGACAACAGGCACCAGGGAGCCATCAAGCGACAACTCTCCCAGTGCAACTGTTCCTTCGGCGGCATCGGCCGGGATGATCTCGAGCGCGGACAACAGCGCGACCGCGATGGGCAGGTCAAAATGACTACCTTCCTTGGGCAGATCGGCAGGAGATAGGTTAATCGTAATTCGTTTCGAGGGCAGGGCGATGGCCATCGCACTCAGCGCGCTGCGGACACGGTCCCGGGCTTCGGACACAGCCTTGTCTGGAAGGCCCACGATGGAAAAGGCCGGCAAGCCGGGTGAGACGGCACATTGCACTTCGACCGGGCGGGCATCGACTCCTTGAAACGCGACAGTGTGGGCACGGGCAACCATGGCAGTCCTGTTCTTGGTTAACAGGACGTTGCTGCCATGGTTGTGGTTTAAGAGTCGTTAACGGTTGCGCGCAAGGCAGCGAATTTGGGCCACGCGTCGGGATCTGCAACGGTTTTGTCGCGGCAGAATGGATTGCAGAAGCCCCAGCATTTGCCATCCAACTCCAGAAACTCCACGACCGGTTCGCCGGAATAAGGGCAAACTTCGTTGATTGACGGGCCGGATACCGGCTTGGCGGTTGAAACCCCTCCGATCGGCCAGGGCTTGGACGACAAGTCCTGACGATAGGGAAAAGGGTCGTATCTGACGGTCAGGCCCATTGCGCGCCATTGTCTGACGGCGGGGTCTGCCAACAGGTCCAGGCAATAGGCCCGGTTCGCCTTTGAAACTGGCAGCCCATACCCGATGATCCGCGCTGCGACGGGTGTGTAAAACACGTCCGCCAGCGAATACGTGACAAACAACGGGCCTTGTTCCGCACCGGACACTGTGCGCGCATGGTCCCAGAGTGTTTCGACGCGTGCCAGATCTACCAGTGTCTCATCCGATGGTTTGAAATCCTGCCAGACGTGCAACAATTGCATGGGGCATTCACCTCGCAAGGCGCCAAACCCCGCCACCATCTCGGCGCATAGCCATCGGGCAGTCGCCCGGGCTGCGGAATCTGATGGCCACAACCCGGCATTAGGGCGGTGCTCGGCGAGGGTTTCGGCCATGGCCAGGCTTTCGCCGACCACCGTTCCATCCGGCAGGCGCAGGGCGGGCACAAGTCGCGCTGGAGCCAGGGAAGCCATGTCCTGTGTCATGGTGCCAGAATACAGGCCAATCATGTGGCTTCTATGGGGCAGGTTGAATTTCTCAAGCATCAACCAGCCGCGCATCGACCAGCTGGAGAAAAGGCGGTCACCGATATACAAATCATAAGTCATACGCGAACGATGCCGCAGGTTCGCAGCCCGGTAAAACGGTGATTTGTGCGGGGGCTGTTCACGGAAGGTGATTGATTGTCCCAACCAACCACTTGCCTGCGTCGATCGTGATGTCCGTCACCGACAGGTTGTCGATTGTATGTGAAAAGGTCTGTTGCCCATCCAGATCAAGGGCGCGCTGCACCTGGGTGAGGATCACGCCGAAATGCGCAACGATGACCAGATCGCAGTCTGTATGTGCCGAAACAAGCACGTCGATGGCTGCGTCGACCCGATTGCGGACATCGTTCCAGCTCTCACCCTGCGGCGGGCGGACATCGCCGGGGTTGTCCCAATACGCGAAGGCCAGTTCCGGGTCTTCAGCTTCGATTTCGGCAAAACCGCGCAGTTCCCAGCGGCCAAAGTGGATTTCCCTCAGGTCAGGGTGATGAGGCAGTCGATAACGTCGGCCTTGAATGGCCGTTGCCGTGTCAACTGCCCTTGACAGGTCTGACGAGATCACAAGCGCCTCGGGCGGCAAATGGTAGTGCAGACGTTTCAGGGCCGCAGTATCACTCAGGTCTGCGGGCAGGTCGGACCAGCCGACCATTGTTTTTGCATGGGTCGGCCCGTGTCGGACAAGATGTAAACGCGTCACGGCAATTGCCCTTTCAGAACCAAAGGCAACCCGGCGGTGATCTGCACCACCAGATCGGCCTGCGCTGCAAGCGCGATGTTCAGCCGTCCCTGCGCTTCGCGAAACTGGCGGGCCAGGGCGTTGTCCGGAACAATACCGTGACCGACTTCGTTCGAGACTATCACAATCTGGGCCGGGCATGAGCGCAATGCTTTTAGCAGGGCGGTTTGTGCGGCTTCCAGATCGGATTCGGCCAACAGGTGGTTGCTCAGCCACATGGTGGCGCAGTCAATCAGGCAAATCTGATCGGGTGCCAACTTTGCCAGAACCGGTCCCAAATCAAAGGGTTCTTCAAACGTGGTCCAACCGTCGCCGCGTTGCTCAAGATGGCGGTCGATTTTCTGGCGCATCTCGTCATCAAACACTTGTGATGTCGCAAGGTAAACGCGGCTTTTCCCCTGAGAAACAACCAGTTCTTCGGCGAAAACCGACTTGCCCGACGCGGCCCCGCCCAGAACCAAGGTTAAATCCGGCGACACAATACTTACCTATAGTTGATCCGATTGGTGCTGTTTTGCGTAAAGGTCATAGGTCGGCAAAGCAAGTCTGACCAGTACCTGCAAACAGGGGAGAGGTTTATGGCACTGGATAACGCGACGGACTTTTCGATGTCCCGGCAAGCAATGAAGGCCGAGCTGCTGGATGCGGAAACTGAACTGAAACTGGCGTATGCTTGGCGTGATGAGCGTGATGAGCAGGCGTTGCACCGCCTGATCACCGCCTATATGCGTCTGGCGATTTCGATGGCGGCCAAGTTCAAGCGCTATGGCGCGCCGATGAATGATCTCATTCAGGAAGCAGGCCTTGGCCTAATGAAGGCCGCAGACAAGTTCGATCCGGATCGCGGCGTGCGTTTTTCGACCTATGCCGTGTGGTGGATCAAGGCAAGCATTCAGGATTACGTGATGCGGAACTGGTCCATGGTTCGGACCGGGTCCACCTCGGCTCAGAAGTCCCTGTTCTTCAACATGCGCCGTGTTCAGGCCCGGCTGGAACGTGAAGCCGCCTCCGAAGGTCAGGACCTGGACCGTCATCAGTTGCACCAGATGATCGCAACGGAAATCGGCGTGCCGCTGCGCGACGTTGAGATGATGGAAGGACGCCTGTCCGGTTCCGACTTTTCTCTGAATGCCGTGCAATCTGCGGATGAGGATGGACGTGAGTGGATCGACGCCCTGGAAGACGATCGCGAACAGGCCGCAGAAGCAGTTGAGCACAGCCACGATACCGAACAATTGCGCAAGTGGCTGTTGACGGCGATGAGTGCGCTGAATGATCGCGAGCGTTTCATTGTGCGCGAACGCAAGCTGCGAGACCCCGCTCGAACCCTGGAAAGCCTTGGAACAGAGCTGGGTCTGTCCAAAGAACGCGTGCGACAGCTCGAGGCCGCAGCCTTCGTGAAGATGCGCAAGAACCTTGAAGCCCAGTCGCGCGAGGTGCAACACTTCATCGCATGAAACAGTTTGCGATTCTTGTGTGTGTTCTTGGTCTTACGGTTGCGGCAACGCGACCGGGGCTGGCAAATAGACTAATTCCCGCTGATGCTATGTCCGCGATGCGGGACGCCGATGTCCTGATTTTGGGAGAAGTTCACGACAACCCGACGCATCATCTGGTGCAGGCGGAAGCGCTCGAGGCTGTTTCACCCTCGGCCGTCGTCTGGGAAATGGTAACCGAAGAGGGCGCACAGAGGCTTACTCAAAAAGCAGTGTCCAACCCAGAGGAGCTTAGCCGTATTCTGAAATGGGCTGAAAGTGGATGGCCGCCGCTCAGTATGTATTACCCGGTGTTTGAAGCTTCCGGCGCGCCGGTTTACGGGGCCATGGTTCCGCGCACCGCCGCACGTGCCGCAATGGAACGTGGTGCGGCTACGGCTCTGGGTGCAGACGCGGCGCGCTATGGTCTGACTGTACCGTTGACGCCCGAGGAACAGGCCGCGCGCGAGGCCGACCAATTGGCTGCGCATTGCGACGCGCTTCCGGCTGAAATGTTGCCCCAGATGGTTGCGATCCAGCGCCTGCGCGATGCTGTGCTGGCCCGTGCGGTTGTGCGTGCAATGGAAGAAACCGGGGGTCCGGTTGCCGTGATCACTGGAAACGGTCACGCGCGAAAAGACCGAGGCATACCAACGTATCTCGCGCGTCTTCAGCCAGGGTGGAAACTGGTGGCCGTCGGACAATCCGAGGACGGAGCGATTGACGGTGATTTCGATATCGTAATCGACAGCCCCACGGTGGAGCGCGAAGATCCCTGTGCGGCATTTCAAGTTCAGAATTAATCGCTGGAACTACCTGCAGGCCTTGCCTAATGTCGGGGCCGACCGGGACAGGAAGGGCTGAGCATGCTGTCATCCAAACGCATTCTGCTGATTATCGGTGGCGGGATCGCGGCCTATAAGTCGCTGGATCTGATCCGCAGGTTGCGCGAGCGCGGTGCGGATGTAACCCCTGTATTGACGCGCGCAGCGGAAGAGTTCGTGACGCCTCTGTCCGTGTCTGCACTGGCAGGTGAAAAGGTCTATCGCGATCTGTTTGACCTCACCGATGAGGCCGAGATGGGGCATATTCAACTTTCACGCTCTGCTGATCTGATTGTTGTGGCCCCCGCAACGGCGGACCTGATGGGCAAGATGGCCGGAGGGCTGGCCAACGATCTGGCATCGACCCTTCTGATGGCCACGGACACACCCGTTTTGTGTGCGCCCGCGATGAATGTGCGGATGTGGACCCACCCGGCGACGCAACGAAACCTGAAGCAGTTGCAGGCAGATGGTGTGCGCTTTGTTGGCCCGAACGAAGGCGACATGGCCTGTGGCGAATACGGCCCGGGGCGCATGTCCGAGCCGATGGAAATTGTTGCAGCAGTTGAGGCTCAGTTGTCTGCGGGGCCTTTGGCGGGCAGGCGGGTGCTGGTGACGTCCGGCCCGACGCATGAACCAATAGATCCTGTCCGGTATATAGCGAACCGGTCGTCCGGGGCTCAGGGTGCCGCCGTGGCTCGGGCGCTGGCGGAATTGGGGGCCGAGGTGATCTTTGTGACCGGCCCCGCAGATGTGCCACCCCCGACGGGTGTGCGGGTCGTGCCCGTCGAAACCGCGCAACAGATGTCTGATGCGGTTGATGCGGCTCTGCCCGTCGACGCCGGAGTATTCGCGGCGGCGGTCGCGGATTGGCGTGTCGCCAGCGCGTCGGACAAGAAGCTGAAGAAAAGCCGCGACGGCCTGCCGGTACTGGAATTCGCCGAAAACCCGGACATTCTGAAACGTGTTTCTCGGATGGGCGCGAACCGTCCGCCGTTGGTTGTCGGATTTGCGGCCGAGACCGACAATGTGGTCGAACACGCCACGGCCAAGCGCCTGCGCAAAGGCTGCGACTGGATCGTCGCCAACGATGTCAGCCCTGCAACAGGCATTATGGGCGGGTCAGAGAATGCGGTCATCCTGATTTCGGACAACGGGGCCGAGGAATGGCCCCGCATGGGCAAGGACGAAGTTGCCCGGCGATTGGCGGCGAAGATTTCGGACGCATTGGCAGGCTGAAGGAAAGGCAAGAGCATGGTTGCAATCCGAGTGATCCGCGAAGACGGGGCAGACCCCGCCGTGGCACTTCCCTCTTATGAAACCTCGGGGGCGGCCGGGGCGGATGTGCGTGCCAATCTGCTCGGCGGCGCGCCGATAGCGTTGGAGCCCGGCCAGCGGGCGCTGGTGCCAACCGGCCTGCGCATTGAAATCCCGCGCGGGTATGAGGTTCAGGTTCGGCCCCGCTCGGGCCTTGCGTTGAAACATGGGATTACACTGCCCAACACGCCGGGCACCATCGACAGCGACTATCGTGGGCCGTTGGGCGTGATCGTGATGAATGCGGGCCAGGAACGGTTCGAGATCGCCCACGGAGATCGTATCGCGCAGCTTGTGGTCGCGCCGGTGGTGCAGGCCACGTTTGAACTGGCTCAGACGCTGGGCGAAACCGATCGTGGGGCTGGCGGTTTCGGCTCGACTGGGCGCGGCTGATGCTGTTGGTTTTCATCCTGGCTGCGGGGCTTTGGGGTGTCGGTTATTTCGCGGGCACGTCGAAAAAAGCGCGGGTGGTTTCCGTGAGCGTGTTGTTGGCAGGGGTCATACTGTCTCATCTGATCTTGCCGGATGGGCACCCTCTTCGCGAAGCAACCGGCGGGTCTGCGGCGCTGTGGCTGATCCTTGTGGGTTTCGCGGCGCTGGCTTTGCTGTATGGCAGAGTGCTGAAAACCCTGCGCAACCGCGCAGCTTCAGTTGCAGACCCGGAGCCTGACATGCCCTCCGACCGATTTACCGAGACTGAGCTGGACCGCTATGCCCGCCATATCGTGTTGCGCGAACTGGGTGGGCCCGGTCAGAAAAAGCTGAAAAAGGCCCGCGTTCTGGTGATCGGCGCTGGTGGTCTGGGCGCACCTGCGCTGCAATATCTGGCGGCAGCAGGTGTCGGCACGATCGGGATCATCGACGATGACGTCGTCGAGAATGCCAACCTGCAACGACAGGTCATTCACCGCGATGCGGACATTGAAATGCCCAAGGTCTTTTCGGCCCAGCAGGCGATGGAGGCGCAGAACCCGAACGTGGTGGTTCTGCCCTATCATCGCCGTTTGAGCGAGGAAATCGCGACCGATCTGTTTGCAGATTTCGATCTGATCCTTGACGGAACCGACAATTTTGAGACCCGTTATCTGGCCAACCGAACCGCCGTCGCGCTGGGCAAACCGCTGATATCGGGGGCTTTGTCACAGTGGGAAGGTCAACTGAGTGTGTTTGACCCGGCCAACGGCAGCCCCTGCTATCAGTGTATCTTCCCAGAGGCACCGGCCCCCGGCCTGGCCCCGTCCTGTTCCGAGGCCGGAGTGATCGGCCCGCTGCCGGGCGTGGTTGGGTCGATGATGGTGGTCGAGGCGATCAAGGTGATAACGAGCGCCGGCATGGTGCTGCGCGGCGAGATGCTGATCTATGACGCGCTGTACGGTGAAAGCCGCAAGATTGCTCTGACCCGCCGGGACGATTGCCCTGTTTGTGGCATGACAAACGATTAACCTTTCTTCACATGGGTTGGGTGTTCTGGAACACCCGGCCATGGCGACATAGCTATGGGATCAAAGGAGATCTGCATGACCAACCCGATCCTGTCCAATTGGACCACACCGTTTGAAATCGCCCCTTTTTCCGATATCTCGGATGATGATTTCTCGCCCGCACTGGAGCAGGCGATGAAAGAGCATAACGCCGAGATTGACGCGATAGCAGCAAATCCGGATACCCCCACATTCGCCAACACGATCGAGGCGCTCGAGGCCGCGGGCGGGCAACTGGACAAGGTCCTGTCGGTCTTCTTCACGATTGCGGGCGCAGACAGCAACCCAAAGCGGGAAGAACTGCAACGAGAGTTTTCCCCCAAGCTTTCAGCGCATTTTTCGAGCATTTCTTCAAACAAGTCGCTGTTCAAGCGTGTTGCCGACCTATGGGCACTGCGCGATGATCTTGACCTGACCGAGGAACAGGCGCGCGTGCTGATGTTGACCCACCGAGGCTTTGTGCGTGCCGGCGCGGCCTTGGAAGGGGACGAAGACGCCCGTATGCAAGAGATCAAGTCGCGCCTCGCGTCGCTGGGCACGTCGTTTACCCAGAACCTGCTGGCGGATGAGCGGGACTGGTACATGGACCTGACCGAAGAGGATCTGGACGGCTTGCCGGATTTCGTCGTGGACGCGGCGCGTGCCGCGGGGCAGGAGAAGAAGGCACAGGGGCCAGTGGTCACCTTGTCACGGTCGCTGATTGTGCCATTCCTGCAATTCTCGCCCCGCCGGGACCTGCGCGAAAAAGCCTATCGCGCCTGGGCCGCACGCGGTGCCAATGGGGGAGAGACCGATAACCGTGACATCGCGGCCGAGATCCTGGCTTTGCGCGAAGAGCGCGCCAAGCTTCTGGGCTATGACACGTTCGCCGAATACAAGCTGGAAACCGAGATGGCGCGCACGCCGGATCGGGTGCGTGAGCTGTTGATGCAGGTATGGGAACCGGCCAAGTCCCGCGCAGACGCCGACGCGGATGTTCTGACGCAGATGATGCAGGAAGACGGCATCAATGGCCCGCTGGAAGCTTGGGATTGGCGGTATTATGCTGAAAAGCGGCGCAAGGCGGAACACGATCTGGATGAGGCCGCGTTGAAACCCTATCTGCAGCTGGATCGCATGATCGAGGCTTCGTTTGCCTGCGCCAACCGGCTTTTCGGGCTGGAATTCAATCCGTTGGACGTACCCCTCTATCACCCGGATTGCCGGGCTTGGGAAGTTACCCGCGACGGGCAGCATATTGCCGTATTTATCGGAGACTACTTTGCACGAGGGTCCAAGCGGTCAGGTGCCTGGTGCAGCGCGATGAGGGCGCAGGCCAAATTCCCAAAGAAGCAGACACCGGTTGTCATCAATGTCTGCAACTTCGCCAAGGGGGATCCCGCCTTGCTGTCCTATGATGACGCGCGGACCCTGTTTCATGAATTCGGCCATGCCCTACACCAGATGCTGTCCAACGTGTCATATGAAAGCATCTCGGGCACTTCGGTTGCGCGCGATTTCGTCGAATTGCCCAGCCAGCTTTACGAACACTGGCTGGAAGTGCCAGAGGTCCTTGCCGAATTTGCGACCCATGCGGAAACGGGCGAGCCGATGCCGCAGGAAATGCTACTGAAGGTTCTGAACGCGGCCAATTTCGATCAGGGTTTCCAGACGGTGGAATATGTCGCCTCGGCCCTTGTTGATCTGGCCTTCCACGATGACGAGGCACCGGCAGATCCGATGGCAAAACAGTCGGAAGTTCTGGCCAGGTTGGGGATGCCGAAGGCCATTGGTATGCGCCACGCCACTCCGCATTTCGCTCATGTGTTCGCGGGCGACGGCTACAGCTCGGGCTATTACAGCTATATGTGGTCCGAGGTGATGGATGCCGACGCCTTTGCCGCCTTTGAAGAGGCAGGTGGTGCCTTTGACCCGGAACGCGCCAAAGCGTTGGAGGACAACATCCTTTCCACTGGCGGTTCGCGCGAGGCAGAAGACCTGTATCTGGCATTCCGGGGAAGATTGCCGGGGGTTGACGCCCTGTTGAAAGGCCGCGGTCTGATCGCGACCTGAAATCAGTAGCCCAACGCGCGATCCACCAGGTGCACATAGGGCTCTCCGGCTTCGCCACGTCGGATGTTTTCGCAAATGACCTGCGCGGCTGTGGCCGGGCGGGTCTCGGACGCGATATGAGGGGTCACAGTCACGTTCGGATGTGCCCAATAAGGGTGATCGGGGGGCAAGGGCTCGACCCGGAACACATCCAGCGTCGCATGACCGATCTGACCCGAGTTCAAGGCATCCAGCAGCGCTTCGTCATCGATCAGGGGCCCGCGGCCCGGGTTGATGATCCGCGCGCCTTTGGGCAGCAAGGCCAGCGTTTTTGCATTCAACGCGTTTTCAGTGGTGGCGGTATCAGGCAGCAGCAAAACCAGTATCTCGGCCTGAGAAAGTGCATCACGCAGCCCGTCAGGACCGTGCAGGCAGGTCACGCCGGGGATGTCCTTGGCGGTGCGGCTCCAGCCAGTGACCGTGAAATTCAGTAAGGCCAGGGCGCGGGCCGCGGCTTCGCCCAATGCGCCGAGGCCCAGAATGCACACGTTGCGCTCTTGCGCCAAAGGTGGGGCATCCGGGGCCCAGACGCCATCCTGGATGGTGATGTGGCGATCCATTCCCAGATGATAGCGCAGCACATGGCCCACCACCCATTCGGTCATACCCTGCGTCAGCCCGTGATCCACCATCCGTGCCAAGGGGACGCTCAGCGTGTCATTGTCAGCGATCTTTTCAACCCCGGCCCAGAGGCTCAGAACCGCCTTCAGGCGCGTAAAAGGCGAAAAATCCAATAATCCGCCATTCGGAGCGTAGACTACGTAATCAACCTGATCCGGTTCAAAATCCGTACTGATCTCCGCCTGGACGCCAGCTTCTGCAAGGTATTGAGTGAGCAGCGGTTCATACACGGGCCAGAGGGCAGGGCGCGCGGAAAACAGAACGTTTACGGGCATCTGGGGCCTTTCAGATCAGCGGGGACGATGGATATGAGCGCTTTGGACGATGCCGAACGCGGCCATCAGCACCAGCATGGCCGAACCGCCATAGCTGACCATTGGCAGAGGGACGCCCACGACCGGTGCCATGCCCATCACCATCGACATATTGACGGCAAAGAATAAGAAAAAGTTCAGCGCGATGCCCAATGTGACCAGGGAGGAGAACCGATCCTTGGAGGCCAGCGCGGTCGCTATGCAGAACACAAGGATCAGGGCGTAGAGGACCAAGAGCGTGATGCCCCCGACAAAGCCGAACTCCTCGGCGAGCGTGGTGAAGATGAAATCGGTGTGTTTCTCGGGCAAGAAGTTCAGCCGGGATTGTGTACCCTGCATGAAACCGCGCCCGTTCCAGCCCCCCGAGCCAAGGGCAATCTTGGATTGCGTGATGTGATACCCGGCACCCAGAGGATCGGTAGAGGGGTCGAGAAACGTGTCGATCCGGCGGAACTGATAGTCCTTGAGCAACTGCCATTCGGTCCCGCGACTGTTGAACACGGCGGCGATCAGGCCCACGACGGCTGCAATGACGGCTGCAAAATACGCCCAGTGGACACCCGCAAGAAACATCAGCCCTCCACCGGCGGCCAACAGCAGGATCGACGTGCCGAGATCCGGTTGCTTCAGAACAAGCAGAGTGGGCAGGACAATCAGGGCCACGGGGATAAAGACCCAAAGAGGGCGGGACGTCTTGTGCGATGGAAGCCAGTCGTAATACGCCGCCAGAACCATGACCAGTGCCACCTTCATGACCTCTGAGGGCTGAAGACGCATGAACCCAAGGTCGATCCAGCGCTGTGCACCCATGCCGATGGTGCCGAACAATTCCACGAACACCAACAAGGCGACCGAACCGAGATAGGCCAGAACGGACATGTTGCGCCAGAACCAGATCGGAACCAGAGCAATGATGAACATCGCGGTCAGGCCAAGCCCAAAACGCTCCATCTGCGGCTCGGCCCAGGGTGTCCACGAACCGCCTGCGACCGAATACAGCATCAGGAATCCAGCGCTGGCGGTGCTGATCAGCAGCAGGGTCAGCGGCCAGTTCATGTACAGGAACTTCCGAAACCCCGACGGCGTGGATTTCACGGCATATTCAAGGTAGCTCATGCGCGGTCCTTTCCGTCGGGACGCGCTTTGGGGCGACGATCGCCCTCGAGCCGTTTTTGCTGTTCCTTGATACGCTCGCGGTCGGCAACAGGATAAGCCTCAAGCGGCGGAGTGCCGTTATAGAGCGCCTGAAGCATGATATCGCGGGCCACCGGTGCCGCCGCCTTGGACCCCCCGCCGCCATGTTCAACGACCACGGCAACCGCGTATTTCGGATTGTCATAGGGGGCGAAACAGACGAACAAGGCGTGGTCGCGACGTTCCCATGGCAGATCCTTGTTGCTGATCACACCCGCAGCGCGTTCGGCCTTGGTGATGTTTCTAACCTGACTGGTGCCGGTTTTGCCGGCCATGCGGAACTCATCCGCGATGATGCGGCTGCGATAGGCCGTCCCTCGCCGATCATTCGAGACCGAGAACATGGCATTACGAACCTGTTCCAGATTGTAAGCGTTGATGCCCAGCGGCTCCCCTGCACCTGAGGGCTGTTCGACACCGTCGATCGAGCGCACAAGGCGCGGTGTCACGGATCGGCCGGTGGCGATGCGGGCGGTCATTACGGCCAGTTGCAGCGGCGAGGCCAGCATGAAACCTTGCCCGATGGACGCGTTGGCCGTGTCGCCCACCAGCCAATCCTGACCGTGTGTCCGCTGCTTCCATTCCTGATTGGGGGCGAGCCCCGCGGCGACCGCCGACATCGGAATATCGTGTTTGGCCCCCAGACCCAGCGTGCGAGCCATCTCGGATATCCTGTCGATGCCCACCCGCAAAGCCACGTCATAATAGTAAACGTCGCAGCTGCGTTTCAGCGACAGGTTCAGATCGACCGTGCCATGCCCGCCGCGCTTCCAGCAGTGGAACCGGCGGCTGCCGACCTTCAGGTGCCCGGGGCAATACACTGTGTTGCCGGGGCCTATCACGCCAGCCTCCAGCGCGGCCAATGCAGTGACCATCTTGAACGTCGACCCCGGGGGATAAGTGCCTTGCACGGACTTGTTGGCCAGGGGGCGATACTTGTCCTGCGTCAACGCCCGATAATCAGCGACCGAGATTCCGCGCACAAACAGATTTGGATCGAAACTGGGTGTAGAGCTGACAGCGCGCAGATCCCCGGTTTCGCAATCCAGAACAATTGCTGCAGCGCTTTCACCTGCCAGCCGCGCTTGCGCATATTGTTGCAGGTCGGCATCGATCGCCAATTGCAAGTCGGCACCCGGCTGACCTTCCTGCCGGTCCAGCTCGCGCATGACGCGCCCTGTGGCATTGACTTCGACGCGCTTTGCACCGGCTTTACCCCGCAGCGCAATTTCTTGTTTTGCCTCCAGCCCGACCTTGCCGATCTGGAACCGGGGAATTCGCAAAACCGGCTCGGGGTCTTCAAGCTTGCTGAGATCATAGTCGCTGACCGGGCCGACATAGCCGACGATATGGGCAAAATCCTCATAGCGTGGGTATTGTCGCGTCAGGCCGACCTCGGGCGTCACACCCGGCAGGGCCGGGGCATTGACCGCGACTTTCGAGATGTCTTCCCAAGTGACTTGATCCGCCAGTGTCACTGGCAGGAACGGGGCTGATCGACGCATTTCGGTCCGGGCGCGCTCGATCTCATCATCGTTCAGCGGGATGAGTTCTGACAATTTGGCAATCACTTTGTCGACGTCTCCCGCATCCTCACGCACGATGACGATGCGATAGGATGGTGAGTTCTGACCGATGATCTGCCCGTTGCGGTCATAGATTCGTCCACGGGTCGGTGGGATCAGGCGAATGTTGATGCGGTTTTCTTCAGCCAGCAGGCGATATTCGTCGGCCTGATCCACCTGCATGAAACGCATTCGTGCAGCCAGCCCGCCGATAAAAGCCGCCTGCAAACCGCCCAGCACCAGCGCTCTGCGTGGCAGGCGTTTATAGGCAAGGCCCTGCGACTTGGGTTTGCGTTGCTTCATGCCCTGCCTCCCACGGCTCCGGCATCCGCCGCAGACAAGCGGTGGACACCAAATACGCTTTGAGTCAGCAGCACGATGACCGGGTAGAAGGCGATTGTCAGCACAAGTTGAATCACCACTGGCCACAAAGCGGCCTGCTGCACCGACAAGATCGACAAAACGACTCGGTTCATCAAAAACACCATGGCAATCACCACACCGACCGACATCCATTCTCCGACAAATCCCGTGTCCTTCATACCCGGAGCGGCGGCGCGCAGATAGGCTGCGCCAAACACCACCAAGGCGGCCAGAAGGCCGGGCGGGCGTTGCAGCAAAAGGTCCGCCATCAGCATGACAAACGCAACCAGAAGGGTGGGCACATAATCGGGGCGCCGCAACACCCAGGCAAAGGTCAGCGCAATCAGCACATCGGGAAAGGGCCAGCGATCCGGTTGCGCATCAAGCGGCAGCAGATGCAGGAACAGCACGACAAAGGACAGCGCAGCGTAAAGGCCGCGCATGGCCCAGCTGTATGAGGCCGGCCTATCCATCACTTACCTCATCCGGTACAAGCGCAGTTTCGGGTCGCGTTGGCCCGACGATCCCACCCGGATCCTGAATTGGGGGGGGCGAATGGAAGCGCAGAACACGAAGAAATTCGAGCCGTTCAAAATCCGCCGAAAGGCGAACGCGCAGGCGGCCGCCCGGATCCGCGGCGATCTGGCCGATTAGCAGACCTGCCGGAAACACGCCACCGTCGCCGGATGTGATCACCCGATCACCGGGACGGACCAGCTCTCGGTTTTCCAGGAACTCGACCACTGGAGCCGGGGTGTTATCTCCTTTGATCAGCGCGGTCTGACCAGAAGGCTGGATCGTTGCCGGGATGGCACTGGTGGCGTCCGTTACCAGGATCACCCGTGCCGTATCCGGCCCGACGCCGGAAATCCGGCCTACCAGTCCGATGCCATCCATCGTGGCCCATCCATCGACGATCCCGTCGCGCTCCCCCACATTCAACAGGACGGACTGTCGGAAGGGGGAGCCGCTGTCGGCCATCACGACGCCCGTGATGTATGTCAGGCGCGGGTCGAGGCGGACATTGTTCAGATCCAGCAGCCGTGCATTTTCCTGCTCCAACTGCAGTGCGGCCTCTTTCCAGGCACGCATCAGGCGCAGTTCGCTACGCAACTCGCGGTTTTGCTCGCTCAGGCGCTGATAGCTTTGGAAATCGCGGATAAGGTTTACAGCGGCAGTCACGGGCACCATGGCCCAATCCATCGAGGGCACGATCGTGTCCACCACCTGGGCGCGGAACCGCTCGACGCGCGGGCTGTCGATCCGCCAAACCAGAAAGATGCCCAGCAAGCACAGAATGACGATCCCCAGCAACAATCTGCGCAGCGGGGTCGTGTAGTCATCGCGCTGTGATCGGTCTTTTGCCACAGGTTACCTTCCCGTGCTGCTCGTGCCGAATTAAGCCTGTCCCTAAAAGGTGCGTGCCTTAGCTTTCGTAGTCAATCGCGTGGCGTAGCTGTTTTTCGTATTCTAGCGCCTTGCCCGTGCCCAAAGCCACACAATTCAGGCTTTCGTCCGCAATGGACACGGCCAGGCCGGTCTGTTCGCGCAGGGCGAGATCAAGATCGCCCAGCAATGCACCACCACCGGTCAGCATGACGCCCCGGTCCACGATATCGGCGGCCAGATCGGGCGGAGTGGTCTCGAGCGCAGTCATCACTGCCTCGCAGATCTGCTGGACGGGTTCCGACAGCGCCTCGGCGACCTGGGCCTGGCTGATCTCGATTTCCTTCGGTACGCCGTTCAGCAGGTCACGACCTCGGATATGCATCGACTGGCCGCGTCCATCATCGGGCATGCGCGCCGTGCCGATTGTCGTCTTGATGCGTTCTGCAGTGGATTCACCGACCAGCAGGTTCTGCTGGCGACGCAGGTACGAGATAATGGCTTCATCCATGCGGTCACCACCAACGCGGACCGAACGGGCATAGACAATGTCGCCCAGCGACAGAACCGCCACTTCGGTTGTACCACCGCCGATGTCGACGACCATGTTGCCGGTCGGGTCGGTGATCGGCATGCCCGCGCCAATCGCGGCGGCGATCGGTTCGGCGATCAGGCCTGCACGGCGGGCACCAGCGGACAGAACCGACTGACGAATTGCGCGTTTTTCAACGGGTGTCGCGCCATGGGGGACGCAGACAATGATCTTGGGCTTCGAGAAAGTCGAGCGTTTGTGAACCTTGCGGATGAAGTGCTTGATCATTTCCTCGGCGGTATCGAAGTCAGCAATCACACCTTCGCGCATGGGGCGGATGGCTTCGATCGAACCGGGCGTTCGCCCCAGCATCAGCTTGGCATCTTCGCCGACAGCCAGAACTTTTTTCACGCCGTCCTTGACGTGATAGGCTACGACCGAAGGCTCAGACAGGATGACACCGCGCCCCTTGACGTAAACCAGCGTGTTCGCTGTTCCAAGGTCAATGGCCATGTCCGCTGTGAACAGGCCGCCCAGATTGCCAAAGATCCCCATGTTTCCCCTGATCCTGTATGTCGGTTTTTCTACTGCCCGCGACTCGACGGTTCCGGGACGGATGACTTATAGGGTGCCATCACGCCCGGTAAAAGGGCTGATTCCGCGACGATCAGCACCTTTCCGCCTTATTGATTGGGACTTTAGAAGGCAAAATGCTCTCTTATCAACACATTTACCATGCCGGGAATCTGGCTGACGTCCAAAAGCACGCGTTACTGGCGTGGGTGCTGGATTATTTGACGCGCAAGGACAAGCCGCTCAGCTATATCGAAACGCATTCCGGGCGGGGTCTGTACCAGTTGGACGCGGACGAATCCATGCGGACAGGCGAGGCGGCGGCTGGGATCGTGCGCGCGCAGAGAGAAGGGTGGCTCGGACCCGAACATCCAATGGCGCGGGTTTTGGAAAACGTACAGGCCCGGCACGGTGACGCGGCCTATCCGGGGTCACCGATGATTGCAGCAAGTCTGTTGAGGGATCAGGACAGTCTGCATTTTGCAGAGCTGCACCCTCAGGAACATGCCGCGCTTTCTTTGGCGATGTCGCCGTTTGGGGCGAGGGTGTATCAGCAGGACGGGTTTGAACTGGCGCAGTCCCTGCTGCCTCCGACGCCTCGACGGGGAATGTTGCTGATTGACCCAAGCTATGAGGTGAAGACCGATTACGATAGACTGCCCGGTGTGATTGCCAAACTGCACCGGAAATGGAATGTCGGGGTGATCGCGCTGTGGTACCCGGTCCTGACGGACAAGCGTCATACCCGAATGATCGCGGCGCTCAAATCGCAAAACTTCCCTAAGACCATTTGTCATGAGGTGACGTTTCCACCGGTGCGCGAGGGGCATCGGATGGTGGGATCAGGGATGTTCATCCTGAATGCACCATTCGGCATCGAGGAAGAAACGTTCCGTCTGTCGCAGCTATTTGAAGGTCTCTGAGGTCAACCAACGGGATTCCAACCGATACTCCCGCCTTGTTTGCCTGCATCAGAGATGCCGTCAAACATGTTGAGCCCGGCAGCGCGCTGCCGGGCTCAAAGCTTCAAAGGTGTCCGGCGCAGCCGGGCAACCGCAGGTGCGGGAGCCCTTTATCGCGCCATTATTTGAATCAGGTCAGGTCTTTGTAGCTGATTTCGCGGGCATCCGCGCCCGGGCCGGTCTTTTCCCGGCGCACGATCAGGCGGTTCAGCGCGTGGATATAGGCTTTGGCCGAGGCCACGACGGTATCCGTGTTCGCCGACTGACCCGTGGCAATCATGCCATCTTCTTCCAGCCTGACCGAAACCGTGGCCTGCGCATCGGTGCCTTCGGTCACCGCATGAACCTGATACAGCTGCAAACGGGCTGTGTTGGGATAAATCGCACGGATCGCCTTGAAGGTCGCATCAACCGGCCCGTCACCATGTTCAGTTGCGATGACGTCCTTGCCGTTGACTTCCAACTCGACTGTCGATTCCGCCTGACCGCCGGTGCCGCAGGTGACTTTCATCGACACCAGTTGCAGATAGTCGTCCGCCTCATCCAGCGTCATCAGCGCAATGAGATCGTCGTCGAACACTTCTTTCTTGCGATCCGCCAGGTCCTTGAAACGCACAAAGATATCTTTGAGTTGATTGTCGCCAACTTCAAAGCCAAGCGTCTCAAGTTTGTCGCGCAGTGCCGCGCGCCCGGAGTGTTTGCCCAGTGGCAGGGATGTGCCCGACAGGCCGATATCCTCGGGACGCATGATCTCGAAATTGTCGCGATTTTTGAGCATTCCGTCCTGATGGATGCCGCTTTCGTGGGCAAAAGCGTTCTTGCCGACAATGGCCTTATTGAACTGCACGTTGAAGCCCGACACCGTAGCGACCCGGCGTGAGATATGCATGATCTTGGTCGTGTCGATCCCGGTGTGGAAGGGCATGATGTCATTGCGCGTGCGCATTGCCATAACGACCTCTTCCAACGCGGTGTTGCCGGCACGTTCGCCTAGGCCGTTGATGGTGCATTCGATCTGGCGCGCACCGCCGATGACGGCCGCCAGCGAATTCGCTGTCGCCATGCCAAGGTCGTTGTGGCAGTGGGTGGCAAAGATCACCTCATCTGCGCCCGGAACCGTCTCGATCAGGCGTTTGATCAGATCCGCGGATTCCAGCGGCGCAGTATACCCCACGGTGTCAGGGATGTTGATGGTGGTCGCCCCGGCCTTGATCGCGATTTCGATCACGCGACACAGGTAATCCCATTCGGTTCGGGTTGCATCCATCGGCGACCACTGCACGTTTTCGCACAGGTTGCGCGCGTGGCTGACCGTTTCGTGGATTTTGTCAGCCATCTCGTCCTGTGTCAGGTTCGGAATGGCGCGGTGCAGCGGAGAGGTGCCGATGAAGGTGTGAATGCGGTTCTGTTCCGCCTGTTTGACCGCCTCCCAGCAGCGATCGATATCGGTGAAATTGGCGCGGGCCAGTCCGCAGATGCGGCTGTTTTTCGATCGTTGCGAGATCTCGGATACCGCTTTGAAGTCACCTTCTGATGCAATCGGAAAACCTGCTTCGATGATGTCGACGCCCATGTCATCCAGCAGTTCGGCAATCTCAAGCTTTTCGTCATGGGTCATGGTCGCGCCGGGGCTCTGCTCGCCGTCGCGCAAAGTAGTATCGAAGATCAAGACGCGGTCTTGGTCGGTCACGTTGGTCATGGGAATCTCTTTCTTGTCTGTCCTAAAGCCTGTTGGCGCGCTGGCGTCCTCCTCTGAGCGGGCGCGCCGGATGGCACGCTCAGAGGCGGATTAGGATCAGTAGGCCACGCAGAGACACACCGCGAAGGGCGGAGTCGACGCAAAGGATATCTGCGCGGTTGATCATGGAATTGAGGTTATACAGACGACGACAAGAATGAAAAGAACCAATTTTCGACAAGTTGCGGTGTAGGTGTTTCCAAATTCCTTTTCCCTTGATTGATCCGGCCATGCGGCTAGCTAATCGCAGATGGATACAGCTTTGATCATTGGTGCGTCCGGCGGGATTGGTGCGGCCGTACGCGAGCAATTGGAGGCACAGGGCGTTGCGGTGACGTGCCTCTCGCGCTCTGTCGAGGGGTTCGATCTGATGGAACCAGACCGAGCGAGCCGGATGCTTGACCGCCTTTCAGGACCGTTCGATCTTGTTCTTGTCGCTTCCGGGGCGCTGGAAGTTTCAGGCAGTGCGCCCGAAAAGACCATTCGATCTGTTTCGGCAAGGGCAATGATGGACCAGTTTGCTCTGAATGCCGTTGGTCCGGCGTTGGTGCTAAGCCGGGCCCATCAGTTGTTGCCGCGACAGCGGCATTCGGTATTTGCTGTTTTGTCCGCGCGGGTCGGGTCCATCGGCGACAATCGGATGGGCGGCTGGATCAGCTACCGCGCGGCCAAAGCAGCGGTTAATCAGATCGTCCATACTTCGGCAATTGAATTGGCCCGGACACATAAACAGGCGATATGTGTTGCGCTGCATCCGGGTACGGTCAAGACAGAGTTCACTCGGAAATATCTGAACCGGCATCCCGCCGTTGAACCCGGCGAAGGCGCGCGCAATCTGTTGTCTGTGATCGGCGGGTTAAGCCCAGCAGATACCGGTGGGTTCTTTGACTGGGCCGGAAAACCTGTTCCCTGGTGAGTGATCATTCGCCAGATGGAACTGGTTGTACCGCCTCTGTATCAGGGTCTGTCTGCTGTGCCGGAGTGTCAGCGCCGCCCTGTTGATCCGGGGTTTGATTTGGCAACACACCGTTTTCCCAAATTCCGGTTTCCTCTTGCCCGTTGGCGTAACGCATGGTCCCGCTGCCCTGTCTCTTGTTGTCGACAAAGTTGCCCTCATAGACATCGCCGTTCGAGTAGGTCGCTATGCCTTCGCCGTTGATTTTGCCCTCGGACCAGTCGCCACTATACTTGAATCCGGCAGGGGTCACGATTTCTCCTTTGCCGTGACGTTTTCCGTTCATGAAGTCTCCGGTGTATACCGTGCCATCAGAGTAGGTCGCCTTGCCTTTTCCCTGACGGACCCCGTTGAACCAATCCCCGTCATAGATCGAACCGTCTGCGCGGGTCATCACACCCTTGCCGTGGCTTTGAGCGTTCTTGAACTGACCCTTGTAGATCATACCGGTGGCATAGGTCGCCGTACCCTGACCTTCGATTACGCCTGCGATCCACTCACCCTCATAGGTGGAGCCGTCGGGATAGGTAATGCGGCCGTTTCCTTCCGCCAGGTCGGCCACGAAATCGCCCACGTAAACTGAGCCGTCGGGATAAGTCAGCTCACCCAGGCCTTCTATCTGACCCTTGTTCCAGTCGCCGGTGTACACAAAACCATCGGTTCCGGTGAACGTGCCCTTGCCATGGCGGCGATCATCGACAAAGTCGCCCTCATAGACGTCCCCTGACGCGTGAGTTACTTTGCCCTTGCCCAGGCGGCGTCCTTCCGCAAGCTCACCTTCATACACATCGCCATTGGCATAGGTCAGGCGACCTGTCCCGGTGATCTGGTCCTGCGTCCATTCGCCCTCGTATATCATTCCGTCAGGCATCGTCTGGGTGCCCGTGCCATCGCGCAAGCCGGCGTTGAGATCGCCTTCGTAGACGCTGCCATCGGCATAGGTGATCGTGGCTTTGCCTTGCCGCTGGCCGTCCACCCAATCGCCATCGTAAATGTATCCGTCGGGAAAGGTCAGTTTGCCCTTGCCGTGCCGTTGTGCATTCTTGAACTCACCCTCATAGCTCGAGCCGTTGGCAAATTCAGCGACGCCTGTGCCGTTGATGGACCCGTCAGACCACTCACCGTCATAGCTGCTGCCATTGGCATAGACGATCTTGCCGCGCCCTTCCGGCTGACCTTTTGCGAACGAGCCTTCGTAAACCGATCCATCAGGGTACTTGGTGATGCCCTGACCCTGAATTTCGCCTTCCACCCACTGGCCGGTGTATTCGAACCCGTTGGGCAGCCGATAAGTACCCGTCCCGTGGCGCAGGCCGTTTTCATAGGTGCCCTCGTAGACGCCGCCCACTTCGTCATCCTTGACGATAACCGTACTGTCCTGCGCGAAAGCGGTCACAGCTGCCAGGCTCATGGCCACAGCTGCAATTGAGTTTCGGATCACGTTCATTTTTGGTCCTGCCTGCCGGATCATCGTTGGTTGCATCCCTGTGCGCAAAACTAGGGTACCGTCGAGGGCAGGGCAACGGGTTTTGCCGCATTGGCCTTTTACTCGCGCGGTGATCTGCTAAATGGCAATAGGACTGACGAGGCAAGAGGGCAGCATGGCCGACCGATTCCGCATCACTCTGGCGCAATTGAACCCGACAGTAGGGGATATCGAAGGTAACGCGGCCAAGGTCGTTGCCGTGTGGGAACAAGGCAAGGCCGAGGGTGCCGATCTGGTGGCGTTCCCCGAGATGTTCATCACCGGCTACAACACGCAGGATCTTGTTCTGAAGCCGGTGTTTCATCACGCGGCCATGGATGCGGTCGAGTCTCTGGCCGAGAAATGCGCCAAAGGGCCCGCGATTGCCTTGGGTGGTCCGTGGGTCGATGACGGAAAGCTGTATAACGCTTATCTGATCCTGAAGGGGGGGCGGATCACCAGCAAGGTTCTAAAGCACCACCTGCCGAATGAGACTGTTTTCGACGAAGTGCGCCTGTATGATGCGGGTCCTCTGGGCGGTCCGTATTCGGTTGGCAACTTCCGGATCGGCAGCCCCATCTGCGAGGATGGCTGGCACCCGGATGTGGCGGAAACGCTTGAGGAAGCCGGGGCCGAGTTTCTGCTGATCCCCAATGGATCGCCCTATTTCCGGAACAAATACGATGTACGTCTGAACCATATGGTCGCGCGCGTGGTCGAAACGGGCCTGCCGCTGATCTACCTGAACATGGTTGGCGGGCAGGACGATCAGGTGTTTGACGGTGCCAGCTTCGGTCTCAACCCGGGCGGAGAACTGGCCTTCCGGATGCCGGTGTTTGACGAAGTGGTTGCGCAGGTGGATCTTGCGCGTGGCGATGACGGCTGGCGCATTGTGCCTGCCGAGATCGTGCCTCAGCCGGATGTGTGGGAGCAGGACTATCGCGCGATGGTTCAATCCCTGCGGGACTATATGGGCAAGACCGGTTTCAAAAAGGCATTGCTGGGATTGTCCGGCGGGATCGATTCCGCGTTGGTGGCAACTATCGCGGTGGACGCTATCGGGGCCGACAACGTTCGCTGCGTGATGTTGCCGTCGGAATATACCAGCCAAGCGTCATTGGACGATGCCGAGGCCGTCGCCAAGGCACTGGGTGTGCACTATGACTATGTGCCGATTTCGGAAAGCCGGGCTGCTGTCACCAACACTCTGGCTCCGTTGTTTGCGGGGTTGGATGAGGGATTGACCGAGGAAAACATTCAGTCCCGCCTGCGCGGGCTATTGCTAATGGCGATCTCGAACAAGTTTGGTGAAATGCTGTTGACCACCGGCAACAAGTCCGAGGTCGCGGTAGGTTATGCCACGATCTACGGCGACATGAATGGCGGTTACAACCCGATCAAGGATCTGTACAAAACCCGCGTGTTCGAAACCTGCCGTTGGCGCAACGCCAATCATCGAAACTGGATGATGGGGCCTGACGGAAAGGTCATTCGCCCGTCAGTCATCGACAAGCCACCTAGCGCCGAACTGCGTGAGGATCAGAAGGACAGCGACAGCCTGCCGGACTATCCCGTACTGGACGGGATACTTGATATTCTGGTCGATCAGGATGGGTCCATCGCGGATTGTGTCGCCGCTGGATTTGACGAGGCGGATGCGACAAGGGTCGAACATCTGATCTATATCAGCGAGTACAAGCGGTTCCAGTCCGCTCCGGGTACGCGCCTGAGCAAACGGGCATTCTGGCTGGACCGGCGGTACCCGATCGTGAATCGCTGGCGCGAACGTCGCTGAAAGCCGAAGGTTCACCAGGTAATTGGAAACAGTGAAGTTTCCTTTGCGTGCATTGTTCCTAGGTCGGGGGTTATTGCCTGTGGAAAGAGGCAAAAAAGGCCACCCCAGACTTGTTTGGATGACATTTTTCTGACACATTTTTGCTTGGAAGTTGCCCAATGTGGGGCGGGTGCGACGCATTGTTTGTTGAAATTGCAAAGCTGATTTTGGTGAACGCGACGTATCCGGGGTTGGATGTCTGAGTGAATGGTTTGGTGTAAAAATGTACGAGGACTATGAAAGATCGCTTCATGCGCCTTTGAGATGGCGCACAATGGAATCTTCGCCGCAAGAGTTGGATGAAGAGAAGCTGGATTCAGCAATTGCCGATTTGTTGAATGAGCAGCGGCAGTCGGAAGATCAGAGAGTGGCGATGTTGCGGCCAGAGTTTCCGCAATTGCTTCCACAGGAAGATGTGTCTGCACAAGCGGCACTGAAAGAAAAACGGTTGTCTGCGATCTTGCGCCAGAAATGGGCGGAACTGTCCGGCGCAGCGTAACCTTCAGCCCGCATTCATAGCCTCAGGCGTCTGGGTCACAGATGCCAAAATTCGCTTGGTCGCGGTGACGGTTTGTATTGCCTATGCTTTGTCTCTTGGTCTCCATAACGGTCCAAGCGACAGAGTAAGGCCTATCGATGACCGCTCCTAAACCGACTCCTGTAGAATCTGACCTTGCCCTGCCAAAATCCGTTGATGTTGTGGTCATTGGCGGCGGTATCATTGGCGTTTCAACCGCGCTGGAACTTGCAGAGCGGGGCGCCTCGGTCCTTTTGTGCGAAAAAGGGCAGATTGCCTCCGAACAAAGCTCTCGCAACTGGGGGTGGGTCCGTCTTGGGATGCGGGACCCAAGGGAAATTCCCCTGATGCAAGAATCGTTGCGCATCTGGCAGACGCTGGATCACCGGCTGGACCGCAAGACAGGATATACCCAGTCCGGTATCCTTTTTGGCGCATCAGGTAAGCGGGATGCGGGGAACATGGAACGTTGGCTGCACCACGTGGAGGGTTTGCAGACCGGCGCGCGGATGGTTTCGGGCGGTGAGTTGGCAGACCTTTTGCACGGCAACCAAACGGGCATTGAAACCGCGCTGTACATGCCGCAGGACGGACGTGCTGAACCACAATGGACAGCCCCTGCAATCGCCCGGGCTGCGCAGGATCGGGGCGCTGTGATCATGACGAATTGCGCCGTACGCAGTGTGGACGTTCAGGCTGGCTGTATCGCCGGTGTTTTCACGGAACGCGGCAAAGTTGCCAGCAGCAGTGTCGTTCTGGCCGGGGGCGCGTGGTCGCGCCTGTTTGCTGGCAATGCGGGGATCGAACTGCCGCAGCTGAAGGTCCTGAATACGGTGCTGCGCACATCCCCCATCGCAGAGGGGCCCGAGGCATCGTTGTGGTCGGATGACTTTGCGATCCGAAAACGGGCCGATGGTGGTTACACAATTGCGTCCGGTCACGAGAATACTGTGGACATCGTGCCGGACAGTTTCCGGTTGGCGATGCGGTTCCTGCCAGCTTTCGCACAGGAGTGGAAATCTCTGCGCTTTCGCCTGTCCAAACGCTGGACGGCCGAAGCAAAACAGAACCGGAAATGGCTGCCAACCGATGTGACACCATTCGAACGGTGCCGGATCCTGGACCCTGAACCGTCGCAAAAAACGTTGCGACGCGCCTGGGCCAGCGCGTGCAAGGGATATCCCGCTTTGCAAAAAAGCGAGATCGTACAAAGCTGGGCAGGTATGATCGATGTGACCCCGGATGCCATTCCGGTCATCTCGGGCGTGGGTGACCTGCCGGGAATGTACATCGCCACGGGGTTTTCAGGCCATGGTTTTGGAATCGGACCCGGGGCGGGACGACTGATGGCTGATCTGGTTTCAGAAACAGTGCCTTGCGTGGATCCGGCTGCCTTTCGCTTGTCGCGGTTCAGCGACGGTTCAAAAGTGCGACCGGATCCGGGGTACTGAAAGCTTAGCCCATCATCTGGTAGCTGACCGGGACAAAGCGGAAGCCTTCTCCGCGTGCCTCAACATAACCAGCACCGGGGAAAGGCATGTGATAGCCGACCATAGGCACCTTGTCGGCAGCCAGCATGCCAAGGACATTGCGTCGTGCGGCAGTTGCTGCGGCCTTGTCCATATCGAATCGGACTTCCCATTCGGGATGCGCGAAAGACCAGACATAGTGGTTGGCCAAATCCGCTGTCAGCACCAGACGTTGCCCGTTGCTTTCCAGATGGTAAACCGTGTGGCCCGGTGTGTGGCCATAAGCGGCAACCGCGGTAATGCCAGCGGCAACCTCTCCCCCGTCTTCGACAAATGTCATTTTCTCGGCCAGTGGTGTGACTTTTTCAGCGACCAGATCGCCCACACGGTTGCCTGCATCCTGCGCAGCCCAAAAATCATATTCCGAAGCCGCCGTCACGTAGCGCGCATTGGCGAAGGTGGGCGTGCCTTCGGTCGTCATGCCACCGATATGGTCAGGGTGCATATGCGTTATCACGACCACATCGATCTGATCCGGGGTCACACCTGCATCTGCCAGAGCGGCCTGTATGCCGCCTTGCCCCAGGCCGGTATCGAACAGAACCAGCTCTGAGCCTGTATTGACCAGCGAGGGGGTAAAGAAAAACTGTGTGACGTCCGCTGGAATAAAGTTCTCAGAAGAAACCCGGGCGAATTCTTCGTCCGACGCTCCGCCCCCAAAAATCTCTTTGACTCCGTCGCGTGGAAAGCTGCCATCCAGCAGGGTCGTGACCGTGAAGTCGCCAACATGAAATGACTTGGCGATGGTCGAGTTTGCTTTGGTTTCCGGGCTTGCGGCCAGAACCGTTGCGGCCGCAGTTGCAAACGGCAAGGCGGCAGCAGTTCCCAAAGCGGCGCGGCGTGTGAGTTTAATTGTCATCTTCGTTCTCCCTGTCAGGACTTCATTGGTTCAGTTAGGGCGTCGTGAGTCTGTTGCCAGTTTATACGCCATCCAGATGGGGTGCATGGATGAAAATTACGTGTTAAATTTTGTTCATGGCGCGATCAGACAACAAGACAGTTCCGACGGATCAAAGCGTTGAGCATTTCCTGACAACGGTTCAACCGGCACGTCGCGCCGAAGACGCGCACGAGCTTGACAAACTGTTTCGCGCCTCCACCGGGTACACACCGCTCATGTGGGGACCGTCGATCATCGGGTATGGCCGCTACCACTATCGCTATAAATCGGGTCGTGAAGGGGACTTTCTGGCAACCGGCTTTTCACCGCGCAAATCAGCTTTGGTGATTTATATCATGCCGGGTTACGCAGATTTTGGAGATCTGGTGGCCAGATTGGGAAAGCACAAACTGGGTAAGTCCTGTCTTTATGTCAACAAGCTGGCGGATATCGACACGGGAGTATTGTCCGAGCTAATTCGCGCCGGATTGGACGATCTCAACAGGGTGTGGCCGGTAAAACCTTTCTGAATCACCTGATGGACCAAGCGGCGGCTGGACAAAAACGCCCCCATGTGACAAGAGCCGCGCCAACAGGAGACACCCATGACAACCACCCGTTTTGCCCCGTCGCCCACCGGTTACATCCATGTGGGCAACCTGCGCACCGCCCTTATGAACTATCTGATTGCCCGCAAAGCAGGCGGTACGTTCATCCTGCGCATCGATGATACCGACCCTGAGCGGTCGAAAGAAGAATATGTCGATGCCATCAAGCAGGACCTGGAATGGCTGGGTTTGCATTGGGACCGGGTCGAGCGTCAGTCGGACCGTCTGGATCGCTATGCCGAGGCGGCCGATAAGCTGCGCGCGATGGGCCGTTTGTACGAGGCATTCGAAACGCCGACCGAACTGGATCTGAAGCGCAAGAAACAACTGAACATGGGCAAGCCGCCGGTCTATGACCGCGCTGCGCTGAACCTGTCGGAGGCCGAGAAAGAAGCCTTGCGCGCCGAACGTGGCAACGGCGTCTGGCGCTTCAAGCTGGATCATGAACGTATCGAATGGAATGACGGCATTCTTGGCGACATCTCGATTGATGCGGCGTCGGTTTCCGATCCGGTTCTGATCCGTGGCGATGGTCAGGTTCTCTATACGATTGCGTCGGTTGTGGATGATACTGAAATGGGCGTAACTGATGTTGTACGTGGTTCAGACCATGTGACCAACACGGCGACGCAGATCCAGATCATCAAGGCGTTGGGCGGGCGTTGTCCGCGTTTTGCCCACCACTCTCTGCTGACAGGTCCGCAGGGTGAGGCATTGTCGAAACGGCTGGGCACGCTGGCCTTGCGCGATCTTCGTGAACAGGGTGTGCAGCCAATGGCGTTGCTGAGCCTGATGGCGCGTCTGGGCTCGTCGGATCCGGTCGAGCTGCGCTCGGAAATGGAAGAGCTGATCGACGGGTTCGATGTGAACCGATTTGGCGCCGCGCCGACCAAGTTCGATGTACAGGACCTGTTCCCGCTGACCGCCAGGTATTTGCAATCGCTGCCGCTGGTCGATGTGGCCGGTGCCGTTGCGGATGCCGGTGTTCCCGATGAATTGGCGGAACCTTTCTGGGCCATGGCCCGTGAGAACATCACCACCCTGGCCGATCTCAAGGGCTGGTGGGAGCTGTGCCGTGACGGGGCCGATCCCTTGATCGCCGAAGAAGATCAGGAATTCATTGCCGAGGCGATGGCTTTGCTGCCCGAGGGTCCGTTCGACGGCGAGACCTGGAGCACCTGGACCAAAGCCGTGAAAGAGGCAACCGGTCGCAAAGGCAAAGGCCTGTTCATGCCATTGCGCAAAGCGCTGACCGGCATGGAGCGCGGCCCGGAAATGGCTGCTTTGATGCCGCTGCTGCAGGTGATCCGCGCGCGCGGCTAACGCTGTGGTACACGACAGTTATGGGCCACGTCATCGGCGTGGCTCTTTTTCGTCAAGCCGGTTGCTCAATCCGAACCGACAAACTGGTCAGGCGGTCATCGACAAAATCACGCTCGACAGGTTTGAGTTGCTGGTGGCGTGGATAACGCGGTTCGGCGCGATCATTCAGGATCGGGGCGTCCCAGCCGGTTGTCGTCTCAAAGAATCGATCCGCGCCGTCCTCGCCGAAGGCCCGCAAGTAACCCTGCACGACAACATCGATATAGCTGAGCAGCAACGGGTGGTGATTGCTGGGCTGGCTGTGCCGATCTTGCGGGACGGCGTAGACAGCTATTTCGACATCGTGAGTCAGGGGATGCGAAACCGAATGCGTTGCAGGAATTCGGTCATACGCCCATTCCCGCTCATCCAGCGCGGCCCAGTCATTTTTTGGCACATGCGCAATCATGCCGTCGATCTCAGACACGGGGTCGGGCACAGCAGTCAGAAATGCCACGGGGCGCAGATCAGTGTGCCTCCAGGCCCGCCGCCAACCTTTCAGTCGCGCGGGGCGCGGATCGGGAAATTCATGCGTCGCGAGGTTCACAAGGCTGCCATAGCCAAAGAAATAGGGGTCGGCCATCCGAGAAGTGTCCTTTCGGTCGATTGATGTATGTCAAACCGCTTTTTTCCCGGACATGCAATAAGGTTGCATCTTGAGTTTAGGGAGGCCCTCATGCGGATTACCAAACGGACGAATATCGCTGTGCGCCTGTTGATGTATTGCGCAGCTCACCCGGACAGGCTGGTCACGAAATCCGAAATCGCCGAAGTGTGCAACATTTCGGAAAACCATCTGGCGCAGGTGATCAATCAGTTGAGCCAGCTGAATTATCTGAGCACGCAGCGCGGTCGTAACGGTGGAATGTCGCTGGCGCGCCCGGCGGACCAGATACGCATAGGTGCGGTATTCCGGCATGTTGAAGGCGCTTTGCCCATTGCCGAGTGTTTCGCCGACGCTGACAACACGTGCCCGCTCACGGATGCCTGCCGGTTGAGGCTTGCGCTTCAGGATGCGGCAGAGGTGTTCTATGCGTCCCTGGACGATGTTACCCTGGATGCGTTGGTATGTGACAATGATCCGCTGCTGAGGCTCTTGCAGCCTGTGGCCTGCGTGCGCTGATTTCAATCGCTCGCGCGCAATATGCGTGCCGGACGCACCGAAAGTGGATGCAGGGCAAATGCCAGTCCTGCACATAACGTGACGCCTATCCCGGCCAGAACGATGCCGAAGGCCGATGACCAGATGACCGTGAACTCTGTGTCGAAGATGTAGGTGGCGACGGCCCAGCCGCCCAGAATACCAACGAACAGCGCGACGCTACCCGCGGCGGCCCCAAGCAGAACAGATCGCAGGCCAAAGCTGCGCAGAATATGGCCGCGGTCTGCACCTAGTGTCTTGAGGATTGCGGCTTCGTATCTGCGGGCAGGTTCGCCCGCCGCCGCTGCGCCGATCAGCACCAGAAATCCGGTCAGCAGAGATACTCCTGCGCCATACGAGGTTGCTGCGGCGATGCCTGCCAACAGGCCCGATACACGGTCAATGGCGTCGCGCACCCGAATGGCCGTGATATTGGGGAACTGGCCTGCAAGATCCCGCAGGATGGCCGCCTCCGCCTGTTCTTCGGCATAGACTGTCGCGATAAAGCTGTGCGGCGCACCAGCCAGCGCAGACGGGTTCATCGACATGACAAAGCCCATTCCCGCCGTGGAGAAATCCACCTCGCGCAGGGACGTCAGTTCTGCCGTGATGTCACGCCCCAGGATATTGACGGTCAGCTGGTCGCCCAGGTTCAGACCCATCTCTTCAGCTTCTTCTGCGGCAAAACTGACCTGAGGCGTACCCGCGTAGTTTTCAGCCCACCATTTCCCTGCGGTCAGGCGTGCGTTCGGCGGAGGTTGAACCGAATAGGTCACGCCGCGATCCCCTTCCAGCACCCAGTGATCTCCGGCCACGTCCCGAGCGGGCCGGCCGTTGATCTGCGTGATGATCCCGCGCAACATCGGTGCGCTTTCAATGCGGCTGACTGCGGGGTCGCTTTGCAGGCGCTCGGTGAAGCCGGGCATTTGATCCTTCTGGATGTCTACAAAGAAATACGAAGGCGCGACATCCGGCAGGTTGCCCGAAATAGCGTTTCGCAGGGTACCGTCGATCTGCCCGACCGCAGCCAGCACTGACAAGCCCAGCCCCAATGACAGAACCACAGACCCTGCGCCTTCGCGCGGGTCTGAGATGGCGGACAATGCCCATCTGAGTGTGGGTCGGCCGCGGGCCAACGGAGCACTCGCCCGGGCCAGTTTGCGAACGGCATAAGCGGCGAGGCTCAACAGCGCCAGTGCGCCAACGAGCCCGCCACTGGTCCAGAGGGTGAGCCGGGTTGAGCTGCTGAACCATGAAGCAAGGGCGATCAGCAACGACAACCCAACTCCTGTCGCCAGGACAAAAACAAGCCGCGGAAAAGGGCGGGCCGAGCTTAATGCGTCGCGAAACAACGTCGCGGCGCGCACATCCTCGGTTCGGGCCAAAGGCCAAAGGGTGAACAGGAACGCTGTAAGCAGACCGTAAATTGCTGCCTCAACCAGCGGCTGTGGATACAGGGAAAACACTGCGGGAACTGGCAATTGGCTTTCCAGCAGTGGGGCCAGAACAAGCGGTGCCAATCCACCCAGGGTCAGGCCGATCACGATCCCGATGACAGACAGCACGCCAATTTGAATCATGTAGGTTTGAAAAATGGTGGCGCGATCGGCCCCCAAGGTGCGCAGCGTCGCAACGGTTTCCGTCTTCTGCGTCAGATAAGCACGCACGGCAGCAGACACGCCGATGCCGCCGACGGCAAGCCCGGACAGCCCGACAAGGACCAGAAAAGCACTCAGGCGATTGACGAACTCGGATATCCCGGGGGCACCGTTGCGCGCATCCGTCCAGCGCATCCCGGTGCCTTCGAATGCCGCATCAGCCTTTGCGGATACATCCGAAAGGTTTGCGTTCTGGGGCAAGATCATCCTGTATTTTGTCGAAAACAGCGTTCCGGGTTCCAGCAGACCGGACGCCTGCAACGCCTCGGTTCGTACCAGAGTGCGCGGCCCAAGGCCAAATCCATCCGCCGCGCTATCGGGCTCGTTCAGCAAGGCCGCTGTCAGGATGAACTCTTGCGTACCAAGCGCAAATCGATCACCGATGGACACCCCAAGCCGGTCTATCAGCGCGGGTTCCATCACGGCCCCGGGTAAGTCGGGACTGCCGTTCAGGGCGTCTTGTAGCAGGATGTCGGGTTCCAGCCGAACCGTTCCAATGAGTGGGTATGCATTGTCGACCGATTTGACCTGAGTCAGCGCACGTTCCGGACCTGTAGCGCCTGGCACAACGGCCATCGAGCGGAAATCGACAATCTCGGAAACTCGCGCGGACGTCTGTTGCATCCAGGCGCGCTCGGCATGGTCGGCAAAACGATAGGTGAACTCAAGTTCGGCATCGCCGCCCAGCAGCGATGCTCCTTCTTGTGCCAGCCCCGTCTGGATGGCCGTACGGACCGATCCGACGGCGGCAATTGCTGCGACCCCCAGCGCCAGACAGGCAAGCAATATCCGAAAACCGCGCAGGCCACCGCGCAACTCGCGACGCGCGAGCCGCCCGGCCATCCGCAGCCTCATTCCGCAGCCTCCTGCCGGGTCTCTTCGGTGATCCTGCCGTCGCGCAACCGAACGACCCGATCACATCTTTCTGCCAACGAAAGGCTGTGTGTCACCAGAACCAGGGTCGCATCGAATTTCCGGCGTAAACCAAACAGCAGATCAACAATCGCGGCGCCATTCGTTTCGTCCAGATTCCCGGTCGGTTCATCAGCCAACAGGATTTTGGGACGTGGCGCAGATGCTCGCGCCAAGGCAACACGTTGTTGTTCACCGCCCGAAAGTTGCGCCGGATAATGATCACGACGATGCGACAGGCCCACGGCTTCCAGCTCATTCCCGGCCCGGTCGAACGCATCCTTGTGCCCCGCCAGTTCCAGTGGGGTCGCCACGTTTTCAAGTGCCGTCATTGTCGGGATCAGATGGAAGTTCTGAAACACCACCCCCATACTGTCGCGTCGAAACCGGGCCAGTGCGTCCTCATCCATTCCGGTCAGGTCCTGACCCAGAGCGACGACCTGACCGCGCGTGGCCTGTTCCAACCCTCCCATCAACATCAGCAGCGAAGACTTGCCCGAGCCCGAAGGCCCGATAAGCCCCAGCGTCTCGCCCTTGTTCACTGTCAATGAAATGTCATGCAGAATATCGACCCGCCCGGCATTGCCATCCAGTGACAAAGCGGCATTTTGGAGGGCAAGAACAGCAGTCGTCATGGGTCTACCCGAAAAAGGAGCGGTCTTTTGGGATATGGAGCGATCACTACATTGCGCAAGGCTTTGATGGCAGGCCTTTTCACGTGGTGCGGTTTTGCGGCCACAGCCGAACAAGTGGTGATTGCGGCTTTGGGAGACTCGCTGACTCAGGGCTATGGGCTGGTGGAGGAGAGCGGGTTTGTTCCGCAGCTTGACCGTTGGCTGCACGCGCAGGGGGCGGATGTCAGGGTGATCAACGCCGGCGTTTCGGGCGATACCACAGCGGGCGGGGCCGCGCGCGTGGATTGGACCCTGACCCCGGATGTGGACGGTATGATTGTTGCCTTTGGCGGTAATGACGTGTTGCGTGGGATCGATCCAGCCGTCTCGAAGGCCAATCTGCGCAGGATCCTGGACGTGGCGCGTGACGCGAATGTACCGGTTCTGCTGATCGGCATGCAGGCTCCGGGTAACTACGGGGCCGATTACAAGCAAGCTTTCGACGGGATGTACCCTGACTTGGCGAACGAGTTCGACGTCCTCTTCGCCGCTGGTTTCTTTGAAGGGCTTGCAGCAGGGGGTGACCCCGGTGCGGTATCACAGTTCATGCAGCCTGACGGAATACATCCAAACGCGGATGGGGTGGCAAAGATCGTTGAATCTCTGGGCCCGTCCGTGCTGAAGCTTGTTGATCAAGCCGGTGGAGAAAGATAAGCGCCCACCCAGGGACGATCAGACGACTGTAACGACAGTTCCGATTGGGACCCGGCTGTATAAATCGATCACATGCTCGTTCAGCATTCGAATGCAACCGTTGGACACTGCCCGACCGATGGTTTGCGGCTGTGTCGTGCCGTGGATACGGAAATAGGTATCGACACCGTTCTGGAACAGATACAGCGCCCGCGCGCCCAGTGGGTTGTCTCCGCCTCCGGGTTGGACATAGTCATTGTCCTTGAATTTTGCGTAAGCGACGGGATCACGTTCGATCATTTCATTGGTCGGACGCCAGGTCGGCCATTCCTTTTTCACATCGATGGTAGCTGTGCCGGTAAACTCCAGCCCGGCCTTGCCGACACCGCAGCCATAGCGGATCGCTTTGCGAGGTTCAGTCACGTAGTAAAGATAGAACGAGCGGGGGGCGACCAGCAGCTGACCGGGCACAAACTGCTTTTTGATGCGCACGAATTGCGGTGTCGGATCATACTCGACCGCTTTTTTCGCGCTGGCGATACCCGGCAACATGCTGGCCGCAGCCCCAGCCAAAAAAATACGGCGTGTAAACATCGAAACCCTCATCGAATGACCAACAAAACCTGAGTACCAGTTTCATCATGATATGATATTTGGTCAATTCTAGGGCAGACATCACGTGGACGTGATGTGTCCTGCCTGCCACCGGAGGTCGCGGCGGGAAGAGGGCGAGGGGGATCCCCTCACCCGATATCAAGCTTAGGCCAGCTGGATGCTGTCGGCGCTTTCGCGGCCGTCACGACCGGCACGCAGCTCGTACGTGACTTTCTGGTTGTCGGCCAGGCCGGTCAGGCCCGAACGTTCAACGGCCGAGATGTGTACGAATACATCTTTGCCGCCCTCATCCGGTGCGATGAAGCCGAAGCCTTTAGTGGTATTGAACCATTTTACGGTGCCTGTAGGCATATCCGTGTCTCCTATATTAGTGCTGCCCACGGAGTTGCGGCAGCCTGGCGTCGTCGGTCTGTATCGATAGACTGACTGCCGATGAAGGAGACAGTAGGTCGAATAGATAAACGTAAGCTCTTTTCATATGGCATCGGGTCGAGACTGTGACAAGAGATTTTGTTGGATTTGTGCAAGGGTTTGCGGGTCAATTGTCCGGTTTGTACAAGATTCCGCCGACGGGTTTGGCCATCGTTTTGAGTGCTTTCTATATGATGTGTTTTTTGGGTCGGAGCATACAAACGGAAATCAGAATCCGTTATCCAGGCCCGTGATCTGGTCACGGCACGAGCGATGTCCACAGTGCCCGCATTCCCGGGGCCGAAGATTCTTCTACCGCGTTGCTGCCTTGCCCAGCAGTGACAAACGGATTGAGCGGCCACTCTTGATTATCACGGCTGCTGTGCGGCTTGGCATTAATGCTGCCCCAGGCTCTCTCAATCAGAAGGTCACGCCCTTTTCCCGCAGCCACGCTGGTCGCGGTGCTGTTTGCAATTGGACAGGTCGTGCCCAAGACGGGGTGGCCTGAGACAAGTGGACATGTCGATGGTTTTACCCTCTTTCAGGGGCATATGGGCTTTCTTGATGTCTTTCCGTCGAACCGACTGACCGAAAGTACTAAACCACTCTCACTGCCAGCTCGAAAACACTTCGCGGGCCTTTTCACTTTCCGGGCGCAGATTCTCGATCCCTCCGTAGGGCACACCTTTGCCCAGTGGCAGGTGAGGGTACTTTTCGATCATCTTCTGGTGCCTCTTCATCATGTCCTGAAAGGACGCACCGGACCAGAGTGAGCCGCCGATGTCCGGCGTGGATTCACGAGGGTCACGCAGTATATTGAAAACCGGGGCTGCGGCGCCGGGCACACCCGGCGGCGGCATGTGCATCTTGAATTCCTGCTTAACAATCGAACGCAAAACAGGGCCTTCGTAGATATAGACATAGTCTCGCCGTGAATTCCCTTCGCCCTCCAATAGCAAGGCCGTCTGGTCGATCCCGTCAATTACCCGATCACGCGGGATATGTTCACTGCCGCCCGCGATCCGGGCAAGCGTGGTGTACAGGTCTGAGACATGAATAATATCACCGGCATAGCTGCCCGCTTCGATTGCGGCCGGCCATCTGACAAAAGCATCGACGCGCACGCCTCCCTCAAGATGTTCAGCTTTTCCGCCCCGATAGATCAGTTCCATCATTCCTGAATCCGGGGAATACTGCTTGAAAATCCCGTTGTCCGCCATCAGGACGACAAGCGTGTTTTCGGACACGCCCAAGTCATCAATCCTGGACAGCAACTCTCCTATCCATGCATCCACAACTTCCATCTTGTCCGCCATGAAGCCGCCATTCCGGCTGGTTTGCTGTTCGGAATAGGTGAAGTTCAGCGGGTACAATGGCCAGTATTGAAGAAAGAACGGAGCGTCTTCCTGTGAAAGCCTTTCAAGCTGCTCCATCGCCTGAGCTTGGTAGCGTTCGTTCATCCGTTCGTAATGCGCCTGCGTCCATTCTTCACCCGGAGCAAGATCGACTTCACGGGCCAAACCTCCTTCTTCAGCTTCCAGGCCCGTTACAAGCCCGTAAGGTTTGAACAACTCGTCGATGGCAAACTGACCAGATTGTGTGGACCGGTGCCAACCATTCAGGTTGGTCGCTGCCGCGGCTTCGGGAGTCATCAAGCTCAACTGCACTTGCTGATGAACGGGAAAGAACGCCTGATCAAACCCCTGATTATGCGGGAACGATTGCTCAATGTCCCCCTGATGCCACTTGCCAACATGGGCGGTGTTATATCCCGCTTTCTTTAGGATCTCTGCCAGAGTCACTTCGTCCGCCGACAGACCTTCGCCAACCAATGCAACCTTAACTTCTTCCTGGCCTGCACGAACAGGGTGTCGACCTGTCAGGAATGCAGTTCGCGTAGGGGTACATGATGGCTCTGTATACATTCGCATCAACGACAGGCTTTCTGATGCAAAATCGTTGATCTCCGGGGTGTCAAATCCAGCCACGTAATTCAGCGCTCGATTGCCCATCAGGCCGAAACTCACGTCGTCAATCAGAATATAGACAATGTTCGGAGGGCGGTCGTTGTTGGCGGATCGAATATCTGCCAGCTTTGCGCTCAAATCGGCATCTTGGGCGTCCCATCGGTCGCCGAACTGAGCCCTGAGAAACTGGTACTCACCGTCATGCACTATCGGCTGATCCTGAGCATGAAGAAGTGTTGCGGCAGTTACGGCCAGTGAAAAAACAACGTGAAAACGCATCTGTCCCCCCAGACTAATTCACATGGAGGATAACGGCCGGAAGCAAGTAGTCAAATATTCGATTTGGAGAAAGTGAGTAGCCGCGTTTCGCCTAGAGACGTACGACTGCACCTTGGGTGCGAGTCATGAGTGCACCGTTTGCGAGGTTTTGGTTGCGCTCAGCCTCGCTGAACGCGCCCTTTACCCGTAAAGTGCTCGTGCCTCGGCGAAGGACAACAGGCGGCGGCTCTGCTCGTCCCACAGATGCAGGCGCGCGTTGGCGAGGCTTTCGCGGATTGTCATCCGGTTGCTGTTCGCCAGCTCATCATGATCGCGCAGCACTTCGGTCAGGCGGTAGAACGGAATACGGCTGTAGAGGTGGTGTACATGGTGGATGCCGATATTGGCGCTGAACCACTGCAACACCGAGGGCAGGATGTAGTGTGAACTTCCGTGCAACGCCGCTTCGTGTAGTTGCCAGTCTTCATCGGATTCCCAATGTGTGCCCTCGAACTGGTGTTGTACGTAGAACAGCCAAACTCCGGCCGTAGCGGCAATCAGGGTCGAGGGCAGGAAGATCAGCAACATCGGCATCAGCCCGCCAAAATAGTAGATGGCCACGAGTGCAACCAGAATGGCAAGATTGGTGGCCATCGCGCTGACCCAGAACCTGACGCTGTCTGTCAGGCCCAGCGGAAGGCGGTTTTGAAACAGGAACAGATAGCCAGGGCCAAGCACGAACAGGGTAATCGGGTTTCGATACACGCGGTACCAGAACCTGTTCATCGGTGTTTTGGCCTGATACTCGGCCACGGTCAGGGTGTGGATATCGCCCATCCCGCGCTTGCCCAGATTGCCGGAACTGTTGTGATGTGTGGAATGGGTGCGGCGCCAGACGTCATAAGGCGTCAGCGTCAGAACTCCGATTCCACGCCCGATCCAGTCACTGATGGTTCGATTCTTGAAGAACGCGCCGTGCCCGCAATCATGCTGAATGGCGAACAGTCGCAACAGGAAGGCCGCGTTGAGGACGGAAATCGCAAAGGCCAGCCAATAGCTGACTGACAGCGACATCCAGGACAAACCCCATAACGCGAAGAAGGGGATAATACTGACACCCAACTCGAAGAAGCTGCGCAGCTGGTCCGGTTCGCGATATTTGGCAAGCGTCGTTACCCAGTCGCGTGCAGCGGTAGTCTCCGGCTTATCCCGGAGCGAGAGAGAGGGTTCAGTCATACGCCTGCCAGTCTAGTGTTTGCAGGCAACCGGATAGACTACCACCCCGGCATGGCAAGAGGTTTTTGACAAAGTTGCTATGTTTCGCAGTCAATTTTCGGTCAGAAGCGGGCTGGGGTGCCCTTTCTGTATCACTTAGACAGCCTGGTTCGGGACCCTCTGCCGACATCGCAAGGCGGATGGCAATCTACAGGCTTGTCAAGTGTGGTTATCGGGCCTATACGCCTGCGGTGGCATTCCGCCACGAGAATCAAAACCAAGAAATGCCGTGTTTGGCCCATCACGCTTCGGGGTCATATCCGGCTTAGGAGAAGCGAAATGAAACTGAATGAATTGCGCGACAATCCCGGCGCCTCAACGAAACGCACGCGCGTCGGTCGTGGTCCGGGTTCCGGCAAAGGTAAAATGGGTGGCCGTGGAATCAAAGGCCAGAAATCCCGTTCGGGTGTAGCCATCAATGGCTATGAAGGCGGTCAGATGCCCTTGTACCAGCGTCTTCCCAAGCGTGGCTTCAACAAGCCGAACCGAAAGGAATTCGCCGTTGTCAACCTGGGGCTGATCCAGAAATTCGTCGAAGCCGGCAAACTGGACGCTACGGCTGCGATCACCGAAGACGCTCTGGTTGCGTCCGGTCTGGTCCGTCGCAAGCTGGACGGTATCCGCGTTCTGGCCAAAGGCGAAATCAGCGCCAAGATGAACCTGGAAGTGACCGGTGCTTCGAAATCTGCTGTCGAGGCAGTTGAGAAAGCGGGCGGTTCACTGAAGGTCACAAAAGCTGCTGCGGCAGAGTAATCGCTTGTGAGCGGGCAAAGACCCGCTTACATAGACCTCAGAGTTTTCCAAGACGCCGTCCGAGCCGGAAAACGGTTCCGGGCGGCGTTTGCATAAGAGAGACCGATTTATGGTATCAGCAGCAGAACAAATGGCAGCCAACACAAGCTGGGCTGCTTTAGGCAAAGCCACCGATCTGCGCAACCGCATCCTGTTCACGCTGGGTTTGCTGATCGTCTATCGTCTGGGCACCTTCATTCCGGTGCCGGGGATCGACGGAGCAGCATTGCGCGAATTCATGGAGCAGGCGGGGCAGGGCATCGGCGGCATGATTTCGATGTTCACCGGTGGGGCGCTGGGGCGGATGGGTATCTTTGCCCTCGGCATCATGCCCTATATCTCGGCCTCGATCATCGTTCAGCTGCTGACATCGATGGTTCCCGCGCTCGAGCAACTCAAGAAAGAGGGCGAGCAAGGGCGCAAGAAGATTAACCAGTACACCCGGTTCGGCACCGTGGCGCTGGCCACCGTTCAGGCCTATGGTTTAGCCGTTTCGCTGGAATCGGGCGATCTGGCGACCGATCCGGGTCTCTATTTCCGGATGTCGACCATGATAACGCTGGTTGGCGGCACCATGTTCCTGATGTGGCTGGGTGAGCAAATCACCGCACGCGGTATCGGCAACGGCATCTCCCTTATTATCTTCGTGGGTATCATTGCCGAGGTTCCGGCCGCTCTGGCGCAGTTCTTTGCAAGCGGACGCAGCGGTGCAATCAGCCCTGCCGTCATCGTTGGCGTGATCGTCATGGTGATCGCTGTCATCACCTTCGTGGTGTTCATGGAACGTGCATTGCGCAAGATCCACATTCAGTATCCGCGCCGTCAGGCCGGTATGAAAATTTACGAAGGCGGCTCAAGCCACCTGCCGGTCAAGGTCAACCCTGCGGGTGTCATTCCGGCGATCTTCGCCAGCTCGCTGCTTCTGCTGCCGGTCACGATCTCGACCTTCTCTTCAGGTGCGGCGAACGGACCGATCATGTCTTGGCTGCTGGCCAATTTCGGCCCCGGACAGCCGCTTTACCTGCTGTTCTTTGCGTCGATGATCGTGTTCTTTGCGTATTTCTATACGTTCAACGTGTCGTTCAAACCGGACGATGTGGCGGACAACCTGAAAAAGCAGAACGGATTTGTGCCCGGTATCCGGCCCGGCAAGAAAACCGCCGAGTATCTGGAGTATGTGGTTAACCGCGTTCTGGTGCTGGGTTCGGGCTATCTGGCGGCGGTCTGCCTGCTGCCCGAGATCCTGCGCGGCCAGTTCGCCATTCCGTTCTATTTCGGTGGCACCTCGGTTCTGATTATCGTCTCTGTGACCATGGACACGATCCAGCAGGTTCAGAGCCATCTGCTTGCGCATCAATACGAAGGGCTTATCGAAAAGTCCCAACTGCGTGGCAAAGGCAAGAAACGCGGCAGAAAGGGAGCTGCTCGTCGATGAACATCATTCTTCTGGGCCCCCCGGGGGCAGGCAAGGGAACGCAGGCGCGTCACCTGGTTGAAACCCGCGGTATGATCCAACTGAGCACGGGTGACATGCTGCGCGAGGCGCGGACCAGCGGCACAGAGATGGGCAAGAAGGTTGCAGCGATCATGGACGCGGGCAAGCTTGTCACCGATGAGATCGTCATCGGTCTGATCGAAGAGAAACTGACCACCGAAAAAGGTGCTGGCTTCATCTTTGACGGTTTCCCGCGCACATTGGCACAAGCCGATGCATTGGCAGCTTTGCTGACCAAGCTGGGCCAGTCGCTGCACACTGTGATCGAGATGCGCGTAGACGATGACGCCCTGGTGGATCGGATCACCGCACGCTCGACCTGCGGCGGATGTGGTGAGGTCTACAACGACAAGACCAAGCCGATCCCGGCTGATGGAAAGTGCACCAATTGCGGCAAGGAAAACGACTTCGTGCGTCGCGCCGACGACAACGAGGAAAGCCTCCGCACGCGTTTGATGGAATATTACAAGAAGACGTCGCCGCTGATTGGGTATTACTACGCCAAGGGTGATCTGCGTCCGGTGAACGGGCTGGCGGATATCAAGGAAGTCACCGCTTCGATCGAAGCCATCTTGGGCTGAACGTCAGGTTTTTGGTGTTCTAGAATGCCTACAACAAGGCTTCTGCCGTAATTCTGGTTGGCCTTCTTGGGGGCATTGTACTGTGTGGATTAGCCGTGATGAGTACTGGGTGGCCTGAATACCCATATGGATTTTTGTAACGACCAAACCAGCATTCATTTCATCTTCGATCAGTATGTCAGAGAGAAGGTTTGCTGGCCGGATTGATATGGACTTGACGCCAAGCTTAAAAGCCCATATCGACCCCCATCCCTAAAGGGAATCAAGATCGCGTGAGGGATTCGTCGCTTGCGCCCCGACCACCTCGAATAATACTGGACCCTCTGGCGTCACTGCCACGGTCAGGTGTTGTGAAAAAAGGTTCCGGAGTTACGGAACCGCAACAAAAAGGAAAGTGACACGTGGCACGTATTGCCGGCGTAAACATCCCGACTGCAAAGCGGGTACCTATCGCCCTCACATATATCACCGGTATCGGAAACACCTCGGCCAAAGCGATCTGCGAAGCCGTAGGTATTGAAGCGCACCGTCGCGTCAATGAATTGTCCGACGCCGAAGTTCTGGCCATCCGCGAGCACATCGACGCAAACTTCACCGTCGAAGGTGACCTGCGTCGTGAAGTTCAGATGAACGTGAAGCGCCTGATGGACCTGGGCTGCTATCGCGGTCTGCGTCACCGCCGCAACCTGCCGGTTCGCGGTCAGCGTACCCACACCAATGCTCGTACCCGCAAAGGCCCCGCAAAGGCCATTGCTGGTAAGAAGAAATAAGGGAGGGTCTGACTGATGGCACGTGACAAGACTCGCGTTAAGCGCAAAGAGCGCAAGAACATCGCATCGGGCGTTGCCCATGTGAACTCGACCTTTAACAACACCAAGATCCTGATTTCGGACGTGCAGGGCAACGCCATTGCATGGTCCTCTGCCGGGACCATGGGTTTCAAAGGGTCGCGTAAATCGACACCCTACGCCGCTCAGATGGCTGCAGAAGACGCAGGCAAGAAGGCGCAGGATCACGGCGTCAAAACGCTCGAAGTCGAAGTTCAGGGGCCCGGTTCGGGCCGTGAATCGGCACTGCGCGCGTTGGCTGCAGTGGGCTTCAACATCACATCGATCCGAGATGTGACACCGATTGCTCACAACGGTTGCCGCCCGCCGAAGCGTCGTCGCGTCTAAGCGATTTGGAATTGAGCTGGGGCTGTGTGTACGCACGGCCCCAGCACGTCATTTTGAACCTCGGGCGTCTGCACCTTGTTGGTCATGGGGCGCGGACAGGAATGGAGGGATTACATGATCCACAAGAATTGGGCAGAATTGATCAAGCCGACCCAGCTGGAAGCCAAGCCGGGTAATGATCCTGCACGTCAGGCCACCCTGGTTGCTGAACCGCTGGAGCGTGGCTTTGGTCTGACTCTGGGCAACGCCCTGCGCCGCGTCCTGATGAGCTCGCTGCAAGGTGCGGCCATCACCAGCGTCCAGATCGACAACGTCCTGCACGAGTTTTCGAGCGTGGCAGGCGTTCGTGAAGACGTCACCGACATCATCCTGAACCTCAAGCAGGTTGCCTTGCGCATGGAGGTCGAAGGCCCCAAGCGCCTGTCGATCAATGCCAAAGGCCCCGCAGTCGTCACCGCCGGCGACATCAGCGAGAGCGCCGGCATCGAGGTTCTGAACCGCGATCACGTCATCTGCCACCTGGACGATGGCGCAGACCTGTTCATGGAACTGACCGTCAACACCGGCAAAGGGTATGTCTCGGCTGAGAAGAACAAGCCGGAAGATGCACCTATCGGCCTGATCCCGATCGACGCGATCTATTCGCCGGTCAAGAAGGTTGCCTACGACGTTCAGCCGACCCGTGAAGGTCAGGTTCTGGACTATGACAAGCTGACCCTGAAGATTGAAACCGATGGTTCGATCACGCCGGAAGACGCGCTGGCTTTTGCCGCTCGTATCCTGCAGGATCAGCTGTCGATCTTCGTCAACTTCGACGAGCCGGAATCGGCAAGCCGTCAGGACGAAGACGATGGTCTGGAATTCAACCCGCTGCTTCTGAAGAAGGTGGACGAGCTGGAACTGTCGGTCCGTTCGGCAAACTGCCTGAAGAACGACAACATCGTTTACATCGGCGACCTGATCCAGAAGACCGAAGCCGAGATGCTGCGCACCCCGAACTTCGGCCGCAAGTCGCTGAACGAGATCAAGGAAGTGCTGTCCGGTATGGGTCTGCACCTCGGTATGGATGTCGAGGACTGGCCGCCCGACAACATCGAAGATCTGGCAAAGAAATTCGAAGACGCGTTCTAAACGCGTCTTCCCAAATGCCCGGGTTTCCGGGGACAAAATGGGCAGATCCGCCCCAAGGAGAGCCGGTGACACGCATCGCCGGCCAGACAAAGCAAAACGCTGAAGAAGGAACTAGAAAATGCGTCACGCACGTGGTTACCGCCGCCTGAACCGTACTCATGAGCACCGCAAGGCTCTGTTTGCGAACATGGCTGGCTCTCTCATTGAACATGAGCAGATCAAGACAACTCTGCCCAAGGCAAAAGAACTGCGCCCGATCATCGAAAAGCTGGTCACTCTGGGCAAACGCGGCGATCTGCACGCCCGCCGTCAGGCCGCATCGCAGCTGAAAGAAGACAAAGACGTCGCCAAGCTGTTCGAGGTTCTGGGCCCTCGCTACGCCGAGCGTCAGGGCGGTTATGTCCGCATTTTGAAGGCTGGCTTCCGCTATGGTGACATGGCCCCGATGGCGATCATCGAATTCGTTGACCGCGATCTGGACGCCAAGGGCGCGGCCGACAAGGCACGCGTTGCCGCCGAAGAGGCTGCCGAAGAATAAGATCTGACACATGGTCAGGTACGAACCTCCGTTCGGGAAACCGGACGGAGGTTTTTTCGTTCTGGCTTTCCGGGACATGTTACGGGACCTACTGGAGCGCCGACTTGCAATTCAGATTGCGTGTCAGCATATCTGGGCCAATCACAAAAAAACGGAGCCACCATGATCCGCGCAATGCTGACCCTTGTTGCTTTGACCTGCGCTACGCAAGGTATGGCCGAAACGACAGTTCCGCAGTCACAGGCTGAGATTTCGCTGGGATTCGCACCGGTCGTAAAACAGGCCTCACCAGCGGTTGTGAACATCTATGCCAAGATCGTCCGGCAGGACCGGGCAAGCCCGTTTTTTTCGGATCCGTTCTTTCAGGACTTCTTTGGCCGGGGTTTTGAAGAACCCCGTCAGAGAGTTCAAAACTCGCTGGGTTCTGGGGTTATTCTGTCTGACGATGGGTACGTTGTTTCCAACTATCACGTGGTCGGGTCCGCGACCGAGATCCGGGTTGTCACGACGGACCGGCGCGAGTTTTCGGCTGAGGTTGTGCTGGGTCACGAGGAAAGCGATATCGCGATCCTGCGTCTGGAAGGGGCCGAAGACCTGCCTTACCTGACCTTTCGCGATTCCGATCAGGTCGAAGTCGGAGAGCTGGCCCTGGCCATCGGAAACCCATTCGGGGTGGGGCAGACGGTGTCGTCCGGCATCATCTCGGGGCTGGCGCGCACGGGCACGGCAACCGGGAATAGCCGCGGGTATTTCATTCAGACAGATGCTGCAATCAACCCGGGTAACTCCGGTGGGGCGCTGATCGATGTGAATGGCCATCTTATCGGGATCAATACTTCCATTCTGACCCGATCGGGTGGATCAAATGGCATCGGCTTTGCTATCCCTGCCAATCTGGTGGCGCAATTCCTGAAGCAGGCGCAGCAGGGGAATGACAGTTTCGTCAGCCCGTGGGCGGGAATTTCGGGTCAACACATGAGCGCAGATATCGCGGAATCCCTTGGTCTGGCCATCCCGTTGGGCGTTGTGATCTCTGACCTGCATGAACTCAGCCCGCTGCGCGACGCGGGGCTCAGAGTGGGAGATGTGGTAACGCATGTGGACGGGGATGAGGTAAACTCGCCGGCCGAGATGAAGTTTCGGATGTCGGTCGCCGGGGTTGGTGGAACCTCGGTTCTGACCCGTTTGCGCGGCGCGCAAAGTGAAGGTGTTGAGGTGGCCCTTATCAAAGCCCCCGATGTTCCGGCCGCCGAAGAAACGACGTTGAATGACAGAACCGTTCTTCCGGGCTTGGTGGTATCTCGGGTCAATCCTGTCATGATCACCAAGATGGGTTTGTTGCTGTCGCAGACCGGTGTCGTCGTGGTGGATCCCGGTCCGTACGGCGCAAGGGCGGGTTTGCGATCCGGTGATATTCTTGAAAGCATCAATTCTGAAGAAATCCAGCGCCCTCGGGACGTTGAGACGGCGCTGACCGACCCGGGCCGTCGCGTGCAGATAGGTCTGCTGCGCGGGGGGCGGTCCGTTTCTTTGCGGTTCCGGTTGTGACCTGTGAGTGATCTGTTCGATACCGGGCCGGCAGAACCTGCCGCTTCCCCACACCGGCCTCTGGCTGACCGGTTGCGGCCTCGATCCCTGGCCGAGGTGATCGGGCAGGAACAGGTGCTGGGCCCCGAAGCCCCGCTGGGTGTTATGCTGGCGGCAGGTAGTTTATCCAGCCTGATCTTCTGGGGCCCACCCGGAGTTGGAAAGACGACGATTGCACGGCTGTTGGCACAGGAAACCGATCTGCACTTCGTTCAGATCAGTGCGATCTTTACCGGTGTGCCGGATCTGAAGAAAGTCTTCGAGTCCGCCAAAATCCGCCGCCAGAACGGGCAGGGCACGTTGTTGTTCGTGGACGAGATCCACCGCTTCAACAAGGCACAGCAAGACGGGTTTCTGCCCCATATGGAAGACGGCACCATCCTGTTGGTCGGCGCAACGACCGAGAACCCGTCCTTTGAACTGAATGCCGCTGTACTCAGCCGGTCGCAGGTGCTGGTGCTGGAACGGCTCAGCCTTGCCGATCTGGAGCGTCTGACCCAGCGGGCCGAAAAAGAGCTGAACCGTGCGTTGCCATTGACGCCTGCCGCACGCGATGCGTTGCAGGAGATGGCCGATGGCGATGGTCGGGCTTTGCTGAACCTGATCGAACAGGTTTCGGCGTGGAAGGTGGATGCGCCGCTGGGCCCCGATGCGCTGTCGACGCGATTGATGCGGCGGGCTGCGAAGTACGACAAGTCTGGTGATGAGCATTACAACCTGATCTCGGCCCTGCACAAATCGGTGCGCGGCTCTGACCCGGATGCGGCTTTGTATTGGTTTGCGCGCATGCTGACCGGGGGCGAGGACCCAAGGTATCTTGCACGCAGAATCACACGCATGGCCGTCGAGGATATAGGCTTGGCCGATCCACAGGCGCAGGCCATTTGCTTGCAATCGTGGGAAACCTACGAACGTCTGGGTTCCCCGGAAGGAGAGTTGGCGCTTGCTCAGGCGCTGGTCTATCTAGCCCTGGCGCCAAAATCCAACGGCGCCTATGTCGGCTACAAGGCGGCAATGCGATTGGCCAAGCAATCCGGCAGCGAGCCACCGCCCAAGCATATCCTGAACGCGCCGACCTCTTTGATGAAGGATCAGGGATATGGTGCAGGCTATGCCTATGACCATGATGCCGAGGACGGGTTTTCCGGTCAGGACTACTTCCCCGAGACAATGAAACGCCCGGTTCTGTATCAACCGGTCGAACGTGGGTTTGAGCGTGAGTTGAAGAAGCGCCTCGATTACTTTGCTAAGTTGCGGACGCAGCGGAACAGCTAGTTACGCAGGGTCAGTAGTGGACCTTCCGCAGCGTCACAGGCGACAGGATTGAAATTGGACGCTTCCCTCGGGTCAACGCTTGCAGGGGAGGGCTTGGTATGCCGGTTTCAATCGAAAAATCCGAAAGTGTCTGGACCGTCATTCACGACAGGCCGGATGCGCGGAATGCCGTTGATACGGAACATGCCGAGGCTCTGGTTGAGGCATTTCTGAGTTTTGAGGCCAGTTCGGCCAAGGCTGCGGTATTCTGGGGCAAAGGTGGCAATTTCTGTGCAGGGTGGGATCTGAAACTTGCCGCATCGCTGGCCGATCCCGAGCGACGCGAAGCATATTTCGACAAACACAGCTTCCCCATCGGGTCGGCCCCTTCAACGCTGGGGCCCATGGGGCCTTCGCGGCTGGAGCTTTCGAAGCCCGTCATTGGCGCGATTGAGGGCGCGGCAGTGGCCGGAGGAATGGAGCTCGCCTTGTGGTGCGATATCCGGGTCATGGCGGAAACGGCTTACTTGGGTGTTTTTTGCCGCCATTGGGGGATTACCCTGATGGATGGTGGCTCGGTCAGGTTGCCGCGTCTGGTGGGGCAGGGCAAGGCGTTGGAGATTGCTCTGACTGGGCGCAAGGTCCAAGCTGAAGAGTGTTGCAGGATTGGGCTGGCGGAAAAGGTCGTCTCACATGGCACAGCACGCAGTGCAGCCGAAAAAATGGCCCATGAAATAGCCCGTTTCCCACACGAGGCCGTTCGTGCAGACCGCCGATCAATCATTGAAACACATGGAATGCCGGTTCGGGACGCGCTGAAGATCGAATGGGCCAACGGGTTGGACGCCATTCGCCGAGAAGGTACCGCTGGGGCTGGCCGGTTTCGGGATGGAGCAGGGCGACACGGCAACTTCTCGAACATCTGAGAACCACAGCCAGATACCTTGACTCTTGCTGCGTTGCGCGCGACAGACGCCCATGATTTCTGGGACACGGGTAAACACGCAATCCGGGCGGATCACCCGCGCGGAACAAGGGGTAATGGCATGAGTGGCGTACAGATGATTACAGTCGCTGAAGGGGATGGGGACCAGCGTGTAGACCGTTGGCTGCGCCGCCTGTTTCCGCATGTCAGCCAGGGCCGCATTGAAAAAATGTGCCGCAAGGGAGAATTGCGTGTTGACGGAAGCCGCGCCAAGGCCTCGACCCGACTAGAGGTAGGGCAGATGGTTCGCGTGCCGCCCCTTCCGGATGCCGATCACAAACCGGCTGACGTCAAGCATCGTATCTCGGATGCGGATGCCAGGATGATCCAGTCCTGCGTGATCTATCGTGACGATCACATTCTGGCCCTGAACAAGCCGCATGGCTTGCCGGTGCAAGGCGGTAGCGGGCAGACGCGACATGTTGACAGCCTGTCCGAAGCATTGCGGTTCGGCTATGACGAGAACCCTCGGCTGGTCCATAGATTGGACAAGGACACGTCAGGTGTTTTGCTGCTGGCCCGCACGCGGGAGGCCGCCAAGGGTCTTACGGCCGCCTTCCGTCATCGTGATACGCGCAAGATCTACTGGGCGCTGGTTGCCGGTGTTCCGACACCGTACCTGGGTGAGATCAAAACCGGCCTTGTCAAAGCGCCGGGTCATGGAAAGCACGGTGAGGGTGAAAAGATGATCCCCGTGCATATGAGCGAAATTGACAGCACTCCGGGCGCGAAACGCGCGCATACGCATTACGCAACTCTCTATCGGGTTGCCAGCCGCGCTGCATGGGTGGCGATGGAGCCGATCACCGGACGTACGCACCAATTGCGGGCTCATATGGCCGCAATCGGGCATCCGATCATAGGCGACGGAAAATACGGCGGTTCGGGTCAGGAAAACCTTGGCGACGGATGGGGCGCGCAACTGGGCGGGGTCATCAGCAAAAAGCTGCATTTGCACGCACGGCGGCTGTCCTTCCTGCATCCGATGACGCGGAAACCGGTGACGGTGACGGCGCCCCTGCCCGAGCATATGAAACACAGCTGGGATACGTTCGGATGGAGCGAAGATCTGGCGGCTGACGACCCGTTTGAGGAGCTGCAATGAGCGCACCCTTGCGGCTGGTCCTGTTCGACGTCGATGGTACCCTGGTCGACAGTCAGGGCAGCATTGTTCACTCCATGACCACCAGCTTTCAGGCCGTGTCCGTGCCGGTTCCGACGCGTGAGGCGATCCTGTCCATTGTCGGCTTGTCGCTGCCGCACGCTATCGCGCGGTTGGTGCCGGAACAGCCTCTTTCGGTCCAGAACGATCTGGTCGAAGGATACAAAGAGGCTTATCGAGCCCATCGGCTTGACTTGGGCGCGGCAAGTTCGCCGCTGTACCCCGACGCAAGAGAGGCAATTGAAGCATTGTACGCCGTGCCCGACGTGCTTCTTGGCGTGGCAACCGGCAAGTCGCAGCGCGGGTTGGACGCGCTGATCGAAGCGCACGAGTTGGAAGCGTATTTCGTGACCCGGCAAGTCGCGGATCACCACCCTTCAAAGCCGCATCCGTCCATGGTGCAGACCGCATTGGCGGAAACCGGGGTCGATCCGGCCTGTGCAGTGATGATCGGCGATACGAGCTATGACATGGATATGGCTGCGGCTGCCGGAGTTCGTGGCATCGGCGTAACCTGGGGCTATCATGGCCGATCGGCTTTGACCGCTGCCTCTTGCACTATCGAAACCTTTGACCAGTTGCCAAATGCGCTGGCCGGGATGTGGGACTAGAACATGAGCGACTGGAAACCGAAGCGCTTTTGGAAAAACAGCACCGTAGTCGAGGCCGATGGCGGGTTTACAGTTGAGCTTGATGGCCGCCGTGTCAAAACACCCGCCAAGGCAGGATTGATCCTGCCAACCCGTCCCATGGCCGAAGCGGTCGCAGCGGAATGGGACGCCCAGAAAAAAGAGGTTGATCCCGCAGAAATGCCGTTCACCCGTTCTGCAAATGCAGCGATTGACAAAGTCCGCATCCAGCACGGGGAGGTTGCCGACATGCTGGCCGACTATGGCGACTCTGATTTGTTGTGTTATCGCGCAACCCATCCGCAAGAGTTGCAGGATCGCCAGACCGCCGAATGGGACCCCGCTCTGGATTGGGCCGAGACCGCGCTGTCCGCCCGTCTGGTTCCGGTTGCCGGCGTACTGCATCAACCGCAGTCGGGAACTGCCCTGGCGACATTGCGGTCTCGGGTGCGTGGGCTGGATGCGTTCCAACTGGCCGCTTTTCACGATCTGGTCAGTTTGTCGGGGTCATTGATTCTTGGCTTTGCGGTCGCCATGAACTGGCGCAAACCGGACGAGATATGGCGCATTTCTAGGTTGGATGAAACCTGGCAGATTGAACAATGGGGCCATGACGAAGAAGCCCATGAGGTTGCCGAGGCCAAGAAAGCGGCCTTCATGCATGCCAAACGCTTCTTTGACCTATCGGTTTGATCCTTAATTCCTGATTTTTGAGCAAATCTGTAAACAGCTTGGGGCCTGATCCATCGTTTTCGATGATCCGGCCCTTGACGTTTGTTTATGAATACGCCCAAACTCAGTGCCACTAAAGGGGAGACACCTTTGGGGTAACCTATCCGGCATCCACTTGCCGGGCAGAGCCGTCTCGGACGGGGCGGAAAATCAGGAAGAGGTAAAAATGAAAAAATCCGTAATCTTGGGCGCGGCAACGATTGCCGGTCTTGCTGCTGGCGCAGCCATGGCAGGGACCGTTGACGACGTTAAAGCACGCGGCAAACTGAATTGTGGTGTGACCACCGGTCTGGTTGGTTTTGCTGCGCCCGACGCAAATGGCGAATGGCAGGGCTTTGACGTATCGCTGTGCCGCGCTGTTGCTGCTGCCGTTCTGGGCGACGCCAACGCCGTTGAATTCGTTCCGACCACTGGTAAGACACGCTTTACCGCTCTGGCCTCGGGCGAGATCGACATGCTGGCAAGGAACACCACCTGGACCTTCAGCCGCGATGTTGACCTGAAGTTCGAATTCACCGGCGTGAACTATTATGACGGTCAGGGCTTCATGGTTCCCAAAGCGCTGGGCGTCAGCTCTGCCAAGGAACTGGACGGTGCCCGTGTCTGCATCCAGACCGGTACCACCACCGAGCTGAACCTGGCCGATTTCTTCCGTGCCAACAACATCAGCTACGAGCCGGTTCCGATCGAAACCAACGCCGAAGCGCAGCAGCAGTACCTGGCTGGTGCATGTGACGTCTACACCACCGACGCATCGGGTCTGGCTGCAACTCGCGCCACCTTCGAAGCGCCGGACGAGCACATCCTGCTGCCCGAAATCATCTCGAAAGAGCCGCTGGGCCCGCTGGTCCGTCATGGCGACCACGAGTGGGGCGACGTCGTGCGCTGGACTCTGAACGCACTGGTTTCGGCTGAAGAGCTGGGCGTGACATCGGCAAACATCGACGAACTGAGCGCCGGCACCGACAACCCGGAAATCAACCGCCTGCTGGGTACAGAAGGCACTCTGGGTGAAATGCTGGGTCTGGACGCGGACTGGGCTGCCAAAGCGATCAAAGCTGGTGGTAACTATGGTGAAATCTTCGCCAAGAACATCGGTGAAGAAACACCGATCGGTTTGGCGCGAGGCCTGAACGCACAGTGGACCGAAGGTGGTCTGCTTTACTCGCCTCCGTTCCGCTAAGACATCAATGGAAGAGGGCGCAGGGCAACCTGCGCCCTCTTCTACAATAAATTGCTGCGGGCAGATGCAGAGCGGGGAAAACCTCGCCGATATTTAACAGCTCGCAAGCCACGGGGATCCCAAAATATGTCGACTATGACTGACCCACCGAAAGCAGATTTTCGGTTGTCTATGCTCATAAACGATACCCGCTATCGCTCTCTTACATTTCAGGTGATTGCGGCCATCGTTATTGCGCTTTCGATCTGGTATCTGGGCAACAACCTGATCCAGAACCTCAGGGCCGCAGGGCTCAATATTTCCTACTCTTTCCTCGGCGATTCCGCCGGGTATGACATCAACCAGCGTCTTGTAGAATATGACAGTCAGTCATCACATGCACGCGCAGCGCTCGTAGGTTTGCTGAACACACTGCTTGTCGCCTTTCTGGCTTGTATTACAGCAACGATTTTTGGTGTGATCGCGGGTGTTCTGAGACTGTCGAACAACTGGCTCGTATCGAAGCTGATGGCGGTATATGTCGAGATCTTCCGGAACATACCGGTGCTGATCTGGATCATCATCATCTTCACGATCATGACGGCTGTGCTGCCGCCGCCAAGCGAGTTCCGTGGGGAAAACCCGACGTCATCGATGCTGTTTGGTTCTTTTGCCTTTACCAACCGGGGCATTTATTTCCCGCGTCCTGAATTCGCCAGTGGCGTGTTTGCATCGGCAGCCCTGAACTGGTTGCTGGTCATCGCCGTTCTGATCGGATCGTGGTTTGTCAGTGGCGAAGTTGAAAAACGCGCAACGAAGAAACAGGAAGAAACCGGCGAGCGTCCCGCGACGCTGTTGCCGAAACTGGCAATCTGGCTGGTGCCGTTGGTGCTGTTGATGGTCATCATGGGCCTGACCTGGGACGTCCCCGAGCTGAAGCGCTTTAACTTCAGCGGTGGACTGAATGCAGGCGGCCCGCTGATTGCGTTGTGGTTCGCCCTGTCGATCTACACCGGAGCCTTTATCGCGGAAAACGTGCGCGCGGGTATTCAGGCGATCAGCAAAGGTCAGACCGAGGCCGCAGCCGCGCTGGGCCTGCGTCAGGGACGGATCATGAAACTGGTCATCCTGCCCCAGGCATTGCGGGTTATCATCCCGCCGCTGATCTCACAGTATCTGAACATAACCAAGAACTCGTCTCTTGCGATTGCTGTTGGCTATGCGGATATCACCGCGACACTGGGTGGTATCACCCTGAACCAGACCGGTCGAGCGATCGAATGCGTTCTGCTGCTGATGTTGTTCTATCTCACAGCTTCACTGCTGATTTCGACGGGGATGAACATCTACAACGCTTCCGTCAAGCTGAAGGAGCGCTGAGCCATGAGTGATCAAGCAACAAACCCGATCGCCTTCGTGGCCGAAGGCACAATCCCGCCCTCTCCGCCGCCGGCGAATGAGACGGGTGTCATCAAATGGCTGCGTGAGAACCTGTTTTCAGGGGTCGCCAACTCAATCCTGACGGTGCTGTCACTGATCCTGATCTACATTCTTCTCAAGAATACCCTGCCATGGATTCTGAACGGAGTGTGGAATGCCAACTCGCTGGCAGAGTGCCGCGAGATTCTTGGGGATAAGACCGGAGCCTGTTTCGCGGTTCTGACGGAACGCTGGCCTCAGCTGATCTATGGGTTCAAGTACCCCACCGATGCTTTTTGGCGCCCGAATCTGGCCTTTGTGCTGATGCTGGTGGCCATTGCCCCGGTGCTGTTCTTTGACCTGCCCCGCAAGATGCTGTTGTTCACTGCGGTCTATCCCTTCCTGGCGTTCTGGCTGATCTGGGGTGGCACGATCCTTGTTCCTCTGGTTGCACTTGTCGGCTGCGTTGCTGCCGGTGGCGTTTTCCAGAAGCTGGGCAACAACAGCTTTGCTGCCGGGTTCTTCGGAGCAATCGTGACCGCCCTGGTCATCTGGAAAGTCGGTGGAGCCCTGATCCCGGAAGGTGCATCAGATAATGCGTGGCTGACGGCCGTTCCCAGCCGTGATCTGGGTGGTTTCATGCTGAATATGATGCTGGGCGTGACCTGTGTTTCGCTGTCGGTGCCACTCGGGATCGCACTGGCCCTGGGGCGACAGTCGAACATGCCGCTGATCAAGTGGGTCTGCGTCATCTTTATCGAATTCATCCGCGGCGTGCCTTTGATCACGCTGCTGTTCGTGGCTTCGGTGATGCTGGCGTATTTCTTCCCGCCTGACAGCACGGTCGACCTGTTCCTGCGCGTCGTGATCATGATCACCATGTTCTCATCCGCCTATATAGCCGAGGTGATCCGCGGCGGTCTGGCAGCGCTTCCGCGGGGGCAGTACGAGGCGGCAGATAGCCTTGGGCTGGATTACCCGCAGGCAATGCGGCTTATCATCCTGCCGCAGGCCCTGAAGATCTCGATCCCCGGGATCGTGAACGTGGCCGTGGGCCTGTTCAAGGATACGACACTGGTTTCGGTCATCTCGATGTTCGATCTTGTGGGCATGATCCGGGGTCCCATCCTGGCGTCGACCGAATGGAACGGCGTTTACTGGGAACTTCTGGGCTTTGCTGCGCTTCTGTTCTTCGTCGTCTGCTACGGCATCTCTCAATATTCACAGTGGCTCGAGCGTCGCCTTGCCACCGATCATCGTTAAGGAGTTCAACGCATGTCTGAACTTGCAATTGACCGCGAAATCGACCGCTCCAAGATGCAGGTGAGCGACGAAATCGCCATCGACATCAACCAAATGAACAAGTGGTACGGGTCTTTCCACGTGCTTCGCGACATCAATCTGACCGTCAATCAGGGCGAGCGGATCGTGATCGCGGGCCCGTCGGGCTCGGGCAAATCCACCCTGATCCGCTGCCTGAACGCGCTGGAGGAACACCAGCAAGGCACCATTGTGGTGGACGGAATCGAGCTGTCGAATGATCTGAAGAACATCGACAAGATCCGGTCCGAGGTTGGCATGGTGTTCCAGCACTTCAACCTGTTCCCGCACCTGACCATTCTGGAAAACTGTACGCTGGCCCCGATCTGGGTGCGCAAGACGCCCAAGAAAGAGGCCGAAGAGCGCGCCATGCACTTCCTGGAAAAGGTGAAAATTCCCGAACAGGCCGACAAGTTTCCCGGTCAGCTTTCGGGTGGTCAGCAGCAGCGTGTGGCGATTGCCCGAAGCCTGTGCATGATGCCGCGTATCATGTTGTTCGATGAACCGACATCGGCGCTAGACCCCGAGATGATCAAAGAGGTGCTCGACACCATGATCGAACTGGCCGAAGAAGGCATGACCATGCTGTGTGTAACCCACGAGATGGGTTTTGCCCGCCAGGTCGCCAACCGCGTGATCTTTATGGATGCTGGTCAGATCGTGGAGCAGAACGAACCCGAAGAGTTCTTCAACAACCCGAAAAGCGAGCGGACCAAACTCTTCCTGAGCCAGATTCTGGGCCATTGATCCACACAAGGACTGAAAGAGCGAAGGCGGGGTATTGCCCCGCCTTTTTCTATTCGATCAAGTCGCGTGGGATGGTGAACCCCAGCACTGTCCCGGTGCGCCATTTGACTTCGGCCCAGCTTTTTACGTCGAATGCCATAACAGTTGTTGCACAGGTTGGATAATCGAAAAAGCGTATGTGATCAGGCGGTTGTCGCACCAGACGGTCGGCGACATCGGCAATCCCGGGATTGTGGCCCAGCATCAACACAGTCGGTTCCGTAGCGCCTGAAAGCTCTCGCAACATGACCTCTGAATCAGCGTGGTAGAGCGCGCTGTGAAAACAGATTTTATCGGCCTGCAAGCCCATCCGATCCCATGTCTCACGGGTACGGATTGACGTCGAGCACAAGATTTCATCCGGGAGCCAGCCGTTTTGACGCAACCAAGCAGCGATGGCCGGGGCAGACTTTCGTCCACGTTTGTTAAGGGGGCGTTCATGATCACCAAGACCCGGGTTATCCCAGCTGGACTTCGCATGACGTGTCAGGATCAGAGTTCGGGTCATGACGGATGAAAGGCTCTCATATGATGGGCCGATTGTTCGGGGTCGCGCCCTGCGCCTGTACTGAGGGGGCACGCAAGGCGGGCCAGACACCCACCAGACATGCAGGTCTGACCTTCAGAAGTGTCAAGATGGTCGTGGCAGCCACCGATGTTGTAGAAGTCCTGCGCGTTCAGGGCGCTGACCGGACAGGTCGTCGTGCAAGGCGCGGCGCAGGTTTCGCAAGGCGATACCCCGGAGGGGTCTGGGATGGCGAATTCTTCGGCAAAATGCAGTGCGCCCCGATAGGAAATCATCATGCCAACGGTATCATGCACCAGTGCGCCGACCGGGCTGCTGAACGTACGTCCTGATTTGAGCGCCCAGTTGATAAATGGGGTGTACGGGGGGCCGCCAAACGGAAAATACGCCTGGGCGCCGAGCGCCTCGGCCATCTGACTGACCACCCTTTTCGACCATTGGTCTACGGGGTCGGGCCGGCGCCATTCTGGTGAGGCTTTCAGTACGGGCCAGAAGTCTGCGCCGGCCCCCAACAGGATCAGGGTTCCGGTGTCCAGTTGTTTGGCTGCAACGTGGCGAGGATGCAGCGCGCCCATGACCATCAACCCTGCATGGCTGGCGGCGTTTTCAACCTGTTCATAAGGCGTAACGTCAGGATCAGAGGAAGGCTGTGCAAGATGTGTCATGTCTCCTCCTCTCGTGCGGGGATCAGTCCGGACGTATCAGTGACCCGGCCCCATGTTCCGTGAACAGCTCCAGCAGCACGGCATTCGGTGCACGCCCGTCCAATATGACAACCGCCCGCACGCCGCTGTGTAGGGCGTCCAGCGCGGTTTCTGTCTTTGGTATCATACCGCCTGCAATAGTGCCTTCGCGGGTCATTTCCCTTATCTGACCGGCCTTCAGTTCGGTCACAACGTCACCCGCAGCGTTCTTGACACCTGAAACATCCGTCAGCAGCAACAGACGGTCTGCCTTGAGAGCTGAGGCAATCGCCCCGGCTGCCGTGTCACCATTTACGTTGAATGTCTCGCCGTCGCGGCCCGCACCAAGCGGCGCAATGACCGGGATTACGTCATGGGAAAACAGATCATGCAGGATCTTCGGATTCATCTCGGCAGGAGTGCCGACAAAGCCCAGCGACGCATCTGTCTGATCGCAGACCATCAGGCTTGCGTCCTTGCCAGACAAGCCCACGGCCGACCCCCCCTGATCATTGATCGCCTGTACGATGCGTTTGTTCACGAGGCCGGACAGAACCATTTCGACCACTTCAACCGTGGCCTTGTCGGTCACACGTTTGCCGTTCACGAAATCGGATTGAATGTCCAGCTTGCCCAGCATTGCATTGATCATCGGACCACCGCCGTGGACGACCACCGGGTTCACACCGACCTGGCGCATCAAAACCACGTCCCGGGCAAAGCTTTCCATCGCCTCGTCGCTGCCCATGGCGTGACCGCCAAGTTTGATGACGACAATGGCTCCATCATAGCGCTGCAGATAGGGCAGGGCGCTATTGAGTGTGGCTGCGGTGGCGATCCAGTCCCGGTTCATATCTCGTGTCTTCATTGCTAAAGTCCTTCTGGAAAACCGTGTTAGGACCTTTACCCCACGCTGCCAAGGGCGAAGCTATTCCAGATGCGCAATGATGGACCGCAGGGTCGCGATACCATCGCCCTTCTCGGAAGACGTGAGCACAATTTCCGGAAAGGCTGCGGGATGCTTGGACAACGCGGCCCGGGTTTGTTCCAGCACCTTCTCGCGCTCGTTGGCTTTGACCTTGTCTGCCTTGGTCAGCACGCATTGAAACGTCACGGCGCTGGTGTCCAGCAGCTTCATGATTTCGTCATCGACCGGTTTTACACCGTGGCGCGAGTCAATCAGGACAAAGGCACGGCGCAGCGTCTGGCGCCCGCTGAGATATTGTTTCAGCAGCTTCTGCCACTTCTCGACCACTTTCACCGGCGCATTTGCATAACCATAGCCCGGCAGGTCCACGAGATAGAGCTCCGGGCCTTGGGTGAAAAAGTTTATCTCTTGCGTGCGACCGGGTGTGTTGGATGCGCGGGCCAGACCCTTCGTGCCGGTCAAGGCATTGATCAGGCTGGACTTGCCCACGTTCGAGCGCCCTGCAAAACAGACTTCCAACCGGTCAGGGGCAGGCAGACCGTTCATGGCGACAACGCCTTTGACGAACTCGGAAGGGCCTGCAAACAGTTTGCGGCCTTGTTCCATGGCGAATTCATCAGGGTCTTCGACCAGAGGGAAGGGTAGTGTGGTCATAGCACCTGCACCTCATCGTTGACGCGGATTTCGCCGCCTTTGATGACCTCGGCGTAAACGCCGAAATCCTGATGATCCCAGCTGTTCAGGGCGCGCAGCGTGTCCGCGTCCCGCTCGCCGGTTTCGGGATTGGCGGTGGTGGCCATACAACGCGTGATCCGCTCGCGTACGCGAAGCACGGCCTCGCCAATGCGAACGTCACGGCCCAGCCAGTCAAACTCATCCCACAACGGCAGACCTTCGAACCAGATATTGCCGCGCCACCGATCAATGGACAGAGTCTGGTCCAGTTTTTGCTCGACTGCGCGGTGCGATGCCATGTTGCACAGGCTGATCGACGGGAAATCGCTGTCGGTCATGCCGCGCCCGGGAACCCGAACGATCCGGGCAGATGCTGCACGATCCGCAGGCATAAGCGGCTTAACCCAATCCAGAAAGACTTCCTGCTCCGTATCAGGTTCAAAAGTCAATTCCGGTCGCTGCGGGTGGCGCAATGTGACCCGGTCGCCCAGCAATTCGGCCGAAATGGCCATCAGCTGCGGCGCTTTCGAACAGCGGCTGAAATTGAAACAGGGGGCCCAGTTCGAACCATCGGTTTTGGCCGCCTCATGAGCGACCGCCCAAACGCGATCCCCGGGCATGGTTTGCCCGGGGATGACTGTGACTTGGCTCAGGGCTTCACGCCCGTGGCTTTTGATCGGGTGGCGCCAAAGGCCTGAAACCGTTCCGCTCATTTGTTGTCCGTATTTGGCGTCCGCTTGAAACCGGACTTGATGTTTGCGAACACATCCGGCTTGTAGCCTTGGCTGCGCATGATCAGATATTGCTGCGTGAACGTGATCGTGTTGTTCGCAATCCAGTATACGACCAGGCCACTTGCGAAACTACCCAGCATGAACATGAAGACCCAAGGCATCCAGGCAAAGATCATTGCCTGCGTTGGGTCAGTTGGTGCCGGGTTCAGCTTCTGCTGCAGCCACATCGAGATACCCAGCAGCAGCGGCAGAATACCGATGAAGATCAACGCCATCAGAGTGTCAGGCTGCGGGCCGGCCCAAGGCAGCCAGCCAAAGAAATTCATGATTGATGTCGGATCCGGCGCGCTCAGGTCCTGGAACGGGCCGAACCATGGGGCCTGACGCAGTTCGATCGTCACGAAAATAACCTTGTACAACGAGAAGAAGATTGGAATCTGCAACAGAATTGGCAAACAACCCGCGGCAGGGTTTACCTTTTCCTTTTTGTACAGCTCCATCATGCCCTGCTGCATCTTCTGACGGTCGTCGCCTGCGGCCTCTTTCAGGGCTTCCATCTGCGGCTGCAATTCCTTCATCTTCGCCATCGAGACGTAGGACTTGAAGGCCAGCGGGAACAGGATTGCCTTGATGATCAGCGTCAGGCCGATGATCGACCAGCCCATGTTTCCGATCAGGGCGTTGATGTTGTGCAGCAGCCAGAAGATCGGCTTGGTCAGGAAGTAGAACCACCCCCAGTCGATGCTGTCGATGAACTTCTGAACACCTTCTGCCTGATACTCTCGGATGGTTTCCCATTCCTTGGCACCGGCGAAAAGTCTGGTCGTGACCTCTTCCGTGGCACCGGGCGCGACTGTAAGGGTCGGCAGTACTGTTTCTGTCTGGTAAATCTTGCGACGTGAGTCGTACTTGGCAGCGGCCTTGAAAGCAGCGCCCTCGGCCGGGATCAGGGTGGTCATCCAGTAGTGATCAGTGAACCCGACCCAGCCGCCTTCTTTAACCTGATAGACCTCTGCCTGCGCGCGTTCATCGGGATCGATATCGAAATCGCGCACATCGCCGTAGTCGATCTCATCCAGAACGCCGTCAGCCATGACCATAACGCCTTCATGAAGAATGAAGAAATTCTTCAGACCCGGCAGGTCACCGTCTTCGCCGATACCGTGGCGTGCGAGGATACCGTATGGGGCCATGCCGACCTCGGCGTCTGTGGCGTTCTCGACCGACTGAGTGACAGAGAACATGTAGTTTTCATCCACGGCAATGGTGCGGCGGAAGGTGAGGCCGTTTCCATTATCCCAGGCCAGAGTAATCGGTGCGTCAACACCCAGAGTTTCGCCCTGCTCAAGCGTCCAAAGGGTGTTCGGGCCGGGAACGTCCGTGGCCGACAAGCCTGCGCCGGGGGCCCAGCCATAAAGGGCATAATATGCGGATTCACTTCCAACCGGGGACAGAAGCTCGACGATCGGAGAATCCTCGGCCAGTGAAACCTTGTAGTCTTTCAGCGACAGCTCATCAATTCGGCCACCGGCAAGCGACAGGCTACCAGTCAGACGGGGCGTGTCGATGCTGACCCGGGGCGCCTCGGCTTCGGGTTCGGCTTCGGTGGCGGTCGCAGTAGCTTCGCCGACGGTGCCGGTATCGGCGGCGCTGGGCGCCTGAACATCATTCCCTTCGATGCTGGCGATTTCAGCCTGCTCCGTGGTTGGTGTGGGTTCCGGAGGAGGGAACAGCACGAACCAGACCAGGATCACGAGAAAGCTGAGCGCGGTTGCGAGGATGAGATTCTTGTTCTGATCGTCCATCTGGGACAGCCACCTTGAGCAGTGAAAGACACCCGCAGGGTTCAACAGAGTGCAGGCCCAAAGGTCAAGCGGAATCGCTCGTCATTTCGTCACGGATCGGTCTTCTGTGGCGCAGTTTTTGTTCTTTAGCCCGTTTGCCGTCCGATTTTGGGCATTCCGTCTATCTTGTTGCGATGAGATGTGATCCAGTCCTTAGTTTTTTCAAAAGGCATGGGCTTGCCGATACCGAACCCCTGAACATGGTCACATCCCAATTGCGCCATCAAGGCATGTTCCCCTGGCGTCTCGACACCTTCTGCGAGTGTTTCCAAATCCAACCGTTCTGCCATGGTCAGAATTGCGCTGGCCAGCTGCTGCTGGCTTGGGTCCTGGTCGGCCTTTGTCACAAAAGAGCGGTCGATTTTTATCCGGGACACATTGAACCGCTTGATTGACGCGATCGAGGCATGCCCTGTGCCAAAATCATCCAGATCAATGCAACACCCCATCGCGGCCAGGCCCGTGACATTGCGGGTGATTACGTCATCCGGCCGTCTGGAAAACACGGTCTCCAACACCTCGACCGCCAATCTGTCCGGCGTCAGATCGAATTGATCCAGTTCCCATTTCAGGCGGTCGATCAATCCTGGGTCGCGCAACTCGTCCGACGAGAAGTTGATACCGATGCGCGGCACAATCAGACCGGCGCGATCCCAGTCGCGCATTGCGGAAAAGGCGTGATGCCGCATCGCCTGTCCCAGTTTACCCATCAACTCGGCCTGTTCAGCAAAGGGTAGAAAGACATTGGGACCCAACACGCCCTTTGTCGGATGTTCCCAGCGGGCCAGCGCCTCAAACCCGGACACGCGCCCGGTATCTGTCGAGATCTGAGGTTGAAACCATGGACGAATTTCACCACTTTCCAACGCAGCGTCAAATTCCCTGCGCAGATTGGTTCTGACCTGAGCTCTGCGACGTGTTTCGGACGAAAAAGCACGAATCGTCGAGGGCCCGTTTTGCTGTGCCTCCTGCAGCGCGTTGTTTGCAGCGTCGCACCAGTCTGTCGCAGAACCGTCGGGGGCATTGCTGCTGAGGCAGAAACCAATGGAGCAGGACATGTAAACTCCGGTGCCGTTCAACATGATCGGGTCTTCGACTGCGGATTGCATTCGTCCCGACATCTGAATGCAGGTTTCCAGATCAAGCTGTTGTGCAGGGTGCAGAACAACCAGCATCTTGTTTCCATCGACCCGGGTTGCGGAGTCATTGGCGCGGATCATAGACATGATACGAGAGCAGAATTGCTGCGCTACGTGGTTTGCTGCTGCCTGGCCATGTAGATCAAGCATTTGCACATAGTCGTCCAGGATAACAGCGAAACAGGCCGAAGTTTCACCCCTGCGGCGGCTATCCGAAAGTACCTCTGCCAGAACGGTTCCGAACCGGTCTTTCGGCAGCAGACGACTCTGTTGTCGTTTCCTGTTTGCCGGGTTGGGTGCAATTGCCCCAATGCCGGCAAGTATCAAAGGCAAACCCAGTGTCACTGCGATCAAAGCGCGTTCACCGCCGAGCCAGAATGCACCCAGGCTCATTGCCGGAACAGAAGCAAGAACGGCAGGGCCGTATGCCACGTTTCTCAAAGAATCAATAACACGGTCGACAGAAGGATGATTCCGCATCGGGTCCTGGCCTTGGGCATGGATTGTATGCCGAGCCTAGGAAACCAGTCTGAGTCAGTCGTTAACGCAGAAGCGGTATTTCTTCCAAATTTTCTGATTTTTCGTCAGAGTTTACGGAAAGATTAACAAAATCAAAGAGTTTCGCATCCAGAAGGTGCGACGGGCGCGCATTGGTTAACGCGCGGAACATAACCTGACGCCGACCTGGGCTGTTCTTTTCCCACTGATCGAGAATCTGTTTGACCTGCTGCCGTTGCAACCCGTCCTGACTGCCGCACAAATCGCAGGGGATGATCGGATACTGCATGGCCTTGGCAAATTTCGCGCAATCGGCTTCGGCGACGTGGGCAAGCGGGCGGAAGACAAAAAGATCGCCCTCTTCATTCACCAGTTTCGGCGGCATGGTGGCCAGACGGCCTCCGTGGAAGAGGTTCATGAAAAACGTCTCGAGAATATCGTCGCGGTGGTGCCCCAGCACAACGGTGGAACAGCCTTCTTCCCGGGCAATGCGATACAGGTTGCCGCGGCGCAGTCGCGAACACAGGGCGCAATAGGTTCGGCCCTGCGGAACCTTGTCCATCACAACAGAGTAAGTGTCCTGATACTCGATCCTGTGTGGCACACCCACGCGGTCCAGAAACTCTGGCAGGACCGTGGCCGGAAATCCGGGTTGCCCCTGATCCAGATTGCAAGCCAGAAGATCGACAGGCAGCAATCCGCGCCATTTGAGTTCGTAGAGGACGGCCAGCAGCGTATAACTGTCCTTGCCGCCCGAAAGGCAGATAAGCCAGCGTGGCGGTTTGCCGTCCTTGTCGTGGGCGGACGGGTCCACCATCCCGTATTGCTCGATCGCTTCGCGGGTTTGGCGCACGATGCGTTTGCGCAGTTTCTTGAACTCGGTGGTCGAGGGCGCGCCAGCAAAGAGCGGGTGGATATCATCTGCATCATCAAACATGCGCTGCCCCTACAGCAGATGGCGCAACCGGGCAAGTGGCGGGTCAGCCAAGCCGCGCCAGCAGGGCGTCGGTATCCAACCCGGCTACTGCTCCGGGAATGCGGCCGCTATCACCGGAAAGACGTGTGGCAATAAAGCCGTCAGCCACCGCCCCGGGCGCATGGCGCAGCAGTTGCGAGGCTGTCAGCAGCAGTGCCGTGCGTTCAGTGTACCAACGCGCTTCGGCCTCAGGCGGCAGACCGGGCCAGCGGTTGCGATGCGCGGTCAGTGCTGCGTCATAATTTCTGTCTGCGCCTGTCACCGTATCCAACTCGGCCTCCAAAACCTCGGCAGCCAGCGGCTCACGTACCAGAGTGCGCAGGATATCGAGGCAGATCACATTGCCTGACCCCTCCCAGATGCTGTTCAGGGGCGCTTCGCGGTAGATCAGGGGCAAGGGTGTGTCTTCGACATAACCCATGCCGCCCAGTACTTCCATCGCTTCGATGACGACGACCGGGCAGCGTTTATTGTTCAGGAACTTGGCCAATGCGACACCGATCCGGGCGAAGGCCTTGGCTTCGGGCGTTTGACCGTCAAATGCCTGCGCGACACGCATTCCCAAGGTCAATGCGCCTTCCCAGTCCAGAACAAGGTCGGACAGGACCGCTTGCATCAGCGGTTGATCGATCAATCGGCGCTGAAACGCGCTGCGATGGGTCACCCAATGATGCGCCTCGCTGAGCGCAGCACGCATCAGCCCGGCCGGCGCCATGGCTGTATCGAGCCGCGTGTGATGCACCATTTCCAGTATGGTGCGCACACCCGCTCCTTCTTCCCCCAACTGATAGGCCAGCGCGTCATGATACTCGATTTCCGAGGATGCGTTGGATTTGTTGCCCAGCTTGTCTTTCAGACGCATCAGGTGGATTGCATTGCGCTCGCCCTCGAGCCAGCGGGGCACCAGAAAGCAGGTCAACCCGCCGGGTGCCTGCGCCAGCGTCAGGAACCCATCCGACATTGGCGCAGAGCAGAACCACTTGTGCCCACGCAGGCGCCAGTGATCCCCGTCGCGGGCCGCAACGGTCGTATTGGCACGTATATCCGAGCCGCCCTGTTTCTCGGTCATGGCCATCCCCAGCGTCGCGCTGATCTTTTGACCGATCGGTTCCTCCGAAGGATCATAGTGCCGGGCCAAGAGTTTTGGCTGCCAGATTGAGGCAATGTGTTCATTGGCAGCGAGTGCAGGGATTGCTGCATAGGTCATGGTCATCGGGCAGCAATGCCCGGGTTCGACCTGTCCTGCCAAATAGACCATCGCCGCATGGGTCGCATGTCCGCCGGGCTGTCCATCCCAGGCCTGTGCGGCATAGCCCGCTGATTGGCTGATCTGCATCATCTGATGATAGGCCGGATGAAACCGCACCTCGTCCAGACGTCTGCCACCCGGGTCGAACAGGCGCAGCTCTGGTGGATGCCGGTTGGCGTCCCGTCCCAGTTCCTGCGTTTCTTCGGTTCCGAGCGTCTTACCATATGCCGCCAGATCCAAAGCGCGCGCGCCCGCTGTTCTTGCTGCGTCTTGCAGGACCGGATCGGACAGCCAAAGATCGGTGTCGCCGCGCACGGGCGGTTGGTTCAGGACATCGTGGGTCGGCAGGGTGTCGCGCGCTGGGGATTTCATCGGGACCTCGGGTTGGACTGGTCCAACTGTTCAGGCGCTGCGTATACCGGTCAAGTCTGACGGGGGGTCAGGACGAAGGGTCGTTATGCTTGTGGTCAGGTACCGGATCATACCCGTCGCCGCCCCAGGGGTGGCAGCGGCAAATCCGGTGAGCGGCCAGATAGGAGCCTTTGACTGCCCCGTGTTTCTCCAGCGCCTTAAGCGCGTAGGCTGAACACGTGGGTTGGTAGCGACAGTTGAAACCGACCCATGGGCTGAAGATCAACCGATACGCCCGAACAGGCAGGGCGACGATATGGGACAGGAAGGTCATTTTTCTGCCGCATGCACCTTGCGGAGCGCATAGCGCAGGTCGTCCAACAATGCGTCATAGGGGCGGTTGGCGGTGACTTCGGCACGGCCGATCAACACGTAATCCCACCCGTCGCGGCCGGCCTCGGGCAGGACGGCCCGTGCGGCTTCGCGCAGACGGCGCTTGGCACGGTTGCGGGCCACGGCATTACCCACTTTCTTTGAGCAGGTGAACCCTACGCGCATCCCGTTGCCCTCGCCGGGGGCACGCTTGCGGGCCTGCATCATCATCGAAGACGTACCTTGTCGACGAGCACGCGCGGCTTTCAGAAAGTCGGACCGTTTCTTGAGAACGGTCAGAGGTTCAGGCACACAAACGGACGCCGCCGGGGGCGTATTCCCGGGGTGGTTCCTACCAACCTCAGGGGCCTCCGGCGGCGTCATGTTCATAACCTGATCGGTGAGCGGTTTACGCGCTCAGCGATTTGCGGCCGCGTGCGCGACGTGCGTTCAGGATCTTGCGGCCGGCCTTTGTGGCCATGCGCGCGCGGAAACCGTGGCGGCGTTTGCGAACCAGGTTCGAAGGCTGATAGGTGCGTTTCATCGCTCCGTCTCCAATCTATGCGGTCGGGTGCGGCGCGGATTCGCCTGCCCGTGGTGTTCGAAGCCCGTCCTCTACTGCCAAGCGGGGGGTAAGTCAAACCCCAACGGCCAGGTTTTCGCAGCTTTTGCAACAATTCTGTAACCGGCAACGGCAAAAGGTTTCAAAATACCCGTTAATCACCGAAATCCCTCACATTCGATGCCACACAGATCAAGGCCCCGTGATCCCCCTGTTGCTGGCCCTCCAAGCAGCGCATCTTGGGCACAAGATGAAGAACAAAGAACCGGAAAACCTGATGTCCGACACAAGCCATGCACCGCGCAACGGTTTCGCGCGCCACATTCCGCTGCTTGTAATCCTTAGCGTTGCCGTTGTCGGCTTTTTCACACTTGGGGATTACCTGACCTTCGAGACCTTGCGGGACAATCGCGAGGCGCTTCTGGCGTGGCGGGACGGTCACTATTGGATCATGGCTGCCGCTTTTGTTGCCATTTATATCGCCATAGTGGCCTTTTCCCTGCCGGGTGCTGCGGTGGCTTCAATGACGGGCGGCTTTCTTTTCGGTCTTTTTGCGGGAACCGTTTTCAATGTTGTGTCTGCCACCATCGGCGCGTCGGCGATCTTTCTGGCGGCGCGCTGGGGCTTGGGCGAAGCCCTGACGTCGCGGCTGGAATCTTCAGAGGGGACAGTCAAGAGGCTGAAAGACGGTCTGCGGGAAAACGAAATCTCGGTCTTGTTTCTGCTGCGTCTGGTGCCGGTCGTGCCGTTCTTTGTTGCCAATCTGGTGCCGGCTTTGGTCGGTGTAAAGTTCCGTAATTTCCTTTTGACAACCGCGCTGGGCATCATCCCCGGAGGTATCGTGTACACGTGGATCGGAGTCGGTTTGGGTGGTGTGTTCGACCGCGGGGAAATGCCTGATGTTTCATTGCTGTGGGAGCCGTTCGTGATCGGGCCGATTATCGGGTTGTGTGTATTGGCCGCCTTGCCCATCGTTTTCAAAGCACTGCGCGCGAAAAGGGGCACCTGAGTCATGAAAGACCTAAAAACCGATCTCCTGGTCATTGGCGCCGGGTCCGGAGGATTGTCCGTCGCCGCTGGTGCAAGCCAGATGGGTGCGGACGTTATTCTGCTGGAAGGGCACAAGATGGGCGGTGATTGCCTGAATTTCGGCTGTGTCCCGTCGAAGGCCCTGATTGCAAGCGGCAAGGTGGCCTATGGTCAGGCGCATTCCATTCGTTTTGGCGTCGCTGATACAATCCCGCAGGTCGACTATGCCGCCGTAAAGGACCATGTCCATGATGTGATCGCTCAGATCGAACCGATGGACAGCCAGCAGCGGTTCGAAGGCTTTGGCGTGAAGGTCATTCGCGAATACGGCGCGTTCATATCCCCAGAAAAGGTGCAGGCCGGAGATCATGTCATCTCTGCGCGTCGCATCGTCATTGCGACCGGTTCGTCGCCGCTGGTGCCGCCGATTCCGGGGTTGGACACGGTGCCCTATTATACGAACGAAACCATCTTTGACTTGAGAGAGCGGCCAGATCATCTGCTGATCATCGGGGGCGGCCCGATCGGGATGGAGATGGCGCAGGCCCATATACGCCTCGGCAGCAAGGTGACGGTTGTCGAAGGGCTCACAGCCTTGGGCAAAGACGATCCCGAGGCTGCGTCCGTGGTGCTGGATACCCTGCGCAGTGAAGGAGTGGATATCCACGAAAACGCCTTGGTCGCACAGGTCCGCGGAACAGAAGGTGCTGTGGAAGTCGTTACCGAAAACGGTGATATTCATCGTGGCTCACACCTTTTGATCGCTGCCGGACGCAAAGCCAATATTGAGCGTCTGAACTTGGACGTGGCCGGAATTGATCGCACGAGAACCGGCCTCAGGACGGATGACGCGCTGCGCACGACCAATCGCCGCGTCTATGCGATCGGAGATGTGGCGGGTGGCCTGCAATTCACCCATGTTGCCGGGTATCACGCAGGTGTCATCATTCGTTCGGCCCTGTTCGGTCTGTCGTCCAGGGCGAAAACGGCACATGTCCCTTGGGCCACCTATACGGACCCGGAGTTGGCCCAGGTCGGACTGACCGAAGCTCAGGCGCGCAAAGCGCATGGTGAAAAGCTCGAAATTGCTCGCTTTGACTATCACCACAATGACCGGGCGATTGCTGAGCGCAAAACCGAAGGTTTCATCAAAGTCGTGGTGGTGAAAGGCCGGCCCGTCGGCGCCACAATCGTCGGGCATCAGGCAGGCGAGTTGATCAACTTGTGGTCGTTGGCTTTGGCCAATAACCTGAAGATGGGACAGATCGCTGCTATGGTTTCACCTTATCCGACGATCGGAGAGCTTAACAAACGTGTGGCGGGTGCTTATTTCTCGCCAAGGCTGTTTGAGAATCAGACAGTTAAACGAGTGGTCAGGTTCGTCCAGCGCTGGATTCCCTGACCTGAGGAGGGGCGCAAATTGAACTCGCTGTCGGGCCGATTTCTGATCCTGACGACGGTCTTCGTCATGTTGGCCGAAGTCCTGATCTTTGTCCCGTCGATCGCCCGGTTTCGCGAGGATTTTCTGCTGAACAGGCTCGAACGCGCGCAGATCGCCTCGCTGGCTTTGCTGGCGGACGATATGCTGGCGGAAGATCTTGAGGCGGAACTGCTGGCAAACGCAGGCGTCTATAATGTCGTATTGCGACGGGATGAGGTTCGGCAACTGATGTTGTCGTCGCCTATTCCGGGCGCAATCGCCGAAACGTTCGATTTGCGGGATGCAAGCCCCTGGGTTCTGATCCGGGATGCGATCAGCCGCTTCTTTGAGCCCGAAAACGAAGTCATCCGGGTCATCGGAGAGCCCGTCAAGGGTGCAGGCCTTCTGATCGAAGTCACCACGGACAGCATGCCCTTGCGAACGGCGATGGTTGACTACGGGTTGCGTATTCTCGGCCTGTCTTTTGTCATTTCCATCATCACGGCGTTTTTTCTGTTTCTCGCTGTGCGCGTTGTACTTGTGCGCCCCATCAAAAGCGTTGTCGGCTACATGCAGCGCTATGCCAGTGCGCCAGAGGACGCGCGTGGCATAATCACACCGAATTCGAAGGTAACGGAGCTGCGCGAGGCCGAGGAAGCACTGAAGATGCTGCAAACTGACCTGACCCAGGCGCTTAAACAGCGAGAAAGGCTGGCGCAGCTGGGGGGGGCCGTAGCCAAAGTCAGCCATGACCTGCGCAATATCTTGACGTCGGCGCAGTTGTTTACGGACCGGATCGAGGCCAGCGATGATCCGCTGGTGCGGCGGATGGCACCAAAACTGGTGAATTCCATCACCCGGGCTGTGTCCCTTTGTGAAAGCACATTGGCGTTTGGCCGCGCGGAAGAGCCCGCGCCCACTCTGACAATGGTACCGATACGCGCAATCGCGGCGGATGTCGCGGCCAGCGAACAGCTCGCCGTTGCCGATGTCTGCATCGAGATCGTGAACGAAGTGCCCGAAGCGCTTGTCGCCCGCGCGGACCCCGAACAATTGTACCGAGTCATCATGAACCTCGTGCGCAATGCAAGACAGGCCCTGGTTGCTTCCGGAAAACTTGGTCGGGTTACCATTGCCGGGTGTGAATACGACGACACGTGGTGCATCGAAATCCGCGACACGGGGCCGGGCCTTCCCCCCAAAGCACGCGAAAACCTGTTCACGCCTTTCCAGGGGGGGGTCCGAAAGGGCGGCTCTGGCCTGGGGCTGGCAATCTCTCAGGAGTTGGTGCGCGGGCACGGGGGTGATCTGGTCTTGAAAGAGACGGGCCCCGAGGGAACTGTCTTTGAAATCAGCCTTCCGCGTGGGGACATGACTTTTTGATTTTTTTTTGAAGAATCGGCTTGCACGTCTCGGGCGGCAGGTCTAAACAGCGCCTCACCAACGCGGACCGATAGCTCAGCTGGATAGAGTACTTGACTACGAATCAAGGGGTCGGGGGTTCGAATCCTCCTCGGTCCGCCACTTGGTGATTTTCTAAAATTTTGGTTAGACACACTACGTTGTTTAAACCTCTGTCTTTTATGACTGTAGCCGCGTTCGTGGGTTTAGTTGGATTTTATCCGATCATACTCGTATACTTTTATTGAGTGGTATATTTTGTGGTATTTTCATGGCCGCGCTCAGCGGGAAGCTGACAAAGAAGCTGGTAGAGAATCTCGGTCCGGGTCGGCATGGCGACGGTTCTGGCTTGTACCTTGTTGTTGATCCATCAGGTGCACGGCGCTGGATTGTGCGCGTAACGGTCAAAGGGCAGAAGAACCGCAAGGGTGCACCGCTGAGGACGGATTTTGGTTTGGGTGGCGCAGATGTTGTCACTTTGAGCCAGGCTCGAGAAAGAGCGCTCGAATATCGTCGGATGGCGAAAGCCGGGTTGAACCCGCGTTTCAATGCCAAGCGCGAAATCCCAACCTTTGAAGAACTCAGCCGCCAGGTTCACATTGACCGCCTACCGACGTGGAAGAATGCAAAGCATGGGCATCAGTGGCTCAACACCTTGCGCGACTATGCGTTCCCAAAGATCGGGCGCATGCCAGTCGACAGCATTGATCAGCCCGAAGTGTTGATGTGCCTGTCCCCCATCTGGACCGAGAAACACGAAACCGCAAAGCGATTGTCGCAGCGGATCAAGACCGTACTCGACGTGGCGAAGTCCAAGGGCTTCCGCTCAGGCGAGAACCCGGTGACCGCGATCCGCGAAGGCAAGGTGCTGCCCACCGTCAAGGCCAAGGTCCAGCACCATGACGCAATGCCATGGCAAGAGGTACCCGCGTTCTATGCCGATTTGCAGAAGCGCTCGGCCATGGCAGCCAAGGCGCTGCAATTCACCATTCTGACTGCCTGCCGAACCTCCGAAGTGCTGGAGATGAAATGGCCCGAGGTCGACGTCGATGCGCGTCTGTGGACCATACCGGCAGAGCGCATGAAGGGCGGGCAGGTCCATCGTGTCCCCCTCACCAACGAAATGCTGGCCATTCTGGAGCCGCTGCGGGCGCTGGCCTCTGACTATGTGTTCGAGGGTCAAAAGCGGCATCAGCCCTTGTCGAACATGTCCATGCTGATGCTGCTGCGCCGGATGCGGCAGGATGGCGTCACTGTTCATGGCTTCCGCAGTTCGTTTCGGGATTGGGCGGCGGAGGCCGCAAACGCGCCGCGTGAACTGGCAGAGGCAGCTTTGGCCCATCAAGTTGGGTCTGATGTGGAGCGGGCGTATGCACGGTCAGATTTGTTGGAGCGTCGGCGCTCTCTTCTTGCCGAATGGAATTCATTTGTTGGAGGAATTGATGGTTAGCAACAACGAAGATCCACTGTTCTACTGGAAACTGTGTGACGAATTGTCAGTAGTTGACGCTGCCATACTAATAATTGGTGAAAACCCATCTCAGCATGTCGAGCTATGGGATCAAGAGGACAACGTTAGAATCTATGATGAGCATGGCGTGCCAAAGACCAAACAGCGCCAAGACTACGATGATTTGAAGCCTGTACTAAAGGCGCTGAGAGCCGCGATTTTAGGAAACCGTCTTCGCGCGAAAATTAGCTACCCGGCCCGTGGAGTTAAAAACTACTCGCCAGATTTAAGCATAATGGGAGAGCCGGTCTATCATACTGTCAAACTAGAACTGGACCCATATCAAGAAGAGCGAGTTGAATTCGATCATTTGGTAAGTTGTCAATCGGGCGAAGGCCGCCTGCATATAGGTGGGCCAATTCAGGTGGCCAGGGGCGCCGATGAGTTGTGGGTTTTCAAAGAGCCGAATTGGGAGCAGACAACTGTCGAGGTAGACGACCTAAAACGCTGGCTCAATGGTCGAGGCATTCGACCGCGTTTTTTCTTTCCAAACTCTTCTACAGGGGGCTTGGACGACAAAACCGGACCCAGATACTCACCTAAACTGGCCTGTGCTGTGGCAGCTTGGCAGGCTGTTTTGAAACAACAGAAAAATAAAAGCGTCAAAGAAAGCCTTGCGATGTGGGTGCAAGCAAACGGTGTGCAATTCGGACTTGGCGATGAAACCGGTTTGGTTCCGAAAAAGGCGGTGGACGAAATCTCAATTGTAGCGAATTGGAATACCAAGGGAGGGGCCACGCCAACCTATATAGAGGATGAAACCGAATTCCCCGAAGCCGTGGATAATTTTGATAGTGCAATCCAAGGCAACGAAGACGACGGTTCCGAGATTCCGTTCTGAGTGATACGGTTCTGGCAGTGGTGGTCAGGTTTAAAATATTGTAATTTCGTAAAAATTTACAATTTGAAAAAGCTTTCACAGCCAACTGCGGTATTAACTCGTTACAAGTTTTTCAAAGTTCGGCAGCTATTAGTGGGCCTGCCGCAAGGGCAAGTTAATGCCATCGCAACTGATCCAAGAGGATTTCAACGATGGCAAACGTCTTCAATGACGACCGGGTCTATTTCCCAGAAGACCCTGAAATGCAATTGCTGGGAAATCGCGAGAAGTTGGCTCAATGGCGTCACCGCATGTGTGGTCCGGCCTTTCTTCGCATCGGTCGGCGGATCGCCTATCACGGCGCTGATCTGAACGCCTGGCTGGCGGCTCGGCGCACCGATCCCAACAACGAGGCTGCATAATGAAAAACCCCAACTCCAAGCGCGGAGATGGGGCTTTTCCAGTGACATCAACTGCCACCCTAGCAAGTCCAGTTGATGCCACAGGATGCCCCGCGCCGACAAGACAAAACGAGCGTCGGTACTACTGGTCGCCTCAAAGCAACTCGGTCGAACGGGTGATATTACGGAACGGACGGATCGAGCATGGCTGATGGGTCCTTTTCCAAATCGCGCAATCAAAGCTATGAAAGCGGGCTGGAAGACGGCCCCCTTTCCCAGACCGATCATCGAGAAACCGCTGAGAACTACCAGGGCGAACTCTTTCGCCATGGTATCTACCGCGTCTCTGTCTGCAGGGACGGTATCCAATGGCTGTTTCAGCGTCAGAGACCGCAATTTCCGGCCGGGGGAGCGGCATGGGACACACTCGGATACTGTGTGTCCAAATCTGGCCTAACTCAGCTCGTCCGGGCGCATATCGGCCGCGACATGCCCGAACTGGATAAGTTGCCCGAACACTTCCAGCGGGGGTATCGCAATGAGTAGACGCCGGCCTCCCAATGGCAAAAGGTCGGATGAGGGTCAATACGTTCCTCTGCCGTACGCCATGATCAAGTCCCCGGCGTGGCGTGCTCTGTCCGGACCTGCAGTGAAGCTCTGGCTGGAGCTTCACACCCGCTTCAATGGCGGCAACAACGGCAAGCTGTTTCTGTCAATGAACGAGGCGGCAGAAATCTTGGGATTGGGCAAGGCCACCGTTCAGCGCGCTTTCGAGGATCTGAAAGACAAAGGCTTTCTTGTGCTGGAGCAGGAAGGCAACTGGTATCACCGTCGCGCCCACGAATGGCGGTTAACGACTAAGACCACACAAACCCGGTCCGGCAAAAAAGCCGCCACTAACAACTGGCGGCTCTGGCAGCCCGAAAAAACAAAACGCGGTTCTGAGACGGACCCGTCAGCATCCTCTGTGGTTCCGTTTGAGAACCCAAAGACCCCCCATGGTTTCAAACCAGAACCCGTCAGGCCGATTTCTCGACGGTCCATCGGTTCTGAAACGGAACACTAATACTAACCACTCCCTGTTACGCGAGGCGGACATGAGCAAGACACAGAAAGACAAAGGCAACGATCTGCAGACAAAGAATTCCGAGCTTACCGAAGCGGAGACCAATGCGATTGCGGATTTGAAGGAACGGAAGAAATCAAGCGTTCGGGCCCCGGACATCAAGTTGGACTTCGATGAAGAGGCGCGGAGACTTACAGTTGGCCACAAAGGAAAAGATCCAAAGGCGGCTTGTGCTTTAGCGATGCATGAGCTCGGCACAATCGATTATCGGTTCTTCGAAGGCGTGATGGATCAAGTCGCAATTCTCGGACAACAGGACAGCTCAGTTTCTGAGAACGCGTCGAACTTCGTGATGTCCGTTGTTGCCGGGGTAGGGCCGCAAGACGAGATCGAAGCCATGCTGGCAATACAAATGGGCGCGATCCATCAGGCAACGATGATGATGGCGCGCAGGCTCAATCACGTAAAATCTCTTCCACAGCAAGATTCAGCGGAACGAGCGCTCAACAAACTTTCGCGCACTTTCACCAATCAGGTTGAAACCCTGAAACGGTATCGATCCAAGGCAGATCAAACCGTCCGCGTCGAGCGCGTCGAGGTCAATGATGGTGGGCAGGCAATCGTTGGCAATGTTCAAAACGGGGGGCGGTCGGATGACAAAAAGTGACGACAACCTCATGGACCCCACCAAACGGCTCAATGATGCGCCCAGATGTATCGCCGCAGCGAAATCCACTGGCAAGCGGTGCCGCGCACCCGCCGTTCGAGGCTGGAGTGTCTGCCGCATGCATGGGGCTAGAGGTGGGCATGCATCAGGACCTGACCATCCGTCCTGGAGACATGGACAAAGGTCCAGAGAAGCTGAGGAACTGCGCAAGACCATCAATGAATTGATCCGCACTGACAGGGAACTGCAGAAGCTGATCCATTGATTGGGCAGGGGCTGGTAACCGACACAAAGTAGTCATTCGACAGAACTAGTCGGATGTCTGCTCCGAGCCCAAACTTGCCGTTGGAGGATAGGTTGCGAACGTCTGCTTTGCCCTCTCTCTCACTGAGCTCGAGCTACGATTGTGGTTTTGAGCGCCGGGTTTCGAAAGGGAGCTATGCTACATTCGGCTTGCAACGCGAACTTGTCTGGCACAACTGTGACAAGCTTCTCGAAAACGAGAGTTTTCAACTGTGTCAGAGAAGCCATCCAATCATCATTAGCCTGTAATTCTACATTGACTTGACGCGCGGGTTAATCAACGGAGGCCGGCTCTCAGAATACTAAGTGCTAGGTTGAGGTTTCGGATTTTTTTCTGTCTTACAAATTGAATCTCAACCTCAGCCCGAACACCAAAGGATCATCGTCGGAGAAGCCGGGATTTTTCAGATACTGGACATCTGCCGTAAGCGCGAGGTTGTCGGAAATATCCAATCGGTAAAACGCTTCGACGGTGGTTTGCGTGTCAAGGCTTTGATCGGCCGGGTCGGCGACCGTCACGCCAAATCCGAACAAGTCGTCATAAAACCCGGGTCGCCACATGACCCCTGCGTTGACCGCACGTCTAGCAATCGGGGCATCACCGTCGGACCAGCCGAGGCGGCCGAACAGCATAATGCTCTCGTCAAGGGTCACATTGCCTGACAACATTGCGCCATGACTGCTAGGCACGCCAGCGTCTTCTCTGTCGTCCACATGGAAGACACCGAGGTGAACATTGGTGAGGTATCGTTGGTCTCTTGCAGGCGTCCAGCCGATCTCACCGTAGGTGAAAAACTCCGAACCGCCGGGAAACCAGTCTACATCCGTCAATGATCCATTGGCATCGCTGACCACGCCAAGCGCGTAGATCTGATCTGTAAAGTACCCACCGCCAGCAACGCCAAAGCCAGGATCGGGAATGGGAAGGACTGGACTGAACAGAATTGAAAAATTCGAAAAGGTCGTGCGCGGGTTCACGTAGCCAAGGATATCGGAATAATCGCCGGGGTCGATGCGACCGGCCACGAAGCCGCCGTTGATGCCGGACAGGGCCTGCGACCAATAAGCGACCGAAAGTGTAGAATCCGTGTCGCTGAATGTCGTTGCCGTGACACCGAGATACCCGATTTCGCCCGCGAGACTGCCCGGGGCGATATCCGTTCCCAGACGATGACGGTTTTCGAGGATGAAGACAAAGCTGCCCGCATTTTCGTTGCCACGATTCAGGAGTTCCCAGTTGCCAATGATCCGCGCCTGCCCGGAAGCGGACTCGTCGGTGCCACTCAGGCTGTCTGAAGATTTCTGGTAGAACGCTTGGTAGTCGAAGGACAAATTCAACCCGGTGCGTTTGGCAAAAGCCTCGCGCGCCTGCTCGAAGGGATCAAAAAACCGATCCAGCCCCGGCAATCTGGAATCCTCAAGACGCCGGAGCCTGTCCTGCTCCAATTGCGCCTGAGCTGACGCTGGCCCCCCGAGCGATGCGGTGGCCGCCGCTTCCAGTTGCCGTACCGTGCTGTTCTCTTGGGCTGACGCGCCCGAAGCGATGACCGCCACCCCAGCGCAGATGCTCATGGTTTGTTTCAACCGTGCCAATGCGACTATCAAATAGGGTCTTTGTCTCATGGCGCTCTTCCAGCTTCGCGTTCCACTACTTCAAATCATCCTGTGCCTTGATCTCGGGCACACGGGACAGCGCTTCGGCCATGTCCGCACTGCTCATCAATTCGATCATCTGGTAATCGTTCAGCAGACCGTCCCCGAGGCGGCTGACGTAGAAAGCCACGATGAAGGTGGGATCGTCCGGAAGTGAGACCGTGATGTAATTCTTCCCGTTTCCGAGGCCCCAGTAGTAGCTCAGGAGCTCGCCGCCGAGCGCTTCGATCCCATCTTTTACGCTGGCCGCGCGATCTCCCGGATTCTCGATCTGCATTTCCCAAGCGGTACTGTTGGACGTGCCAATGAACAAGAAGGTGCGCATGTTTTCCCCATTGTCTTGTGCCGAAGCCGTCGAGGCTAGCGCGAGGAACGCCGTCCAGATCAGATATTTCATTTTTGTTTACTCCCCGTGTTGAGTTTATCTTCTCGGGATAAGGATCGATGTGAGCCAACGATGCCGGTTGGAACCCAAGAACCTCAATGAACCCTCTTCCCGTCCATCCAGGTCTGCTCCACTTCGATCTCTGCGATTTGGTCGGCGGCTATGTCACGGGGATTTTGGGCCAGGATCACGAAATCGGCTAGTTTGCCGACCTCAAGACTGCCGATCTCTTCTTCTGACAGGAGTTGAAAGGCCGGGACGCTGGTAATCGCCCGTAGAGCCATATCCACCGATGCTCTTTCGTGTTCGCCCAGCACCGTATCCGGGTCCGTAAACAAGGATCTTGTTACTGCGGCTTCTACCATTTCCAACGGAGAAAGAACCGAGACGGAATAATCCGTGTGCAGAGAATAGGGCACACCGGCCTTCTCAAAGCTGCCGGTGCGATCCAGTTTCACCGCTTTTTCAGGTCCAAACACAGTGTCTCGGAACGCCGCGCCCCAGTAAAGGACATGCGCAATCAGGAAAGAGCAGGACATGTCCAGTTCTTTGAGCTTGGCGATCTGGTCATCTTCGGTGATCGAGCAATGTTCAATTCGAGGGCGCACAACATCGACACCTGCATCGCGTGCTTTCTGGACCGCAGAAATAATATTGTCGATGGCGGCATTTCCGTTGCCGTGCATGGCCATTTGTCCGCCACGTTTCGTGCCTTCGATAACCGCAGTGTCGATGTCTTTTTGGCTCATATAGGCCAGACCAAGGTTGTCCGAATTCAGGTAAGGTTCGCGCTGCAAACCCGTAAAGGCTTGGTTGGATCCGTCCGCGCTGATCTTCCAGCCAATTATACGGGACTTTTCATCGCCCTGACCGGGGGCCACACCAGCCTGATCCCACAATACGTAGGCGCCCCATTGAAGGTAGTGACGGGTCCGCAAGGGAAAATCGTCTCGCGCAGCTAGCTCCTCGAATACGCCCCAATCTTTCGGTGTCGCTACACCGGCAACCCCGAGAGTTGTGAGCCCCTGCGCATTCCAGTCTTTCGCCAGAGCAACTGAACCATCGATCCGATCATAGGTGTTATAGGGTTCAATAACGCCGAGTGCGCCAAATAACAGTGCGGCTCCAGACAAGTTTCCGTCGGGGCGACCGTCGTCGAAACGCCCAAACTGGGCACCCTCAGGATCCGGTGCGTCATCGGCAACCCCCATCAAGTCCAGCATCACGGAGTTAACTGTCATCTTATGGCCACCGGCTTGCCAGATGACCATCGGCGTGTCTGGCGCGATTGCGTCCAGATGATCGCGTGTAACTAGGCCATCGGCAAAGGATTGCGTCGCCAGATCGAGGTTGACAAACAACGCCCAATCTAAAGGACCTTGGCCTTCTGTGGCTTCTTTCATGTACACTAGCGCCTCTTCGACTGTGGAAAAACGGTCGATGCCCACGTTGTCAAAAACAGAAGACGCGCCGCCGCCCACTGGATGCGAATGCGCGTCAATGAAGCCGGGCATGATCGTGTTTCCCGCCAGATCAATAACCGACGCATTTTCCCCAGCTTCGGCCATCACATCCGCTTCAGCCCCGACCGCTAGAATACGGCTGCCCCGGATCGCCATCGCCTCCGCCACCGAGAATTCGTCATCAATCGTCAGGACGTTGGCATTGGTGAAAACTGTCGTGTTTTGGGCTTGCGCAAGTCCAGCGGTGACGCTGAGCACTGCGGCGAGTATCGGAGATTTACGCATTTGATTCTTCCTTCAGCGGGGGATTGCTGTTTGGCTTGTCTGCCTGCGCCAGAAAAGGTTCGATCCGGCGCAGGCATGGGCAGATTGCAAAATGCCTGAGCTTTTCAGTCCAGCGTATTCTTGTAGAACTTGCCGTCCTTCATGATTACGCGGATGGTATCAAAACCTTCTTGGCGGGGTTCTGCGTCAAACCATTTCGGTTGGGCTCCCAATACGGACAAGTCTTCAAGCGGGTTGCCATCGACGATCAGGATATCGGCATAGGCGCCTTCTTCAATCACGCCCAGTTTCTCGGGGTAAGGATTGCGTTGTCCCGTCAATTGCGCCAGCTCGCCCCCCGCCGATGTGGCCGAAACCAGCATGGCATGATTTCCGAACCAGTCCGCAAACTGGTACTTTTCGAAATCGCGGTGAGCACGGCCCTGATCAAGCGTTGAAAGTACTGTATCAACATTGTGCACAATCTTGGGTTTGTACTTCTTGACCAGTTCAATGAGATCTTTGCTTTGGTCCTGAGCAACCGCGAGTTTGATACCTGCGGGCGTGCCGGGCGCAAAGTTGGGGTGCTCAAACAGGATCGGTGAGAACCCCGCCGTATTAAGCGACCAGATAATACCTTCATCTGCCATGCGCTTTACGGTTTCTTCGGTGACCATCTGGCCGTGGTCAATGACCTTCACTCCGGCATCGAGAGCCAGTTTAACAGTCTCGTCTGTATAGGCGTGTACGAACACATATGTGTCATAAAATGCGGCCGCGTCCACTGCGGCTTTGATCTCTTCCACGCTGTATCCAACGGACCAGAGGGGGTCCAATTCAGAGGAAACACCACCGCCAACCGTAAGCTTGATCTGCGTGGCGCCGAAGCTGAGGTTTCTGCGCGCGGCTGCTCTGATTTCGTCTACGCCGTCCGCGACGACCGCGAGATTAAGTTCCTCGACCTGTGTGACAGGGCCACCTTCGGCGCGGGCACGCGGGCTGCGCCAGTCCGTGTGACCGGATTGCGGACCGATGCAGGCACCGCTTGGGTAAACCCGCGGTCCGACGACGATGTCCTGATCGATTAGTTTCTTCATCGCATCGCCTTGACCACAGGCATCGCGAACAGTCGTGTAACCATCCATGAGGTAGTCACGCGCGTTCGCAGCCGCCATTGCGCCAATACCATCCCAATTGGCATATTCCGCGCCACCAAAGCTTGTGAACAGACCGGTCAGGTTCAGGTGAACGTGGCTGTCGATCAGCCCGGGCATCAGCGTGCGACCGCCGCCATCAATCACGGTGGCGTCCGGCGCGTCGATGGCATCGGTCGAAACTTCCTTAATCAGGTTTCCCTCGACCAAAACACTGGCATTTTCGATCCGCGCTTCGTTCACACCGTCAAAAACATGGACGTTGGTGAACAGTGTTTGAGGCAAAGCGTCCTGCGCAAACGAAACGCTCGCCGCGAATACGAACGCGCTTGCCGTCACTGCAATCTGTTTAAGCTGTTTCATCGAGTGGCCTTTCTTTCAGTGTTTTGGGTGCGCGGGATGCCGAGGTAACTTCACCCCGCGCGACACTCAGTCGAGTGTGTTCTTGTAGATCACGCCGTCTTTCATGATCAGATCGAAGTTGTTCTCGTAGTCGGTCATGATCAGGGCATCCTCGACCGGGTTTCCTTCGACGAGCAAAATGTCCGCATAGGCCCCTTCTGCAATCACGCCGAGTGGACCCGCGGGATAGGGGTTGAGTTGACCTGACAGGGCAAGCAATTCACCGGCCTTAGACGTAGCCTGCAAAAGAACTTCGTAAGAAGACCACTCTTCGAGTCGATACTTGAATTCATCGTTCTGTTTGGTGAGGGCCGCAGGGTCCCCAATAATATCGGTGGAAAAGACGACCTTTTCGATGCCAAATTCCTTCAGCAACTTCATCTGGTTTCTGGCTCCGGCCTGAACTGCAAGAAATTTGGGAGCAGCGAGTGGGCCAAGCACCTTCGTGACAACCTCCTCATCCAGCCCCAGAAGAGAATAGTAGGGCACGACCCAGACATCCGCGTCCTTGATCGCCTGCGCGCCCACTTCAGTCATCAATTGCGCATGGTCGATGCTCAGGACACCCGCTTCAATGGATCGCAGAATGCTCTCGTCATTGTAGACGTGGACAAGGACGTAGGTATCCCAGTCCGCCGCAGCCTGCACTGCCGCCTCTAGTTCTTCGGGCAAGTACTGAACGGTGTGCAGCGGATCCACGCTAGAGGACACACCACCGCCCGCCATGACCTTTATTTGCGATGCGCCCAGACGCAGTGCCTCCCGCGTCGCGCGCAGAACTTCCGGAACACCGTCAGCAAGAAACTCAAGGTGCTGGTTGAAGAACGAGGGCGAGGACCCTTCGAAATTGGGGTGCGGTTCCGTGTAGTGCCTGTGCTCGCCATGCCCGGAGGTCTGCGAGATCACGGGGCCGGACGGATAGATCCGCGGACCCACGGCTTTTCCGCGGTCGATGGCCTTCTGAAGCCCCATCGCTGGCCCACCCGCATCGCGGACAGAAGTAAAGCCGCGCAACAGCATCTTTTCTGCTTCGACCGTCGATGTGGCCCCCCAGTACATCCAGTCGAAATTGTCCCTCAGATCCGCAATCGGTTCGGTGATGGCCATGTGTACGTGCGCATCAATCAACCCCGGCATCAGCGTGCGCCCGCCGCCATCGATGATCTGGGCATTCGCCACAGCCAGAGGCTCGGTCGAGACATCGGCGATCAGGTTGTCGACCACCAGCACATTGGCATTCTCGATCCGCTCTTCGTTCACCCCGTCAAAGACATGGACGTTGGTGAAGAGGATCGGAAAGCTTTCCTCCTGTGCAGCGGCATGGGTTGAAGACAAAAGACCTGCGACAAGGGTCGTTGTCGTCAGAACTTGGGCCAGTTTCGTGATCATGGAGGTATTCCTTTCAGCGAATCACAGAAGTTGCTTTTCCAATTTGAGCTTAGGGACCGCGCCAAAAAATTACCTGTCAGTTTGCCGAGCGCGAAAATTTTGTTTTGGCAAACTGCAAGGTTTGAAAAGTTTTCAGTAGGAATTTCCGATGCCATCGTCCTAACTCTGCGTAACAGGAGGCATGATGGCGGACGGAATCATCAAAAAATCAGACAAAGGGCTGCCGCTTGTCAGGGCTGCCATTGCGAGCCCTGTCATCGCCGCCCTACGCAAGGTGAGCATTGAACCCGCCTTTGTACTCGATCCGCTGGGGCTGAACGAAGCGCAGGTAATGGACCGGAAGAATTTCGTGCAGCACGACACCGTCTACCGGATTTTTCAGGCTGTGGCCGACGCCACATCGCCGGAGTTCTGCGCCAAGGTCGGTGAGTCGGTCGACCTTGTTCGGTTTCTGCCGCTCGGTGACACGCTGGCGGATGCGGTGACACTGGGGGATTTCTTTACGCGGTTCACACAAGCCGTTTCCAAGGAGTCGAATGCTGTCACTCAATCGCTCCTTGTCGAAGAGGAGCATGCGTATTTCAACGCCAGACGGAACTTTGCCATCGCTGTGTCGCCAGCTCAGGCTGATGCGTTTCTGGCCAGCATCTGGATATCGCTGTTGCATCGGGTTCTGGATTTCAGATGGGACCCCCACCAGATCATTCTGCAAGTCTGCGATCCAAATGCGCTTCCCGAACAGTTTCATGGCGTCAAAGCAATCGAGTGCGGACCACGGGGGTTTTCGATCAGGTTTCCGTCAAACTGGCTGAGCTACCGACTAACGCAGGATGCATTGGAAAACCCATCAGACCTCAGGATCAAGGACAATGATCTGGCAGCACCGCTGGACTTCCTCGCCGGACTGGAAGGACTGATACGGGTTCATCTGGCTGAACCAGGATTTGGTGTCGACGCGTTGGCCGATCTTTGCGGCTTTCACCGCGAAACCCTGAACAACCGGCTGAAGCCCTATGGCCAGACGGCCTCGCAGGTGATTGCGCGTTTACGACAGGATGCCGCTGAAAGCCTTCTCATCGATGGTAATACGTCGGTTGGCGAGACAGCGCAAAGGCTCGGGTATACCGATCCCACGGCATTCTCACGGGCGTTTCGGAAATGGACCGGGATGTCCCCGGCAGCGTTCAAACGATCGAACAGGGAGGCTTAGCCCGCCACCGAATCCCGCTTCTGTAAAGCGGACATTGACCAAATGGTGGCTTTGTCCGCACTGCAGACATTCGCCCAAACTCTAAGAACGACCGCATCGAGCCCTGAGCGGTCATAAACAAACAACGTTTACTGAGACCAAGTCGGAAAAGGCTAAAGGTTCAGTATCGGAAGCGAAGGCCTACACCAAATCCTTCATCAAAAGATCGGTTGCCACCAATTCCCAGAAGCGCTTCGCCGTAGACTGCGATGCCTTCGTTGATGTTGTATCCGATCTGGACTTCTGCAGAGCCAGACCATGCATCTTCTTCCCAATCATATGGGACTTTCAAATCCAACTTGGCCCAGTAGTCGGTTGCGAAGGGTTGTAGCGCGATTAACCTGAGCGCCGTCTGGCTGATGTCGGTATCGCCATTGTAGTCAAAGAAATGCTGTACCAAGGGGATAAGTGAAAGACCAGTATCTTGGTTTCCAAAGGCGACCCCGACGAACGGTCCGAGCTGATCTGAACCTGTCCCAATACCTTGGTCATCATTGCCAAACTCAACTATCCAGTCGAGGCCCACCGCCGCGCGGTACCCCCAAGTCTCATTGAGCAAGCCCTCCGTTGGGAAGTATATCAATTTAACGAGCGCCTTTTCCCAGTCGCTGGAAGACATCCCATTTGCTGATATATTGTTGTAGTGAAGCTCGTATTTGATCTTCAAATTGTCTAGCGCCATGAAGGCGCCATCAATGAAATAGTCTGTTTTTTTACCGCTATTTCCGTCAGTATGCTGAATTCTGAGATCTGTGTTCCGACCTTTTGAAAGTGGGTTAGAGGCGTTTTCGGCAGCTGCCCCACTTTGAAAAAGGGAGAAGGCCAGAATGCAGGCGGCACTGGTTTTCCGAAATATTGAACTCTTCACTTTTGGTCGCTTTTGAACCTCCTCCAGAAATGGGGTCGGCATTGCCAGAAGGATATGTACGCTGACGTTATGTCGATATCACTAATACGCTACATGGGCAAAACCGCTCGGTCCGCAGAGCGGTCTCTGATGCACTACGCAGCGTATGGCGGCTCTGAGCTCACTTTGACCGATGCTGCACTATGAATAAATCGAAGCGATCTGCCGAGAGCCGACATTGGCCGCTGACAATCCCGGGCCATTCCAGACATTGAACACTCAATCCGGGTGTTGCAGCCGCACCCGCATAGCGGACATTCGTCAGCGGCAATCGTCGAACTCAACTTGACAGGGCGCCACGCAGAACGAGGAGATCCAACGATTTCAATCGAAACAACTAGAAACAGACAAACCTGCAGGAAACATCAGATGTTCTCCAGGTCTTCTGCAAGTTTCAAATCCCGGCTTTTGGCAAGAGTTGTTCCATTGAAAGCGAAATCAATGGAGACAGACAATGAACACAGCCGCCTCAATTGCCACCGCACCAGATCTGGCCGCGGTCAAATCAAAACAACGCGTTACATGGTCGTCAGGTGATTACGCCGCCGTAGGCACGACCTTACAAATCGTTGGTGAGACCCTTGCAGAGGCGATGGATTTGCGACCCGACGCCCGCGTTCTGGATGTTGCCGCCGGAAACGGCAACGCAACCCTGGCTGCAGCGCGGAGACACTGCAATGTCGTTTCCACAGACTATGTTACCAGTCTGTTGCGCGCGGGTGCCGCCCGCGCCAAAGCCGAGCAGTTAACCGTTTCATTTCGGGAAGCCGACGCAGAAGACCTGCCTTTTGAGGGGGCATCTTTTGATCATGTCACATCTACATTTGGTGTCATGTTTACGGCCAATCAACAGGCGGCTGCTGATGAAATGCTGCGCGTCTGCCGCAGCGGAGGCACCATCGGTCTTGCCAACTGGACGCCAGAAAGTTTCATAGGCGAAGTCTTTCGAACGATCGGACGGCATGTGCCACCGGTTTCGGGCGTTCGTTCTCCGTTGGAGTGGGGTACCAAGGCGCGTTTGCAGGAGCTCTTTGGGGCACAAGCTCAAAAAATTGAAATCACGAAACGCCATTTCACCTTCCGTGAACGTTCGCCGCAACATTGGGTGGAACGGTGGCGCGAAATATACGGTCCAATGCACAAAGCTTTTGACGCCGTCGGCGAGCGCGCACCGCAACTCGCAGCAGACCTGATCGCTGTTGCGCGCAATCACTCGACCGATACTCAGGCGATGATTGTTCCGGCTGAGTACGCCGAGATCATCATTCACAGAGCATGAAAAGCCATAAGCCCGGCGGAATTCGCCGGGCAAGTCATTCTCAGGAGACATTCCATGCTAGGGCAGTCCGAACGCCAAAGATCACTCCCGCTTTTTGACAAATATGGCGGCATGCGTGCGTTGCATTCGGTGATTGTCAATTTCTATGATCGGGTGCTGGACAGCGATATCGTTGGCCCATTCTTCGACGACGTCGACATGGCTAAACTGATTGATAACCAGACTAAATTCTTCGCGTCGATTCTTGGGGCCCCTGCTAAGTACACGGATCAGCGATTGGCGAGCGGGCATCATCACTTGACCGTCACAAATGTGCAGTTCGATGAAGTCATAGCGCTTTTAGACAAAACGTTGACCGAAGCGGGCTTTGCTCCAGACGACCTTTCCAAAACACTGAGCGCCGTTGAAGCGCGACGTTCGCTGATTGTTAGGTAATTCCATGCAGATCCAGGAAATTAGTGCAAAGCTACTTGGCTCCATAAATGTTGGAATCTGTATCGTTGACGCCGACACCGGCGTCATCGTTTCGCTGAACCAAACGTTCGAAACATGGTTCAGGAGCGCGGCACAGGGTCAAGTTTTGAATTTGGACACTTCTATTGCCTTGAAAGACCTGCCAGATAGGGAATCGGTGGAGGTTCGCACGAAAGTCAAACATCGGACTTTGGTCGTTGAACTCAGTGCCCATGAAGCGGAACACGAGGGCAACAGGTTAATTATCATCGAAGGTCACAACATCTCACGCTTGCGCGAGACCGAAGCCATGGTCGATAGCTATGCAGCCATGGTTGACAAGCGAACCCGCGAGTTGGAGCGGGAAAACAGGCGGGTTGAAAAACTACTTCTGAACATGATGCCAAAATCGGTTTACGAGGAGTTCATGACATTCGGATTTGTCACACCACGGTTGTTCGAGCCGGTGACCGTCATAATGCTGGATTTTGTCGGGTTTACCAAGATGGCCGCAGCTGGCGATCCGAATGTGACGGTTTCCGAGCTGAACTCAATTTTCACAGCATTCGATCAGATTGGTGAGCATCACGGCAGCGAGAGGATCAAAACCATCGGAGACTGCTACATGGCAGTGACTGGATTACCGCACTCCACGCCAGATCACGCGCTTTCAGCTGCGCGGGTCGCGGCCAAAATGATGCGCTTTCTGGAGCGGCGCAATCAAACGCACCCGCACAAATGGCGCGCTCGCATCGGCATTGCCAGCGGCTCTGTCGTAGGCTCAGTGGTCGGTGTCCAGAAATACGTCTATGATGTCTTTGGCCCTGCGGTGAACATGGCCGCGCGTTTGCAAGCTCAATCAAACCCCATGGAGATCACGATATGCGACTCGATGCGCGACGAATTGATCGACGATTTCAAACTCAGTGAGGCCGAGACAGTCTCCCTGCGTGGATTCGGCGATACACAAATTGCGCGCCTGAAACACTACCAACCAAACAGAAAGGTCGCTTGAGCCCTTGGCGCGGGATCTGAGTTTTAAAAACCTGCCTTGCGAAATGAACTGAGCATTCGATCACGGTATGCCTGATCTTTCACGACACTTGCTTCTACAAGTTTTTCGGCAGTGGCATCCGGCCTCACGCTACGAACCTTTGCGGCCATGGCATGCATCCTGTCGGTCAGGTTAAGTTCGGCAGCACAGGCTAAGATTAGTCGCGGTGCCCATGTAGAGCCGGGCGCTTCAATGTAACCTTGTTCAAGCAGAGATAAGGCATCTTCATATTCGCCCAATCCGTATCGGGCGGCGCCAATGCCAAAATAATAGCTAAACCGCATCGGATCATGCGGGCTAAGACGCAAAGCTCTTTCGTAGTTTGCTACTGCTTCGTTCATGTTCCCGGCGAAGGTTTCCACGGCTCCCAACATGGCCCAGGCCCAAGCCAGACTTGGGTCCAACGCAAGGGCAGACTCAAGGTGATGGCGCGCTGCAGTATGTTGCCCTGCAGCCACCTCGGCCGTGGCCACGAAAGTCAGAACCAACGCATCGCGTGGCGCAAGGTCAAGCGCGATTTTGCCATGTTCCATCGCCTCTGCAAGCGCGGCTGGTCCGTCAACGGCCCAGTCGGACATCGCCTGTTGTCCCAGACACCACGCAAGCATTGCATGTGACAAGGCATGTTTGGGATCTGATACCAATGCCCGTCGCAAATGAACCACGGCTTGCCGATTGTCATCCGCGTCCATCCGCATACAAAGCGGCGTCGCTCGCAGAAGTTCATGATATGCATCCGTCAAGTCAGCCTCAGCCAAGGCGCGTTGCACTTCAACCATCATGATATTGGGGACGAGGCGGCCCAGAATGGCCGCAACCACCAGGTCTTGCGCCTCAAAAGGGTTGTCAAGCTGCCCTTCAAAACGATCTGCCCAAACCTCTGCCTGCCGTCCGGCATGCAACAAAGAAGCGTTTAAGCGAAATGCATTCCCCGCAAATCGTAATTTGAGGCCAAGCACGTACCGAACGCCCAATTCCTCGGCAGCTTGCTTTGGGTCATTCTGACCAGAGTATCGCGCGACATAAATCGTTCCAACCCGACCAATGGCTGCGCTAATATCGTCCTCTAACCCTTCACCAAAGGCCCGTTGAGCATCTGTTGGATGCACTATTACGGTTGCCATGATGGCAATGGAGGGTTGCGATAAAACCGCTGCAGAGCCGGTCTTGTCATGCGTTTCCTCGACCGTGCCAACAAATTGAAACCCGTGCCCGTGCACAGTTCGGACCAAAGCCTGCCGCGTGCCGTCATCTCCAATGGCTGCTCTGACCGCTTTGACGCGGCTGCTTAGGGCTGCATCCGAAACTATCCTGCCCTTCCAGATAATCGAAAAAATTTCGTCCTTAGAAACGACACGGTCACGGTTTTCAAGGAGATGCCGAAGCAGCGCAAACACTTGCGGCTCTGTAGCAATTGGAACGTCTTCCCGCGTCAATTGCAGGCGGCTTGCATCCAGAACGTATTGATCAAAAGCATATTTCACAGGGGAATTCTGCGCGAATTCAGTTTTTTCGTAAAGCTTGAACGCAATTCGCGGCACCCAAATAAAGCTGTTTTCGTATCCGAGCACAGCGCTTTGGCAGCGGCCAGGACACATAGTCGCCAAGTCTCCAGAAAATCACCAGAAAACCTCCATGAAAGGACCAAGCATCGCATCACCCGGCTCGGGCAAACAGAGATCATCTGAAACAATAATGAATTGGAGCCTGACTTATGAACCGCCCTGGTCTGATCCTATATGGCGCCGCTGCCTATGTTCTTTTCAATGTAGCCTTTCTGTACATGATCGGCTTTCTCCTGCAACTGCCTATTCCGAAAGCGATCAACGATGGGACCTCATCCGCCTGGCCCGTCGCCCTCGTCATCAATGTCGGGCTGATCTTCCTCTTTGGCTTTTTTCACAGCCTCATGGCGCGACAGGCGTTCAAATCCTGGTGGACGCGGATCATTCCTGCGGATGCAGAACGCAGCACCTATGTGCTGCAATCGGCCCTGTTTCTGACCCTGGCCATTTGGCAATGGCGCCCGATGCCCGAAACGATCTGGATCGTCAATGGTGCCCTGGCGTGGCTGACCTATGGCATCTGCGCACTGGGTGTCTTTCTGGTTTTGCTTTCCACCTTTCTGATCGACCATTTCGAGTTGTTTGGTCTGCGTCAGATTTGGACTGCAAACAGCGCTCAGCCTATGCCCAAACCGGAGTTTAAAACGCCCGGACTTTACCGTTTCGTGCGCCACCCAATGCAGCTTGGCGTCATCCTAGTCTTACTCGGCACGCCGCACATGACGGTTGGTCACGCGCTCTTTGCCGGGCTGATGACTGTTTACGTGATGATTGGCCTATGGTTCGAAGAAAGATCTCTGGTGCGCGAGTTTGGCGATACGTATCGCGCGTACCAGGCGATGGTTCCCATGCTGATCCCGCGCATGACGCCCTTGCGTTCCGGCGATCTCGAAGCGCGACACGGCTGAGCCTTCCCGGGCTACTGGTCGTACTATCGGCACACCAAGAGCCCGTTCAACGCCAATTTATCGCGATATAAGCGTTGGGTAGTAGTGTGAACCCGGAACTACTTTTGGAAGTAGGATCTTAGAAAGTTGGGTCATAGGCTATGTAGTTGGCCTGACCCAAAGAATTGAACGCTCGCAGTGAGCACGCGAGCGAAAACAACGTGGAAACAGCCTCAAAGGAGTCGACCGACTGACTTGTAGATCGCTACCTACGCATGTTTGTATGTCCGATCTCGTAGATCCTAACATAGCTGCTTGCATCTGCAGCGAATGATTGCTTCCCGCCCAACGTGTCCTCCGCAGCGGTTGCAATGCGCACGTTGCGGTTGTCGCGGTCCCTCTATTGGACGACGGCTTGGTCCGCAGAGCGGTCATTCAGACGGAACGCAGCTAACGACCGCTCTGAGCCCACTTGGACCGATGCTGCGCGATGCCCCAATTGCAGCAATGCGCAGAAAGCGCCCTTTGCAAACTCAAGACCGGTTCCTGAGAGCGGACCTTCACGCCTTGAAAGGCCTCGGTCAGACGAGCCCAAAGCTGCCGATTGTCTCTCTCTTCCAACTCGCGAGCGCAGCAGGTAACGAACCGCAAGAACCGGACATTCCCGTCATAGTTAGCAGATGGCAGTGAAGCGGATTTCGTTGCCGTTCAGGGAATAACCGCTTTCTAGGCTCTAGACTCATTGATTTACAGCCAGAACAGCACGGTGGCTGCTAGAGCGATGGCCGACAGGAAGACTTTTG